>NZ_JBJGEJ010000011.1:0-155285 GCF_045062345.1 Pseudomonas sp. 2024-210 | reverse complement strand
CCGACCGCGTGGCGCTGACCACGACCTGCAGCTTTCACAAAAATGCCTGGTACCTCGACCCGCAACTCAGTCAGCAGGCCGGTTTTGCCTTCACCCTTGAATATGCCTGCCTGAAAGACATTTGCCGAAGCGACGAAGCCTGCGATCAACTGTATGCATTCATCGAGCGCCATCCGCAATTTAGCCGCCCGCTGTACTACACCTTGCCCTACAGCGAACAAACCGGCTTATGGGTGCAATACGCCTTTTTGAATGCGGCGGGCATGACCGTATTTAACAACTCCCGCGGGTTGTTCGAGCAACTGCGCAGCATTGAACACGGGCGTTTACCGGCCTTGGACGACCTGCCTGAAAGCAAGCGTATCGTCGCCAACGCCGCGCAAAATAGCTTGGCGCCGGCCCTGAACCGCGGGCTGGAAAAATTATTGGCCGAATTTGCGGAGGTGTTCAAAGGGCACACCATGCCCGACCTTGATCAACTGTTTCGCAACCTGCCCTTTGCGTTGAAATCGAAAATTCTGCAAGCCGCAAAAACCGAAGGCGTGACCTTTAAATTTGCCACCCCGGAAGAAAAAGCCAGCCTGCGCTACACGCTGCAAGAAGTACTCAAACAACGGGCTGAAATGAGGAAGCTTAAACGCGAGCGTAAACAAGCCAACAAGATTGCGCGGAGCAAGGGAGGAAAGGGACACACATCGGCTCAATCGGTTGAAGTTCAGCAGAAGATTAATTACCTGAACTGGCAATTGGACTCGGGCGAAAAGCGACTGGCAGCAAGTATCAGCCCGATAGTGGAACTGCCGGATGAACAGGCACGGCTGTTCGGGGCAACCCCCGAGCGCGCCGGGTTGACGGTCATCTTCCCGAACGAAGGCCAACGGCAAGCTGCCGGGTTAATGAGGGATTTTCGCAATGGCGTGAAGAGTGCGTCGGCATTGAGTGTGCTGGGGGATGGGGCGGCGTTGTTGCTGTTTGTGGCGCAGGCGGTGAATTTGGCGCAGATATTTAAAGAAACGTACTCATTGCCAGCACATGAAAAGCAATGGGGTGCATTTTTGATTGCTGCAACTGCTACAGGAGCTGCTGGTTTTGCGGCAGCGCAGGGAGTATTTGATACGGCACTTAGTGCGCAGGCAAAAGCTTTGGGTGTCAGTCTGAAATCGAATGCCCTCAGTCGTTTGCTAGTCACAATAGGTAAGTTGCATGTTGGGTTGGGGTTTGGGACTTATGTTTTTGGCTTGATTGCAGCGATCGTTAGTTTTAAAGGCTATCACGGCCAATGGTTACAAGCGGTGCGTAGTGGCAATCGTGGCGCACAGCAGGGTGCTGTTTTGTCGATGATCGGTTCGGGAGGCTTGGCTCTTAGTAATACCTATGGTCTGTATAACACCACGAAAGCAGGCCTGAACGTACTGATGGCCGCTAAAGGGGCAGCCCGAGAAGCTGCGTGGGTTGCTTCAGGCACACGTCTGGCAACAGTGTTTTTTCGGGCCAATTTGTTCGGTGGAATGTTCACTCTCTTGGAGTTGGGCGGAACTTGGTTATACAACCGCTACAACACCAGCCCTCATGATGAGTGGTTACAAAGCACTCCATGGAGTCGCGATACAGATAAGCGTAGACGCTTGACTCTTATAGAGTTTCAGAACCATTTAACCAAACTTTTACAGGCCCCGTTCGTGCAGATTAAGGGCGTTTCTGGTGAATCGTTCTGGCTTAGTCTCTTACCCAACACTAAGGTGGGGGAAATTTTCATGATTGTCCCGGGTTTGAGTGTCGCGGATTTCCACGCTTCACTGGAGGGGGAAATAAGGAATAAATTATTTATAGGTGCTCAGCGTATTACAAAAATAATGCATGGCGGTCGTGAACGTCCTGCGGAGCAGTGGGAAGTGATCAGTGATGAAGTGTGCTTGGGTCTGCAGCAGGCGGTGAGTAATCAAAAGGAGAAGGGGAATACCGAACCATTGATGTTGAAACTGAGCTATCCGCGAAATCCTGAACCAGTTGTTGGCAAAGTTTCAGAAGAGTTATTGCTGGTGATTAACCTTCAGTATTTCGATGAGAATGAACAAGTGATGGAGCAGACACGCTGTATCCGTTTCAATATTTTGGAAGAGGGGCGCTTTCCTTCGGTGGAATACTCAATAACTGTTCAGAAGACACCGCTGGTTGGTGTGGAAGTAACTGCATTGGACGTGTCGCAATGAGTGGGCCGGTAAAGAACAGCGCTTCTAATAATCGCGCGGGCGATGTCGAATATTTCCCCTCAGGTCGCCAAACTTATTTAGCCCCCTTGCCCTTGCCGACATGTGAGCATCCGTTCTGTCCCTATATCAGTGGATATAACGACACCTTTCTGGATTTCGGTGGAGGAGAACCCAATGTTTTTTCCTATCAGATCTGGCTGGGGGGACCTTTTACGTGTGCATGTATCGCTGCTTTTGGATTTCCACTCCTAGGTGGCTGCATGGGACTTATGCTGGATGGTAACTTTGAAAAAAGTTTGCAGGCTATGGTAGGGATATTCGAAGCTTCTTGGGGAACTGCTTTGCTAATGTGGCTACTATCCTCAGCCATTTGCCTATTCGTCTGGTTCCAAGCCCACAATCTCTTCACCAAAGTCATCCCCACCCGTTTCAACCGTCAGCGCCGTGAGGTGTGCTTTATGCCCGATGGCGCCACTGAACCTTTGTTCGTCCCCTGGGAATCGCTTTCTGCGTGGGTCGTTCAGGCCCAAGGCGCCACCCAATATGGCGTCACCCGCCAATACGGTATGGGCATGGGGTTTGAGCATGAGGGGGAGTTAGTCCGGGTCGAGTTCCAGTGCGGCAGTGTGCAGTTGGCAATTTCCAACTGGGAGGCTGTTCGCGGGTATATGGAATACGAACTCAACGACCTCTCTACCCTTCAAGATCCCCTTGGACTGCAAGAACCCGGCGATCCGCCTCACGAAGGCCTTCATACCTTCCGCAATGCCCGCGCCGGTATGCATCGGCGCTTGCGCGATAAGGAAGTGGGCCGGATCTACGCTTTCTTTTGGTACGTCTACCACGTCATGACGCTGTGGACGCTGCCTAACCGGTTGGTGGAATGGGAAATAAAACGCATCGCCAAAGTCGGCCGCCGGGCGTTGCCGCCCGCCATGCAAGCATGGTCCGAGCCGTTGCCGCCCGAACAATGGGCCAAACCCAGCAGTGAACTGTTGCAACTGAGCGCCAAGGTCAAAGCCCTGATCAAGCGCTACCCGCGTAAGCCTATTACTGAGGTATATGCCGAGGTGTACCGCAATGACAGTCGGACTTAAAAGTAAATCCGGGGCTAATCGTGCGGGAGATGTCGAATATTTCCCTTCGGGTCGCCAAACTTGTTTAGCTCCCTTGCCTTTGCCAACCAGTGAGCATCCCTTCTGTCCCTATATCAGTGGTTATAACGATGCTTTTATGGATTTCGGAGGCGGGGAGCCGAAGGTATTTACGTATCAGTTTAATTTGGGCGTTCCATTTACATTCGTGTGGTTGGTTGCATTCGGTTTTCCGTTATTAACCTTTCTCATTATTTTTTTGGTTGGTAAGACTAATGTCAGTAATAGTTTTCAATTTTCATTGGAGTTTTTTCATGTGATGTGGCCGCAAGCTTTAGGGATGGGACTATGCCTTTCAGTAGTGTTACTTATCATCTGGCTCTACCATCACAACCTCTTCACCAAAGTCATCCCCACCCGTTTCAACCGTCAGCGCCGCGAAGTGTGCTTTATGCCCGATGGCGCCACTGAACCTTTGTTCGTCCCCTGGGAATCGCTGTCCGCGTGGGTCGTGCAGGCTCAAGGCGCAAGTCAATACGGTGTCACCCGCCAATACGGCATGGGCATGGGGTTTGAGCATGAAGGCGAGTTAGTCCGGGTCGAGTTCCAGTGCGGCAGTTTGCAGTTGGCGATTTCCAACTGGGAGGCTGTTCGCGGCTATATGGAATACGAACTCAACGACCTCTCTACCCTTCAAGATCCCCTCGGACTGCAAGAACCCGGCGATCCGCCTCACGAAGGCCTTCACACCTTCCGCAATGCCCGCGCCGGTATGCATCGGCGCTTGCGCGATAAGGAAGTGGGCCGGATCTACGCTTTCTTTTGGTACGTCTACCACGTCATGACGCTGTGGACGCTGCCCAACCATTTGGTGGAGTGGGAAATTAAACGCATTGCCAAGGTCGGCCGTCGGGCATTGCCACCAGTCATGCAAGCATGGTCCGAGCCGCTACCGCCTGAACAATGGGCCAAACAGAGCAGTGAACTGCTGCGACTGAGCGCCAAGGTCAAAGCCCTGATCAAACGCCACCCGCGCAAACCTATGACTGAGGTCTTTGCCGAGGTGTATCGCAGTGATCGGTGAGGCTTCACTGCGACACTGAAGGGAGGGGCTGCCCGCCAGAACAACGCTGCGTTAGCGCAGGCAAACCGCTGTGACACCTTGCTTAAAACTCGAACTGATACTGCGCGTTAACGCTTTGTTCCCGTGACCGGTTGCCGCGCTGGTCGGCAATGTTCAGGCTCAAGGCGCTGTCACGTGTTAGACGAGCAACAGCGCCCGCATTGATGTTTACAACCGAACGGTTGAGCGGCGCACCGGCAATGCGCATGCTGCTGGCACCTTGCCAGGAAGCATCCACAGTGGGGCTCAAGTCGCCACTGGCGCGGGTGTACGCAACACCGCCGTTTAGGCTTAGCCACGAAGGGCCCATGGACGTTTTGCCCATGTCGAGACTGAGGCGTACACCGCCTGTGTTCAGGTTGACAGCCTGGCTGGCGGGTTTGCCCTTCAAGGCTGTGGTACCAGCGGTTTCACTGAATCCGGCGCTACGGGTGTTGATATGAGCAAACTGCACATAGGGCTGCACGTCCCATGGGCCAAGCGCCCAGCGGTAAGTGCCTTCGGTAAAGAGTTGTCGGGTGTGATTCACATACCGGGTAGACAGGCTGTCATCAATATCGCTGAAACTCACTCCACGCTTGCTGTGTATTGAGTTTCGGTCGTAGGCGACCCCGCCATAGACGCCGAACGCGCCCCACGTGTGGCCCGCATGCATGCCTATCTGGTAGGTGTCGACCGTGGCTTTGCCTGCGTTTGCAGTGGTCACGCTGCCTTCTGTGCTCGCCAGCAGCACGCCAGCACGCGTGCCTTGATCGAAGTCACGGTCTGCGCCGATCATCACGCCTTTGCGCGAGTGGCTGATACGTGCGGCGTTGCCGTCACCGTCGAATCGACCGGTACTGTGGATCGACTGTACCCATACGGCTTGACCGGCAGAGCCAGACGGTCGCCAGGTGTTGTCCCCCGCGCTGCGTGCCCGCTGCAAGGCAGCTTCACGCATGACGCGGCTGTCTTCGATCATGGCCGACTGGATGCCGGGGTACAGTTCGCCGCTTAATTGATCCAGTGCGCGGGTGGCTTCCTGCGGGAAGAGCGAGGTCAGGCGCTGCGCCAGGGGTTGCGACATGTCCAGCGTATCGGCTGCATGCGCCGTGGCGCGTTGGTTGGCGGTGTTAGCCGCTGTAACCAGTGGCAGGCCACGACCCACATCAAACCCTAATGTGTGTGCATCACGGGTCTGGGTAAAGCTTAGAAACGGCGAGAACTGGCGATGGTCTATCGAAGTGAACTGGCCATGGATCCCTGCATCGGCTTGTAATACGCCGTAATGCTTGCCCAGAGGAAAAGCGTCGTGCAGAGGTGTCAGGCGCAATGTCCCGCCCTCAATGTGCGCCAAGCCGCGCACCTGTAGCGAGATGGACGCCGGGTTAAGGGCTTGGCCTACAACCATGGTTGACCCTTCGATCTGTCGATACTCGCCGTTGATCGTCAACGGACGATGATCGCTGCCGGGCACAATCGTACCTTGGACGTGGGTATCAGAGAGCTGGCCATCTCCACTGAGCACGCCCGCCACACTGACGCGGGTCAGCCCCCGCTGTTGTCTGCCATTGATCTGTGCGATCCCCCCTTTTACGTTCAGATCGGTGTCCTGCAAAGACCCGTTAAGTCGCAGTAACCCTCCCTGAACCGTTAAATCGCGGCTCAACCGGTTGTGACCATCAAGCTCTAAAAGGCCGGCATAAACGGTTGCACCGGCAAAACTGTTGTCACCGCTCAGCCTGAGCCAGCCTTCACCGGCTTTGCTTAGGTGCCCGGGGCCACTGATGTCGTTGCGCCAATCGTCCCAGGCATTCCCTTGCCAAACCACGGCGCCGCCCGCACGGCGATCCATCACCACGGTGGTGTCGACGCGTATTTGGCCGGGACCGTCGATGGCTTTTTTCAGGTCTATCAAACCCCAGCCATAGACGTCATCGACGCCAGGCTCGCCCAAATCCTGCGCAGTGGTCAGTAACACGTCACGGATTTGCGGGTTATCGAGGTAAGGGAATCGTTCTATCAGCAACCCCAGCGCGCCGCTTACATGCGGCGCTGCCATAGAGGTTCCCGTATAGGTGTCGTAATCAAAGTCCAAGCGCTCATCTATCACCTTGAATCCTTGCACCTCATCGTTTTCGTCGTAAATGTTTTCGACCTTGACCCAGCCATCGATCACGGATGAATGAATACGGGTACCTGGCGCAGCCACGCACCAATCCTTGCTGTACCCGCAACGGAATGAAGTGGGATCAAGCGTCAGGTCTTGATTGAGGTTGACCACGGTTAGCCAGTAAGGCTCCAGTTCGGGCATGGCGCGCGGCAGCGAAGCCAGCGCATCCGCGAAGGGCGCCGTGTCAGGCGTTTGATTTCGGATCACCGAGTTACCCGCCGCCCAGACTTGTAACAAGCCGCCGTCCAGGGACATGTTGCCCAACACAGTGCCGAGCGATGAGCGCTGCACGCTTAGAGCTGCATCCAGTTGCTCAACGGTATCAAGGTCTTCAGGAATACCCCAACTGTGGTTGATGACGCGCACGTTCTGTTCTTGCATGTGCTTATACGCAGTTGCGTACGCCTCGTTACTCGCGCTAACCGTCTTGATTCGATTGAGTGAGTAGGGCGCATCGTTATAGAGGTGACTGAAAAGCCGGATCGGACTCAGGTTTGCCCCGTAAGCCACGCCGTGCATGCCATTGCCGTCACGATTGGCCAGCATGGTGCCCGCCACGTGGGTGCCATGAGGCTCGTAAGACGCGCCCAACATGCCTTTGTATCGATGAAGTTCCAGGCTGGACAGGGTTCCGTTGGCGACCATGTCTTGCAACATAGCCAATGTTTTGGGGGGTAAATCGTTGTATTCGATACTGGCCCGATCGCCCTCTGAATAGAAGCAGCCGGGCTGAGTGGCGGTCGGCATTATTTCCCTGTGGCAGCCTTCATCCGCCAAGCGAATCGGACGATGATCTTTTGCGCCAAACTCACTGTGACGCAGGTCAGTACCAGAATCAGCCAGGCTCAGACGAACGCCATCACCGCTCAGTCCTCGGGCATAGGCTGCATCCGCCCCGATGGCCGCTAACCCCCAATTCGAGGTGAACTCATGGCTGCGCCAACTGGCCGTGTCATGCAGACGCCCTTGCTCGGAATAGGCCAGCGCGTGCGACGCGAAGGCCCACACACCCGCCATCAGGCTCAAGGTAAGAGGTGTCTGGGAAGGGTGTTTCAAGTTCGGCATAGGTAAAGCTCCATTGGAATAAAGTCCTCCAAGGAGCGTGGGGAAGTTGCAACAGAATGCGTATCGGACGGAGTTGGATTGCGCGGCAGACGGCTCCGTTTCAATCGTAGGGGAATGCAATTCTTCTTACATTTATAGCTAGATCGCTACT
The DNA here is from genome assembly GCF_045062345.1 of Pseudomonas sp. 2024-210. Taxonomy (NCBI): domain Bacteria; kingdom Pseudomonadati; phylum Pseudomonadota; class Gammaproteobacteria; order Pseudomonadales; family Pseudomonadaceae; genus Pseudomonas; species Pseudomonas sp. 2024-210. The sequence continues at coordinate 147,490 of NZ_JBJGEJ010000011.1, read as the reverse complement.
GGAAGGGCAGTGGACGGAAGGGCGGCGGGCGCACGATTATCGTCATACGTGATCGTACAACCGCCTTGAGCTATTATGTGGGCATGTTTAGCCCCCGATACCTCTGAATTCGAGAACGATCTACACCATGGAAAACCCAAACGACATACCGCGCCTTCCTCGCAAACGCCGTAGCCTCGCGCAGGAATTGGTGACGGTACTGTCCGATCAGATTCGCGACGGTTTGCTTAAGCGTGGCGATAAGCTGCCCACCGAGTCCGCGATCATGGAAGCGCATGGCGTTAGCCGAACGGTCGTGCGCGAAGCGATTTCCCGCCTTCAGGCCGCTGGCCAAGTCGAAACCCGGCACGGCATCGGCACCTTTGTGCTGGACACGCCGAGCCCCAGCGGCTTTCGCATTGACCCTGCCACCATTGTTACTTTGCGCGATGTGCTGGCGATTCTTGAGTTGCGCATCAGCCTCGAAGTGGAGTCAGCGGGCTTGGCTGCACAACGTCGCAGCCCTGAGCAATTGGCGGCGATGCGTGCCGCACTCGATGCCTTGAACGAAAGTACCGCCCGCGACGGGGACGCAGTGGCTTCGGACTTTCAGTTCCATTTGCAGATTGCGCTGTCGACCGGTAACCGTTACTTCACCGACATCATGACGCATCTGGGCACCAGCATTATTCCTCGCACGCGGCTTAATTCGGCGAGCCTGGCCCATGATGACCAGCAACGTTACATGAACCGTCTGAGCCGTGAGCACGAAGAAATCTACACCGCGATTGCTCGTCAGGACTCCGATGCGGCACGTGCGGCCATGCGATTGCATTTGACCAACAGCCGTGAGCGTTTGCGTCACGCCCATGAAGAGGCCGAAGCGCGAGGGTAAGTCTGGCGCGATTGCCCGGCCGGCCGGCCAAATACCTGTAGACGCTGTCGAGCGTTGCGATGCTGTGATCAGAGGCAAAGCGGTCGTAAAGGCTGACGTACGATCTGTCTTTAAATTAAATTTTCTAACTTATTTCGCGATTGAAGCGCTCTAGATCAGGCTATCTATGGTTTGGAGTGCGCCAATTTAGCGGCCATTGAAAGAAATGGGATTGACGATTGTTTTTATAGTTGTACGATGACGTACGACACAGCCAAGCGCTGCTGGCTTTTTAATAACAACAAGCTCCCAGGGTGTTCGAATAATGAATCCACAAGAACTGAAGTCCATCCTCTCTTCCGGCCTGCTGTCTTTCCCGGTGACCGATTTCAATGCTCAGGGTGATTTTCACCGTGAGGGCTACATCAAGCGTCTGGAATGGCTGGCGCCGTATGGTGCTTCGGCCTTGTTCGCAGCGGGCGGCACCGGTGAGTTTTTCTCCCTGGCGGCCAGCGAATATTCGCAAGTGATCAAGACTGCCGTCGACACGTGCGCCACCAGCGTACCGATTCTTGCCGGTGTCGGCGGCTCGACTCGCCAAGCCATTGAGTACGCTCAAGAAGCCGAGCGCCTGGGGGCTAAAGGTCTGTTGTTGCTGCCGCACTACTTGACCGAAGCCAGCCAGGATGGCGTTGCCGCCCACGTTGAAGCGGTATGCAAGTCAGTCAAAATCGGTGTGATCGTCTACAACCGTAACGTATGCCGTCTGACCGCACCGTTGCTGGAACGTCTGGCTGAGCGCTGCCCTAACTTGATCGGTTACAAAGATGGCCTGGGCGATATCGAGTTGATGGTTTCGATTCGCCGTCGTCTTGGCGACCGATTCAGCTACCTGGGCGGCTTGCCGACCGCAGAAGTTTACGCCGCTGCCTACAAAGCATTGGGCGTGCCGGTTTACTCCTCGGCCGTGTTCAACTTCATCCCGAAAACCGCGATGGACTTTTACCACGCCGTGGCCCGCGAAGATCACGCCACCGTGGGCAAAATCATCGACGACTTCTTCCTGCCGTATCTGGATATCCGCAACCGCAAAGCCGGTTACGCCGTGAGCATCGTCAAGGCTGGCGCGACTATTTCCGGTTACAGTGCCGGGCCTGTGCGTACGCCACTGACCGACTTGTTACCAGAAGAATACGAAGCACTGGCCGCCTTGATCGACAAGCAGGGTCCGCAGTAAGCAATTATCAAAGCCGCTGAGAAATCAGCGGCTTTTTGCGTAAAGGAATACGTTGGCACGCTGCACCGCCCCAAGCGACACCCGAAGAGATTCACCCGCGTATAAAAATAATCAGTGGGAGTAGTTTTTACATGCAAGCGACCAAGCCTACGCATGTCCGTTATTTGATCTTGCTCATGCTGTTTCTGGTGACCACGATCAATTACGCCGACCGTGCCACCATCGCCATCGCAGGCTCCAGCCTGCAAAAAGACTTGGGTATCGACGCCGTCACCCTGGGGTATATCTTCTCCGCCTTCGGCTGGGCCTACGTGGCCGGGCAAATCCCCGGCGGCTGGTTGCTCGACCGCTTTGGCTCGAAAAAAGTCTATGCGCTGAGCATTTTCACCTGGTCTCTGTTTACCGTGTTGCAAGGCTTTGTCGGTGAGTTCGGCATGTCCACTGCCGTGGTTGCGCTGTTTATGCTGCGCTTTCTGGTGGGGTTGGCCGAAGCGCCATCCTTTCCTGGTAATGCCCGCATTGTCGCCGCGTGGTTCCCGACCGCAGAGCGGGGCACCGCGTCCGCCATATTCAACTCGGCGCAATATTTTGCCACCGTGCTCTTCGCCCCCCTGATGGGCTGGATCGTTTACTCCTTCGGTTGGGAACATGTGTTTATCGTGATGGGGATGTTTGGCATCGTCTTCTCGGGTATCTGGTTGAAAGTGATCTACAGCCCGCGTGAACACCCACGTATCAACGAGGCCGAGTTCAAGCATATTGCGGAAAACGGCGGCATGGTCGACATGGACCAGAAAGGCAAAAAAGCTGACGGTCCCAAGTGGGATTACATACGCCAACTGCTGACCAATCGCATGATGCTGGGCGTTTATCTGGGCCAGTACTGCATCAACGGCATCACCTATTTCTTCCTGACCTGGTTCCCGGTGTATCTGGTGCAAGAGCGTGGCATGACCATTCTCAAAGCGGGCTTTATTGCCTCATTGCCGGCCATCTGCGGGTTTGTCGGCGGCGTACTGGGCGGGGTGATTTCCGATTACCTGCTGCGCAAAGGCCATTCGCTGACGTTCGCCCGCAAGGCGCCAATCATCGCCGGCCTGTTGGTCTCGAGCAGCATTGTGGCGTGCAACTACGTGGACATTGAGTGGATGGTCGTAGGTTTCATGGCCTTGGCGTTCTTCGGCAAAGGGGTTGGCGCGCTGGGTTGGGCGGTGGTGTCGGACACCTCGCCCAAGCAGATTGCCGGCCTGAGTGGTGGCCTGTTCAACATGTTTGGCAATATCGCTTCGATCACCACCCCGATTGTCATTGGTTACATCATCAGCGCAACCGGATCGTTCAAGTGGGCGCTGGTCTTCGTGGGCTGCAATGCATTGGTCGCCGTGTTCAGTTACCTGGTCATCGTCGGCCCGATCAAACGCGTAGTCCTCAAAGAACCACCGGCCAGCGGTCCGACAATCGTTGAACTTTCACCCGCCCATAGTTAAGGAACGGCGCCATGACGTTGATTGAACATTCCGACTCACCGCGCTCGATCCGCTTGCACCCGCGCGATAACGTGGCCGTGGTGGTCAACGACCAGGGCGTGCCGGCTGGTACGGTGTTCGCCGACGGGCTGGTGACACTGGATTTCGTGCCGCAAAGCCACAAAGTCACCCTGGTGGACATCCCGCAAGGGGGCGAAGTGATTCGCTACGGCCAGACCATCGGTTACGCCTTGCAAGCCATTGAGCGAGGCCGTTGGGTCAATGAAGACCAACTGCGCATGCCCACCGCCCCGCCCCTGGACAGCCTGCCCATGGCCACCGAAGTGCCTGAAGCAGCGGCGCCGCTGGAAGGTTATACCTTCGAGGGGTTTCGCAATGCGGATGGCACCGTCGGTACACGCAACATTCTGGGCATCACCACCACCGTTCAGTGCGTGACCGGGGTGCTCGACCACGCGGTCAAACGCATTAAGGAAGAACTGCTGCCGCGCTACCCCCACGTCGATGACGTGGTGGCGCTGACCCACAGTTATGGCTGTGGCGTCGCCATCACGGCGGCCGATGCTTACATCCCGATCCGTACAGTGCGCAACCTGGCGCGCAACCCCAATCTGGGGGGCGAAGCGCTGGTGATCGGTCTGGGTTGCGAAAAATTGCAGGCCGGGCAGGTCATGCACGAAAACGATCCCTCGGTGGATTTGAGCGACCCTTGGATGTACCGCTTGCAGGATTCCAGTCACGGTTTTACCGAAATGATCGAGCAGATCATGGCGCTGGCTGAGATCCGTTTGAAGAAACTCGACCAGCGCCGCCGCGAGACGGTGCCCGCATCCGAACTGATTCTGGGCATGCAATGTGGTGGCAGCGATGCCTTTTCAGGCATCACCGCCAACCCGGCGCTGGGCTATGCCTCGGACTTGCTGCTGCGGGCGGGGGCCACGGTGATGTTCTCCGAAGTCACCGAAGTGCGCGATGCCATCTACTTGCTGACCTCGCGTGCCGAAACCCAAACCGTCGCCCAGGAACTGGTGCGCGAAATGGACTGGTACGACCGCTACCTGGCCAAGGGCGAAGCGGACCGCAGCGCCAATACCACACCGGGCAACAAGAAAGGCGGCTTGTCGAACATCGTTGAGAAGTCGTTGGGCTCCATCGTCAAATCCGGCAGCAGCGCGATCAACGGCGTGCTCGGCCCTGGTGAGCGAGTCACCCGCAAGGGCCTGATATTTTGCGCGACGCCGGCCAGCGATTTTGTCTGTGGCACCTTGCAACTGGCGGCCGGGATGAACCTGCACGTATTCACCACGGGCCGCGGCACGCCCTATGGGCTGGCGATGGCGCCAGTGGTGAAGGTCTCGACCCGTACCGAACTGGCGCGCCGCTGGCCCGACTTGATCGACATTGATGCCGGACGTATTGCCACGGGACGGGCCTCAATCGAAGACCTCGGTTGGGAGCTGTTCCGTTACTACCTAGACGTGGCCAGCGGCAAAAAACACACCTGGGCCGAACAGCACAAACTGCACAACGACATCACCCTGTTCAACCCGGCGCCGATTACCTGAGTGGACCCAGACCCGTAGCAGCTGCCGCAGGCTGCGTTCGATTGCGCAGCGATCGCAAATCTGAAAACTCGGTAGAACCGACATCCCGAGTTTCCTGGATTTGCGACGACTGCGTCGTCGAACGCAGCCTGCGGCAGCTGCTACGTGAGAAAAGCCGTTTCACTTCGCCGTAATCACCGACAGTTTGGTGATGCCCGCCCGTTCAATCGAGGCCATGGCGCGGGCCACTTCGCCGTAGTTCACGCCGTTGTCAGCCTGTAGTTGCACACGCACTTCAGGGTCTTTGGCTTTGGCCGATTTAAGGTTGAACTCCAGCACGTCCGGCTGCACTTCGTCCTTGTTGATGAACACTTTGCCCTTGTCGTCGATGCTCACCACCAACGGGTCTTTTTGCTCCACCGGGGCGACCGATTCGGTCTTGGGCAGGTTGATCGGGATCGAGTTGGTCAGCAGGGGCGCGGTGACGATAAACACCACCAGCAGCACCAGCATCACGTCCACCAGTGGCGTGACGTTGATTTCGCTCATCACTTCATCGCTGTCTTGCGTCGAGAAAGCCATATCAGGAAGCCTCTTTGACGTTTTGTCCGGCGCCGGTGGTCGCAGGCTTGTTCAACACCGGGTGCAACAGCACGCGGAATGCATTCTTTTGCGCAAGGCTGTAGAAGTCGTGGGCAAAGTCATCCAGGTCAGCAGCGGTCAGTTTCAGGCGGCGCAGAAAGTAGTTGTAAACCAGCACCGCGGGCACCGCGACCGCAATACCCACCCCCGTGGCCACCAGTGCCGCACCAATCGGCCCGGCCACGGTTTCGAGGCTGGCAGAACCTGCGGCACTGATGCCTTTAAGCGCCGACATGATGCCCCACACCGTACCGAACAGGCCGATGAACGGCGAAGTGCTGCCGATACTGGCGAGGACTGCCAGACCGGTTTCCAACGAGCGGCGTTCGCGCACGATTTGCTGGCGCAGTGAGCGTTCAAGGCGGTCTTGATGGTTAATCGCGTGGCTCAAGTCGGTGGCGTGAGTGCTTTCACCTACTTGAATGGCGGCATAGCCCGCCTGGGCGACACGGGCTGCTGCGCCGGGCAACTGGCTGGCGAGTTCGGCGGCCGAGTCCAGGCTGGTGGCCCCCCAGAATTGTTTAAGAAAGCGTTTGTCCTGACGTTTCAGGCGGTTGAACTGCACACCCTTGAGCAGGGCCAAGCCCCAGGTGGCGACGGAGAAAATAATCAGCAGCCAGATGACCGCATGTTCGATGGATTCAAAAGGGGACGCGATCAGGTTCATGGTGTGGCTCTCCAACAAGGCATTGAGTCGTGTGTAGCGATGCGCCTTTTGTCAGGTAGCCCGCAGGGTTCGATAGGGGTGTAATCAGTTGATCTTGAAGTCGATGGGCACGCTCACCCAGCCGTCCTGGGCCACATCGCCCTGTTTGGCCGGGACAAAACTCCAACGTTTAACAGCGGCCAGTGCGGCGTCATCCAGTGGGGTGCGGCCACTGCTTTTCTGAATCTGGATCTCGCCGGGTTTGCCGCTCGCCAGCACGTGAATACGCAGCAGTACTGTGCCTTCCCAGCCGCGGCGCATGGCCAGTGACGGATATTCCGGCGCCGGGTTGTGCAAGTAGCCGGCGTTGGCGGATGCCGGGGTCACCGGTTTGGGCGCTGCGGGAGCAGGGGGCGCGGGTGCAGCAACGGGCGGCGCGGGCGGTGCTGGAGGTTGCTCGACCGGTTTGGCCACAGGTTTGGCGACCGGCTTTATGACTGGCTTAGGTTTTGGCTTTGGCTTTGGTTTGGGGGCCGGTTTCGCGGCCAGTTCATCGACGACAGGCGGCGGCGGTTCCACGACGGGCTGTACCACAGGTTCAGGCGGTGGGGGCGGTGTTTCAATCACCGGCGCTGGCGCGGAAAACTCGATGGTCATCGGTGGCACTTCCGGCGGCACGATGGGCAACACGGTGGTCGGTGACTGGCTGACCCAATAAATCACCGCGCCGTGCAGTGCCAGGGCGAACAGCCCGAGCAACACGGCTTCGCCACGGCTCAAAATCCGCTTGGGTGTGCTTTGCAGGCGTAACAGCGCCAGCGGTCCGCGATAGATCTGCCCCAGATCGACCAACTCGCCGATCGGTGCCTGGCGCCACAACGCCTGCGGCACAGCGCCTGCGGTTTGGACATTACCCATTGAATGACTCCACAGTGAAGGTCGTTTAATGGGTCAGAGCAATAAGTGTGCCCGCACCTGCTGTAGCCGCTGCCGCAGGCTGCGATCGGATGCGCAGCGCCCGTAATACGGCGCCGTGAATGGCCATGACACACCACGGTGTCAGGTCGCGACTGCTGCGCAGCCGAACGCAGCCTCGTACCTCGTCAGCGGCTACACGGCACTCACACAACAACAATGTTGCTGCGCTGTTGCTAGGCCAACACTTGCGTAGGCTCGATTAGAGGTGGTGTCCGGGTGGGTGAGGTGGCAATATGCTACCCCTTTTTGAGCGCCCCTCTTTTTCCACTGCTCACTGCCGCCATTCTGACAAGGACTCGTTGGATGTTCGTCGCACTCGTCGTCTTGAACGCGATCTATCTGATCTGCAGCCTGTTCTTCAACGCTGAACTGTTGAACATGGCCGGGGCCGACATCCCTCTCAAAAAACTCGAAGCATTGGAAACCTTCAGTCAGATCCTGGCCTCGACCAGTATGTGCTTGCTCGTTTGGGGGTTGTGCCACGATCGTTTCAAAGATAAAGGGCGGGTGTTGTGGATCTGGCTGGCCGCCTCAACGCTGATCGTCACCCCCGCCACCTGGTGGTTTCAAGGGGCTGCGCCGGACTGGATTGCCGAACAATTCCCGGCCCCGTTGCGGGTGAGCAGCCTGTACGCCTACGTGACTAAAAAAGGTCTGCTGTACGACTCGCTGACCATTCAGGGCTTGCCCTACAAAGCGTACAAGGACCGGGGCGAAGGCAAGGCCTTTATCGCCAATATTGGCGTGCTGATGAGCGTGCAGGGTTCTTATGTAGAGCGTATCGACAGGAATTTTCAGGGCTTTGCCGCCGCCGTTTTTCGGGGCTATACCGTGCGAAATGGCGAGGCGTTGTACGAGCGCCTGACAGAAAACACTGTGCCTTCAGCTGAGGACATCATCCGGGCCTACGCAAAACTTGAGGGCCTGCGCGCCGCAGGGATAGGTGGCAACGACCACAAGCCGATCCCTTGGCCCCGTGCGGGACGCGATCTGGGCTACACGCCGTCAATTGACGAATACGCCCGCTCTATCCAGCCGGGTATCCGCAGTCGCGACGCGTTGATGACCACCCCCGAAATTCGCCATATGGCCCAAACCACACTCGGCCCGCTGTATGTGAAGGGGATGAACCTGTTCGCCACCCGCGAGCAATTCCAGCGTTACCTGCCCGCCATTGCCGACAACATGGCCGTTGATGTCGCCCACACAGACATCAAGGGGCTGGAAGGCCTGAATGTGGTCAAAAACATGTGGTTTATCCCCTTTTCGCTACTCAGCGGTTTGTTCTATAGCGCGATCAGTCTGGTGAAGTTGGTCATCTCCAGTATTGAAGCCAATAGACCGCTGCGCCGGCGTATCCGCTTTGTGCGGCCGCTGGCGATCGCCGTGATCATCAGCGTGCCGCTGGCGCTCAGCAACGGCATCGTCGACTCCGCGGGTTACCGCGATGCCTTCAGAAGTCAGGGCCGGCAACCGGTGTTGGTGGCTTCGGTATTCGACTGGGCCATGACCTCACAAGCCATGCTTTACAACCTTACAAAACCTCTGCTGAGAGCGGAGTGATGCGACACACAAGGGAGAGTCACCGTGCGTAAAAAGTTCATCGTATCCATGCTCGCTGTAGCGATTGCGACCAGCTCTGGCTGTGCCCAAATGGGCAATATCAACAAGCAGCAATACGGCACCGCCATTGGCGCTGTCGCGGGCGCTGTTGCTGGATCGTTCATCGGCAGTGGCAACGGCAAAATCATTGCGGTGCTGCTGACCACAACCCTCGGTAGTTTGATCGGCAACAAGATCGGCGCCATGCTCGATGAACAAGACAAGCAAGCCTTGGCACTGCGCACTCAACAAGCGTTGAACCAGTCGGCCACGGCGTCTGCACAGCCCGTGAAGTGGACGTCTGCTCACTCGGGTGCGACGGCCGAAATCGTGCAGGGTAAAGAGTTCACGCAGAGCAAAACGGTTGAAGTGAAGCGCGCGCCGAAGATCGCAGCGGTGCCTTCGCTGCAATTGATCAACGAGCCGTACATGACCAAAAGCAGCTCCAACGTGCGCTCGGCTCCTAACAAGAATGCCAGCAAGGTCGGTGGCCTCAAGCCCGGCACCGAGTTCACGGCCGTGGGTTCGACGGGCGACTGGATTCTGGTAGGGCGCAAGGGCGTGACCGTGGGTTACGTGCACAAGGATTTGGTGCAACCGTCCTCGGTAGCTCTGGCCAAAAACATCAAACCGGCGGTCAACCTCGACGACATGAACGTCTCAGCCGACAAAGAAACCAAAGCGTTCGACCTGGACGCTATCCCGTCGCTGCAAACCCAGCAAGTGGTCGCAGAGACCTCGTGCCGCCCGGTGACCGTCAGCCTCAAAGCGGCCAACGGTGATAACGAGCAAGAGAACAACACGTTCTGCAAACAAGCCAACGGCACCTGGGAACTCATTTAAGGACCCCCATGAAGAACCATGCACTCGCTCTCGCAGTGGTGAGTGCTTGCGGCCTTGTGCCTCAAGCGTACTCACATGAATTAGCGTATTCCAAGTCTGAACAGATCCACGTGTTGGTAGAAGGGGACGCGACCAACTGGTGCAAGCCTGAAATCGCCATCACCATGCAACGTCCCGTTTGGGATGATCAGAAACCCTTGAACGGCCTGCTCAGCAAGCTGCCCTTTATCCTTGGGCAAGAATGCCCGAGCGCCAAGGTCAGCTGGAAAGCCGTTGATGCCAAGGGGGCGGTATACGCCACAGGCGTCGGCACGGCGACTCAAATGGGCCTCGCGACTTTGACTGCGGCCCCAGCGGTGGTTGAAGCGCCGGTGGCCGCACCCGTTGCGGCTCAAACGCAAGCGCCAGCATCCGTGGCGGCGCCGGTTGTTGCGCAAGCAGCCGCTCCTGCTGCTGCGCCGGTTGCGGCTCCAGCACCGGCTCAGGTCGCTGCTCCGGTGGTTGCCGAAGTGCCAGCTCCGGTTGTTGCCGCACCTGTTGCACAAGCGCCAGCAGCAGTAGCGCCCCCGGTTGTCGCTCAAGCCCCAGTTCCTGTTGCCGTCCCAGCGCCGACCCCGGCGCCTGTGGTCACGCCGGTCAGCATCGAGCCTGCTGTTGTCGCACCACAAGCGCCCAAAGCGGCAATTGCCGCAGCCCCCACGGCTGATTTCGGCCGCTCGCTGGTTGTGGGCAACAAAAACCTGATGACGATCACTGACGGCGCAGGCTGCAAGTGGCTGCTCAGTAAAACCGCCATGGACTCCAGCGACCCAAGTATCGCGTTCGCCTCGTCACCGGCCATGCCTTGCGCAGCTTCCGGGTACGCCGAAGGTGAGTTCGACAAGGTGCGTTGGTCGATCCCCAACACCTATCGCGGCGACTCCTGGAACCGTGCCTACGCCCACCCAAGCGGCCTGATGTTCGGTCAGTCGACAGCCTCGGTGGTCAAGGGCAAGTCGCTGTCGTACCTGAGCCCCAATGCCGATCAAGCCTTGTTCGAGTTAGGTGAAATCCCGGCCCGCAGCATGAAGGTCTACCTGGCATTTGATCGCTCGCGCTACCGCGTGCTGACACCGTTCAACAGCGACCCGTATTACGTGGCGGTCACCACGAACGAAGCGTTTGCCCTGGACCCGGTTCAGTACAAACAGGCCGTGACCGAGATTTTCCAGCTGATCAAAACCCTCTCGCCGACCACCGCGCGGGTTAACAACCTGTTTATCGCCAAGAACTTGGACACGCTCTACCCAGAGGGTTACAGCTCCAGCGACGACCTGAAAATCGTGCGCACCCGCATGGGTGAAAACCGTGGTGAGTTCTATTTTGATGTACGCGAAGGCACCAATTTCAGCCAGCGCCGTGAAGCGTTGCGCGTGCGCGAAGCCCGTCGTCAGCTTGAGCAACAAGCCCGCTTGCACGCCCGCATTTTGGAGCGCTACGAGCAGCTGAAAAATGGCATGAAGGCGTTTGAAGGTCGCGAGACGGAAGCGCTGGCGCAAATGGCCGGTATCAAAGTGGCGTTCCCGGCACCGATGGTGTTGCTCAACCCGTCGAGCTCAAAATCCGCTGAGCCGATGATGATCCACGTCACCGGCAAACGTGGTGATTTCTATGACATCGACTTCCCGCGCATAGGCCGCGTGCAGGCTGAAACCGATCTGGAAGAGCAGTGGTACGTGCTCTATGCCGCCAACATGACGCCCTACGTGCCGCTGGTGGATGGCCGCGCCGTTCCAACGTATCGCGTGTACTCGGCGGGCATCCCCGAGGCATGTGCACAGGATCACTGCGCCGACCGCGTGTCTTTCGGCGTGGTGCTGGCCAAGGAGTTTCCGAACGCCGGAATCGACTTTAGCTGGACCCCTGACGTGTCCCAGCAGTTTGTGAATGCCTGGCAGCAAGCATCTGCCCAAGTTGAGGCCTCGTCCCTATGAAAGCGCTGAACAAGAAACAAACAATCATCGCCGTGGCCGCCGCCGTCGTGGTGGTCTTCGGGGTGACGGCGTCGATGATGTCGAGCGCCGGTAAAAAGAAAACACTGGGTTACTACGAAGACTTGAAAGAGCAGTTCTTCCTCACGGATGTGCTGAATGAAGGGGATGTTTCCTATTCCATCTTCTCCGGCAACCTCACCGTGGATGAGCCTGAAATTCGTCTGGTCGCGGCGCAAACCAACGGCGCGCAAGGCTTTCTCAAAGGCATGCTGTCATTGCTGGGCGGTGCCAACGGTGCGTCCAATGAAACCGGGCTGTCAGCGTGGTCGCGTTACCTGCTCAACGCCAGCACCGGCGGTGGCAATGCAGGAGGCGTATACCTGAAGGCCGATTCACTGAAAATCAGCCGCTCCGGTGACAGTAAGGATGGTGAAATTCGGGTCCAGCTCAAAGGCCTGGACATGGCCAACCCGTACATCTCCCACGCGGGCTCCGAAGTCGTATTGGTCTCGGAAGTGGCGGATGAAATTCAGCCGCGTGCCGAACTGGACGCCAACGGGCGAGTGGTCAACTCCAACTACTCGTGGGGCAGCAACATCGTGTCGCGTCTGCCTTTTGCAGGGGCGTTCCTGAGCACTGCGACGGGCGATGTCGGGGTCAAGGTTGACCTGGACTTCACCCTTAAACGTTCGGACGACGGTGAGGGCTCGATGAAGTTTGTTGTGGTGCACCGCAATGATGGCAGCGAGACCGGTCGCATCACTCGCACCGCTGAGTTTGCCACCTTGCCGCCTCTCGATGACGTGCAGGAATTGCTCAAAGGTGCGTACAGCGGCTTCATCATGGGCGCCTACAGTACGTCCATGGGGCAGTCGGTGCTGGCTGATGCAGCCGCAAACTTTGCCCGCAAAGCCAAAGTGGCCAACTACTCGTTGACCTACAAAGGTTTCGATCAGTTGGAAGACGGCTTCAAGCAATACCAGAGCGCAACCAAGCGTCAGGACTTCGAAGGTTACTGTGAACAGACAGGGCTTTCGGACTACCAGAACGACTTCGGTGCCAAGGCGAAAAAGCACAACGACTCCGAGTGCGGCATCGCCCAGAAATTGGTCAGCGAAGGCAAGTTCACTGAGGACTACACCTTCAAGGAGGACAAGTCCTTGTTCGCCGGCCTGTTCGTGAGCAAAAGCTACACCCTCGAAACCAACTGATCGTCAACACCTGAAGCCCGGCCTGTCGGGCTTCAGTTCCCCGCTTTTCTACCTCTCCCCGGCGTCTCGTTCGCCTCTGCCATGCGCACTCTAAACATTGCGTCTATGCTCCACCACGCGGTGGATTCCGGCCGCCCGTATTAACGCGTTTAAGCAAAAAGAGTCGTACGAATTCATCTCACAGGAGTGGTCTCGATGAAGTGCAGTTCTCACTGGTTAGTCTTGGCGTTAAGTTTCAACAGCATGCTGGCCTTCGCTGAAGAGGCGCCCAAAGAGGCCCCTAAAGACGCGAGCGAACAAACCCGGCAGGCCAATGCTGCGGTCTATAAAGAGTTACCGTTTGCGGATAAACAAGACTTTGAGGACGCCAAAAAAGGCTTTATCGAAACGCTGGTGCCGATGACCATCAAGGATGCCAAAGGTCAGACAGCGTGGGACTTGACCACCTATGACTTCATCAAAGGCGAAGCGCCGGACACGGTGAACCCCAGCCTGTGGCGCATTGCAGAACTGAACCTGAATAACGGTCTGTTCAAAGTGACCGACAAGGTCTATCAGATTCGTGGTTTCGACCTCTCCAACATGACCATTATCGAATCGGACAATGGGCTGATCGTTATCGACCCGCTGGTTACAGCCGAAGTGGCCAAAGCCGGCCTCGACCTTTACTACAAAAACCGTCCCAAGAAACCCGTGAAGGCGGTGATCTACACCCACAGTCACGCCGACCACTATGGCGGTGTCAAAGGCATCGTCAGCGAAGACGATGTGAAGGCTGGCAAGGTCAAGATCATTGCGCCAGAAGGCTTCCTGGAAGAGGCCGTGAGCGAGAACGTGCTGGCCGGCAACGCCATGAGCCGTCGCACCCTTTATCAGTACGGCGCCTTGCTGCCGCGCAGTGCGCGAGGCCAACTGGATGCGGGACTGGGCAAAACCACCTCAATGGGTACGTTCACGCTCATTCCTCCGACCGACACTATTTCCAAGACCGGCGAGAAACTCACCGTCGATGGTGTTGAGATGGAATTCCAGATGGCGCCGGGCACCGAAGCTCCGTCAGAAATGCTCATCTGGTTCCCGCAATTCAAGATGCTCAACACCGCCGAAGACGCCACCCACACCCTGCATAACCTCTACACCTTGCGTGGCGCCCAGGTACGCAACGCCGCTAACTGGTGGAAAACCCTTAATGAGGCGATCAACACCCACGGCGACCAAGTGGAAGTGGTCATAGCCCAGCACCATTGGCCAATGTGGGGGCAGGAACGCATCGTCAGCTTCCTCGGTGATCAGCGTGACATGTTCAAGTACATCCATGATCAGTCGCTGAACATGGCGAACAAAGGCCTGACCATGAACGAAATTGCCGAGCAACTGCAATTGCCCGACAGCACGGGCAAGCAGTGGCACGACCGGGGTTACTACGGTTCGGTGAACCACAACGCCAAGGCCATTTACCAACGTTACCTGGGCTGGTACGACAGCAACCCGGCGAATTTGCACCCGCTACCGCCGGTTGAAGCGGGCAAGAAGTACGTCGAGTTTATGGGCGGTGCCGATGCGATTATCGCCAAGGCCAAGGAGTCGATTGCTCAAGGGGATTACCGTTGGGCAGCCGAGGTACTCAAGCACGTGGTGTTTGCTGATCCGACCAACCAGACAGCACGCAACCTGCAAGCCGACGCGTTCGAGCAACTGGGCTACCAGACCGAAAACCCGACCTGGCGTAACGAGTATTTGATGGGCGCGTATGAGCTGCGTAACGGCGTGCCAAATGTTCCGGGCATCTCTACCTCCAGCGCCGACATGGTGGCGGCCATGAGCCCTGACCTGATGCTCGATTATCTGGGGGTGCGCCTCAACGGCCCGAAAGCGATCGGCAAACACCTGTTGCTGAACTGGAAGCAACCCGATGGCGAGAACTACGCGATAGAGCTGCGTAACGGCGTGGTGATTTACACCAAAGATAAAGTCGTCGATAAGCCGGATGCTACCCTCACCGTAGACAAAGAAGGGTTTGCGGGGCTGATGATGGGCGGCGCGACCCTGGACAAAGAAATCGAAGCGGGCAAGGCGAAAGTGGAAGGCGACCCGGAAAAAATCAAGGAGCTGCTGGGCTTGCTGGATACCTTCCCGACCATGTTCAACATTGTCACTCCCTGAGACTGACTGAAGCCCCGGCAACCGTTGCCGGGGTTTGCTCATACACGTACTGGGGAGACACACAATGGGCCTTCGCTCGCGCACGTGCAGCGCTACGCTGCTTGGCTTTACCGTAGGTTTGTCATCCGTCGCAGTCCATGCGGACAACGCACGCGACTGGCAAAACCTGCCGACTGACCTGAACATGATTTTTGGTTATTACAACCGGATCGACTCCAACACACCGATAGACACCTCGCTGCCTATCGACGGGTTATCGCTCAAGGGCGACCTTTACCTTTTGCGTTATGCCCGTTCATTTGCGGTTGATGGTCGTAACTCAGCGATACAAATCATCCAGCCCTATGCCGATGTCAGTGCGTCTTTTGATAATGCCCGGTTCTTCGACGGCACCAAACATAACGGTGGAACCGGCGACACTCAGGTCGTCCTGGTGCATAACGTATTCGGTGGGCCTGCGCTGAGCCAAGAGCAATTTGCCAACTGGCAACCGGAAACGTTTCTGACGGGCGCGTTGTGGGTCACGACCCCCACCGGTGATTACGACAAAAACCGGGTCATCAATATCGGCGCGAATCGGTGGGTATTCAAACCCGAGCTGGCATTCGGCACACCCATCGGCCCCACGTGGCTAGAACTCAACGCCTATGTATCGCTGTACGGCGACAACGACGACTATTTGGGCGATAACAAACTGGAACAGAAGGCGCTGTATGCCATTGAAGGCCACTACAGTTACACCTTCAATCGGGCGCTGTGGGCATCGCTGGACACCACCTACAGCACAGGGGGCGAAACCAAAATCAACGGCGCCAATCAAGACAACAAGCAAGAGAACACAGTGGTGGGCGCCAGCCTGGGCTTTATGCTTTCGCCTCAGTTCGGCGGGTTGATTGCCTACTCCGATACGGTGGCTGAGCGCAGCGGTTCGCCGGATGTGAATACCTGGACGCTTCGTATGCAGTACGTGTGGTGAGGGGGGGGAAATAACCCGCCAAGGGGCCACAGTCTGTTGGATGAGCAACAGTTGCTCGGCAGACTGTTTGCCCCGCAACACTTAACGGCTTAAGCATTTACCACCTCATTGATCTTTTAGGAAAACTCGTCTGGCACGTTTACTGCTCCAGTCCTCTTTACCATGACTGAAGCGAGTAAACACATGAGCCAGACCCCCATCAAGTTTGCTTACTGGGTGCCCAACGTCAGCGGCGGTCTTGTGGTCAGCAAGATCGCCTTGAACGGCTTTAGTCGCGAAGTGAAAAGCGCCGGCGCTGCCAGCCCCGAAGGTGAAGGTAACTGGGCCAAGTCGACGTTTGAAGATCTGGTTCAGTACAACGATGGCTTCAAGACCAACCTGATTGGGACCCCCCAGCAAATTGCAGAACGCATCGTTGCGCTCAAAGCGGTAGGGGTTGATCTGGTGCTCAGTGGCTTCCTGCATTGCCAGGAAGAAGTGGAATACTTTGGCCGCAGAGTGTTGCCGCTGGTGCGTGAGTTGGAGCTGCAGGCTGTGGCGGAGCAGCTGACTGTTCAGGTGTAAGGGTGGCACGCAAGGACCATAAGGCGCTGACAGCCCATATCGCCCCTCATGTTATTCACCATGAAGGGGCGATAGCGCATCAATGGCCGCTGATGAGCTTCTGCTTACGGCCGCTCATCGTTATCAGGCGGGCTGAGTAGCGGCTGAGTGTCGAGGGCAGTACGCTCTGTTATCGCGGGGCACATGGGGTGTGTCAGTAAGTGCGAGTTACCCTTGTTATTTTGGGTTGAGGACTGACCATCCGTGATCAAGCTGTGGAAGGGTTAATCGGCCAAAAGCAGACGTTATTACGCCACCACCTACCTTTATTGTTAGACAATTAAACATTATGTATATCCGCTCGTCCGGCCATGCCAATTGAACGGCAAAAAAACTTGCCCGGGAATATATATGTGCTTTTATAGTTCGGCACACCGAGCCATCGCATTCAAAGGATGAAGTGATGAATACCGTCAATAAAGCCCGTACAGTTCCGTTGTCGCAAACAGAGCAAGATTCAATAAGCGCTGTTACTCAGAAAATCACCCAGCACAGTAATGAGCTGCGCCAACGTTATCGCTTGTTAAATTACCAAAATTTAATAGGTGCTAGCGTGATGGCAGTGTCTGTAACGGGCATGATTATTATGGGTGTCCTCTACATTAAAGGATTGATCCCAGGTTGGCTTTGCATTGTGGTTAATGCGTTGCTGACGTCACTTATACATGAACTTGAGCATGATTTAATTCATCGTTTATATTTCAGAAAACAACCCCTCGCGCAAAACCTGATGATGTTGTTGTGCTGGATAACACGGCCGGGTATGCCAAGCCCTTGGTTAAGGCGAGGGTTGCATTTTCATCACCATAAAGAGTCAGGAACAGAGACCGATGTTGAAGCCTGGATTACAACCAGCGGTAGCCCTTGGGGGGCCAAGAGGTTATTAAAGCTTGTTGATGGGTTTATATTTGGCATTGTGAATGCTTTGTGTGCACCCACCTGGCGAGAAAAAATCCGACTGACCCTCAAGGTGCTGCGGTTGAACGCCCCGCTAGGCCTACTGTACTGGGGCTGCTGGTATGTGTTTCTGGGGTATCATTTCTACGAATGGACAAGCTCACTTGTCGGTGTAACCCCTGAGCCTTCCCCGGCAATGTCTATGTTAATGACCGTGGTAAACAGCGCGGTGGTTATTGTCATAGCGCCCAATATAATCCGTCAGTTTTGCCTGTTCTTTGTCAGCTCCAACATTCATTATTACGGCGATGTCATGCCGCGCAATCCTTTGCAGCAAACTCAAGTCATGAATCCATGGTGGTTATGGCCATTTCAGTTGTTTTGCTTCAACTTCGGAAGCACTCATTGCATTCATCATTTTGTGGTTAAAGATCCCTTCTACTTGCGTCAACTGACAGCGCCGTTCGCTCATAAAGTACTGGCAGAAGCCGGCGTGCGCTTTAATGATTTTGGGACGTATAAGCGCTCAAATCGTTACTCGCTGAATTCACAAAAAATCTGAACGGCTACGGTACTTATCTGTTTCGCCGATACCTAGTAAAGAAGTGCGTAGGCAATAAAGCGTTGCCATTCACCTGCTTATTAACGGTATGAGCGTGCCCTTTTATTAATGGCACTTAGGCTGTCATTGCGCGCCTCTCAGGCACGGGTTAAATGTATAAACACATGGAGTGTAAAGCATGGAAGCAAACGGGATATGTGCACCTGAATTCGAAAGTCTAAAGTCAGCTTTCGAAGCTATTTTTAATGATCCGCAGGAGCGAGGGGGAGGCTTGTGCATCAAGGTGGGCGATGAAACCGTTGTGAATCTCTGGGCAGGTTCATCGGACCTTGAGGGTAGTAAGCCTTGGGATGAAGATACGCTCGTCAATACATTTTGTGTGGTCAAACCTTTCGCTGCCGTTGCTGCATTAATGCTGGTCGAGAAAGGAACGTTAGAACTGGATATACCGGTGGCTCATTACTGGCCTGAGTTCGCACAAGGCGGGAAAGACACCATCACCTTGCGTCACGTAATGAGCCATACCTCCGGAATTCCGGCATTGAGACTTCCTGACCGAAATCCTGCGATGTATGACTGGCAGCAGATGACCAATACCCTGGCCGCGGAGCCTGTGTGGTGGCAACCAGGCACCGAACTGGGTTATGGGACCTTGACCTATGGCTGGATAATCGGAGAACTGATTCGGCGCACTGATGGCCGTAACCCCTGCACGTTTATCCATGAAGAAATAACTCAGCCCAATGGCCTGGAGGTTCATCTTGGCGTAAAACAACCCGATTATTACCGGATAGCCCGTTTTTGCGCGGCCAAGGGACGAACAGGCGATCCTTACTCGCAGAATTTAAGAGCGCGAGTCGCGACGGATTCGCACGACATTTCGACACTGGCATTTACCAATCCGGGAATGTCTCCCAAGCGCTCCTCTGACCCAAGGTGGTGGGCCTTTAAACAACCCGGTGCGTGCTCACATAGCACGGCAAATGGTTTAGCCGGCTTTTACAGTGCATTGCTGGCAGGGCGTTTGATCAGCGCAGAGACGCTCAATGAGTTCACCCAAGAGCAAAGCAGTGGCATGGATCGAATCTGGAAACGGCCCATGCGCTACGGTTTGGGTTGCATGCTGGAACAACAGGTCGATCCGCATGCATCACACCGTATGGGGCCCAATGCCTTTGGGCATATAGGGCTGGGCGGTCCAATCGCTTTCGCAGATGCTGATCGCGGTATTAGTTTTAGCTTTGTGACAACCACATCAGGTGCTCACGCCATGATTGATCCCCGCGCACAGAACCTCGCAGCACTCGCCTACGCGGTTGTTTAACCCCTCCCAAGTCCACTGGGTAGCAGGGCTGCCCGTGCCATGCCCCCATAGGTGTCCCCTTAACCGTGGGATGGCCTGAGATCAGGTCGGAAAACGCGGGCAATAAAAAGCCGTAAAGCTTGGGTTTCTCCACGCTTTACGGCTTTTAAGGGTCTTGCTGGGAAGACTAAATATAACCGTCCTGGCATCCCGTCTTGCATAACTAAACCGGTTGCCTGCGACGCGTCAGCTTGGGCGGATTATTGTATGAGTAGGGCTTTAAGCGTCTTGGTGCAAGTGCGTCGTTTTGGCTGCATGGACGATTCGCTTTAAAAGACCAGAAAAGGTGTCCACTTAAAAAGAGTGCGTTCTACGCACTGTCTGGAGCAAGCGTGCGCCCAATGAGAAAGTTCGGTGGTTAATACAGGGCTTCAGAGCGTTGAACTTATTGGGTCATGCCTAACGTGTCGATCAAGTCATCAAAAGTTGCAGGGGGGATGCAAGTACCTAACGTGTTTTACAGCGATAAAAGTGGGTGAGTGAATAACATTTACTGGCGTCAAAAAAGTGACATTTATTTGAAATTAGAACCGTACAGCGGTTATTTAGACAACCTATTGACAGTTTCTCCCCAGTCTCACATGATTTGCGGCGATTTAATGGCCTACCGCCATCAATCTTTTTTTGACATGGCCCGTTTTATCGAGTGTTCGATCTAATTAGTTAGGGCAATACCCGAATCAGAACGATAGGCATTAACCGCTATAAGGCTTAACAACCATTTAACAAAGACACTGCCAGCGGTTTTTTACGACAGTATCCGCTGAACTTCAGGACACACTAATGCTTGATGGACGAATTCTGGTCACTGGCGGTGCGGGTTTTATTGGCTCTCATCTTGTAGATGCATTGTTAGGCAAAGGCTACAAAGTGCGTGTGCTGGATAATATGTCAACCGGTAAGGTTGGCAACTTGCCGGTTAGTAACGCCAATTTGAAGCTGATTGTCGGAGATGTTGCCGACAGCGCGGCTGTCAAAGAGGCCATGCGCGATTGCAGCGCGGTCGTGCACTTGGCGGCGGTGGCCTCCGTACAAGCATCAGTGGATGACCCGGTCGCCACCCATCAAAGCAATTTTGTGGGCACGCTCAACGTGTGCGAACAGATGTTGAACGCCGGGATCAAGCGAATGGTGTTTGCTTCCAGCGCCGCGATTTATGGCAACAATGGTGAAGGCTCGGCCATCGACGAGGACACCCCTAAATCACCGTTGACGCCCTATGCCAGCGACAAGTTGTCCAGCGAGTACTATCTGGATTTCTACCGTCGTGAGCATGGGCTTGAGCCGGTAATCCTGCGTTTTTTCAACATCTTCGGGCCGCGCCAGGATCCTTCCTCCCCGTACTCCGGCGTGATCAGCATCTTCACAGAGCGTGCTATGTCGCAAAAGCCTGTGGTGATTTTCGGCGACGGCGAACAGACCCGTGATTTTGTCTACGTCAAAGACTTGGTCAGTATTCTGGTTCAGGCGGTAGAAACGAGCGACCCGAAACCCGGCGCAGTCAATGTCGGGCTCAGTCGCTCTACCAGCCTCAATGATTTGATCGCTGAACTGGGAGACGCCTTGGGTACCCCTATGGCAGTGACCAATCATGCGGCACGTCAGGGCGACATTCGCCATTCGCGCGCCAACAACACACGCTTGCTAGACCGCTTCACGCTTGCGGCTCCGACCTCGATTGGCGACGGTTTAGCACAGCTTTTGCGCAGTTTGTAACCCCGCCAATTCCACACGATCCGTGTGCAGGCAGTCCTGGTTCGGTTCCTTTCAAGAGTGAGTTATGGAAATTGTTTTTCGCAGGACGCGTCTGCGCTCGGCCGCTAAACGGCTGTTAGCTGCATTGGCGCTGTTTGTCAGCGTTCCGGCCGTTCAGGCTGCATCATTACCCCAACCGGCCAGCGTGGCTTTCTGGTACGCAGATCAACCGCCGATTCCCGAGTTGGCCCAATTCGACTGGTCGGTTGTCGAGCCGGGGCACATGACCCGTGACGACGTCAAAACCCTGCGCACGTTAGGCAGCCAGCCATTCGCTTACTTGTCCGTAGGCGAATTCAGCGGCACCAAAGCTGACATTGAGAAGGCCGGTTTGAACGAGGCCGTCAGCCCCGTGCGTAATGACTCGTGGGACAGCCAAGTCATGGACCTGTCTGCGCCCGCCTGGCGTGAACATTTGTTCGGCGCGGCCAAAGATCTTCAGGCTCAGGGCTATAGCGGCCTGTTCCTCGATACCCTCGACAGCTTTCAGTTGTTGCCCGAAGCCTCGCGAGAGTCACAGCGTGTCGCCCTCGCCAGTTTCCTGCGTGAACTGCACCAGCGCGAACCCAAGCTGAAACTGTTTTTTAACCGCGGTTTTGAAGTGCTGCCTGATCTCGACGGGGTGGCGGCAGCGGTAGCGGTTGAGTCCATTCATGCCGGTTGGGATGCGTCCACCAAGCGCTACCGCCCAGTGTCCGAATCCGATCGTCAATGGCTCGAGACTTACCTTCAACCCTTGCGTGCCAAAGGCATTCCGTTGGTAGCCATTGACTACTTGCCGCCAGAGCGTCGCGAAGAAGCGCGCAAACTGGCCAAGCGTCTGCGTGATGAAGGTTTCATCCCTTACATAGGCACGCCTGACCTGAACTCGATGGGCATCAGCAGCCTTGAAGTTCAACCTCGCCGCATTGCACTGGTTTACGATCCGCGCGAAGGCGATCTGGCGGATAACGCCGGCCACACTTTGCTCGGCGGGTTGCTGGAGTACCTGGGTTATCGCGTCGATTACCTGCCCACCACCAGCAACATGCCTAACTATCAGTTCAGTGGTTTGTACGCCGGTGTCGTGACCTGGATGACCAGCGGCCCGCCACAGGACAGCCCGGCGTTTAACCGCTGGATTGGCCAGCGACTCGACGAACACGTTCCGGTGGTGTTCTTCGCAGGGTTGCCGATTGAAGACACCGCTCTGCTCAAGCGTCTGGGGCTAATACGCGATGTGCCTCCAGGCACTCAAACATTGACCATTACCCATCAGGACAAGACGCTGATCGGTGCGTTTGAAGCACCGGTGATGCCCAGGTCGCGCGACCTGACTGCCGTGTCAGTGCTGCCAAACGGGCCGACGTCCGTCTTATCGCTGACCAACGCCGCAGGGCAGGTTTACACCCCGGTGGTGGTGGGCGAGTGGGGTGGGTTTGCGCTTGCCCCTTATGTCCTTGAAGTCAACAACGAGCGCAGCCGTTGGATTCTTGATCCGTTTGCGTTTCTTCAGGCCAGTTTGCGTCTGCCGGTGCAGCCGCGTCCGGACACCACCACGGAAAACGGCCGTCGCATTGCAACCGTCCATATTGATGGCGACGGTTTTCCGTCCCGTGCCGAGGTGCGTGGCACGCCCTATGCTGGCCGACACACGCTGGAAGATTTCATTAAGCCCAACCCGTTCCTGACCTCGGTGTCGATCGTCGAAGGGGAAATTTCGCCGCGTGGCATGTACCCGTATCTGGCCCGTGAACTGGAGCCAATTGCCCGTGAAATTTTCGCTAACCCGAAAGTTGAAGTCGCGAGCCACACCTTTAGCCATCCGTTTTTCATGCAGCCGGAAAAGGCCAAGAAACGCGAGAATTTCAAACCCGAATACGGCTTGAACATGGCGATACCGGGTTACGACAACATTGATTTTCGCCGGGAGGTCTTTGGCTCCAGAGACTACATCAATGAACACCTGACCACCCCGGAAAAACCGGTGAAGATGATCTTTTGGCCGGGTGACGCCTTGCCATCGGCGGCGACGCTGAAGCTGGCCTACGACGCCGGACTGAAAAACGTCAACGGCGCGGAGACCATGATGACCAAGGCCAATCCGTCGTTGACCGGCCTGAACCCGCTGCTGCGACCTACCGAAGGTGGCTTGCAATACTACGCGCCGATCATAAACGAGAACCTGTACACCAATTTGTGGAAAGGCCCGTACTACGGGTTCCATGAAGTGATCGACACCTTTGAGCTGACGGACAGCCCACGCCGTCTGCGTGGGCTGAACCTCTATTACCACTTTTATTCGAGCACAAAGCAGGCGTCGATCAAGGCGATGCACGACATCTACGGCTTTATGCGCGAGCAGCACCCCATGTCCCTGTGGATGAGCGATTACATCGATCGTCTGCACGGCTTGTACCAGGCCAGTATGGCGCGCACCGCCGATGGTGCGTGGCAAATACGTGGCATGGACGCACTTCGTACCGTGCGTATTGACCCGCAAATGGGCTGGCCGGATCTGTCGCACTCACAAGGCATTGCCGGTGTGCGCGATTTGCCGCAAGGCCGTTATGTGCACTTGAGCAGCGACCGCGCGTTGCTGGTTCTGCGACCCGATCGGGACGACAGACCGGCGCTTGAGGAAGCAAATGTGCCGTTGCTGGAATGGAGTTACCTGGATGATCAGCGTGTGAACTTTTCCTTTGCCGGTCAGTTCGATCTGACCTTCTCGGTACGTTCGGCAAGGCCTTGCCGGGTGGAAGTGGATGGACAGCGTTTTGCCGGCAAGGCATCCGCCGGCCTGTGGACTTTTCAATTACCCATGAAGCAGGTGAGAAATGGTCAGCTCGTCTGTAACTAAAAACAGCCGCCTGCTCAACCCTTGGGCATTGGCGGTAGTGGCGGTGGCGGTAGGCGGCCTGCTCTGGGCGACGTTCCAGCGCGAAGAAACGTTCCATCCCGATGGCCGTGAGCCGGATGCAGTCTCGGCCAACTATGCCGAGTTGTTACTGACAGCTCACCCGGATGACGATCAATTGCGTTTACAGCTGGTCGACCTGCTGATTCGTTTGGGTGAATACGCCAAGGCACGCCAACATGTGGAAGCCTGGCCCAAACCACAGCCGGAAATCCAGGCGTACTACCGGATTGAACTGGACTCATTGGTCGCGGCAAAAAACAACGATCTGATTGTTCAGCAGGCGTTGGTGGAGCGCTTGAACAGTTTCGACTACCGCAAGCTGCCGGTCCCCCTGTTGCAAAAGCTGGCAAAACTGGCGCTGACTTTACAGGCTCCGGCGTTTGCCGCCGGTGTCTACGAAGAGATTGCCGACCGCGACCCCACGTTGCATAACGAGTCACTCGAAGCGGCCGCACACTGGTACATGGCGGGAGAACAACCGGGGCGTGCTGCGCAGATCTATCTACAGCTCAGGCGTGACAGTCAAGAGGCAGCCGAGCGGCGCAAATATGCGCAACTGGCGTTCAATGGCCTGCTGTCTGCGGGGCGAGATAACGATGCTGCCCAAGTGCTGTCCGACGAATTGCCTCTGCTCAACAACCCGCAAACCGATGCGGCGTGGCTGGAACAGGGTGTTGATGTCGCCGTGGCGAGCAAGCATTTCGCTCTGGCGCAGCGCGTGCTCAACCAATGGCGAGTGTTGCAGCCGGACAATCCACGGGTCGCGTTGAAAGATTTCCACATGCGCCTGGCCATTGGCGATCTCGCTGGCGCTTGGGATACCGGTCAGCAGCTAGTGGTTGATCACCCCGACGATCAGGCGCTGCTCGAACAAATGGCTCATCTGGGTGAGTGGCGAGGCAATAATCAGGCGGCACTGGATTACTGGATCCAACTGCTGGCGCTGAAAGAAGACCCGGCGGTTCGCGAACACGCGTGGCGTCTGGCGAGTCAGCAGTTCGACTTTGATCGTTCGATTCCGTTGCTGGGCGACATCATGCACCAGCGAATGCTCACCGATGTCGAGCTTGATGCGCTGATTTACGGTCATGAATCGCGCGGCACGCCCGTCCAGGCCCAAGCGTGGTTGCGTGCCTACCTGCACACATACCCGATGCATCGTCTGGCATGGTCGCGCTTGTTGCAGAGCCTTGAAAATACCGGGCAGTTCGCGGCCAAGGCTGAGGTTTATCAGGATTTTTCGAAACGTTTCAAACTGACCTCCACAGAGCAGGTCGATTGGGCTAACACGTATCTGAAACTGTTTGATAACGAAGCGGCATGGGGTGTGTTGCAAGCGGGCGACGAGCACATCGATGACGCTGAATACTGGCGCGCTCGTGCCTCTCTGGCGTGGGACCTGGAGCGCGATGAAGACTTGCGCGTGTCCCTGGAAAAAATGCTCGCCCTCGACGGCAAGTTGACCAGTGGCGACGAGAGCCAACTCATCACGCTTTATCGCACCCGCGATCCTCAGCGTGCTCTGGCCTTGATGGTTGCCAGTTGGAAGCATGGCAAAAATCCGCAGCGTCTGGTCGAGGCCTTGCAGCAAGCGCAAGCCTTGCAGGACTGGCCACAAGTCGTTGCACTGCTTAAAGATGCCGAGCAGTACCCGAACGCCTATGAACAGTCGCAAGTGCTGGCAATACGCGGCGAGTTGGCCGCCCACGACGGGCAGGGCGAAGAG
Source organism: Pseudomonas sp. 2024-210 (assembly GCF_045062345.1). Classification (NCBI taxonomy): domain Bacteria; kingdom Pseudomonadati; phylum Pseudomonadota; class Gammaproteobacteria; order Pseudomonadales; family Pseudomonadaceae; genus Pseudomonas; species Pseudomonas sp. 2024-210. Next base: position 121,530 of record NZ_JBJGEJ010000011.1, on the reverse strand, counting down.
GCCGAGCGCCTGTATTTATTAGGCTTGGAGCGTTTTCCGGACGAAAACCTGTTCCGCGAGCGTCTGGTCTGGCTTTACGTCGATCAGGCCAATATCGGCAAACTCAAACCGTTGCTCACTCAATGGCGGGCGCGTGCGCGTGAAGACCGTGTTTTATGGTTGCCGTTCGCCAGTGCCAGCCAGATGCTGGGCCTTGAAAGCGAAGCGTTAGCCTGGTACCGGATGTACCTCAAAAGCAGCCCGAACGACTGGCTGGTGCAGGCGGCCTATGCCGATGCACTCGAAAGCGCCGGGTATCGGGACACCGCTCAGCGCCTGCGCTTGAAATTGCTGCGCAACCCCGAGGGTGAAAACATTCAGCCGTCGTCCCAACGTTACGCGACGTGGTTACGTCTGATTGCGAGCAGCTATTCACCCGGCAAAGCGCTGCGGGAAGTGTCGAAGTGGAAGGACGGTTCGCCGGCCATGCTTAATCTGTGGTTTGGACGTTTGCTGGCGAATCTGGACGCAACAAATCAGCAATCGCACAAAGATCAGTGGCTGGAGTGGGCGCGCGGTCAGGGCCTGAAAATCGAGCGCTACGAGCAGATCCAAGAGGCCTTGCGCAGTCGCAATAATCAGCAGATCGAAACCTTGTTGGCCAGCAGTGATCTGAACCCGGCGCAGCGTGCTCAGGCGCTCAGTCGTCTGGGACGTCTGGGTGAGGCGCTCGACCTCAGCTTGTCCGAGCTCGGCGACAATCAGCCAATGGCGGTGCGCGAACAATTGCGGCTTCAGGCAGTGGAGATCCATGAAGCGACACCACAAGGCGCTCAGTTGTCCTGGCATGAACAGGATTACGGCGGCCTCGACTTCAGCGGCCCAAGGGTTCAGATCGCCCATAACGTGGGTGACACGTGGTACGCCAATCTGGACGTGGAGCAAGGCACGTACAGCGGTGACACCATTAAGTCCTCGCGCATTGGCGAAGAGCGTAACGCGGCGCTGACCTTGCAGCGGTTTGTGGAAAACGGCAGCTATAAACTGTTCGCCGACACCAGTCAGCGCAAAGACGATGACCGCAATGGTTTAGGCATTTCCCGCAGTTGGCAATTGACCCCAAGTCATGTCATCGAGCTCGGTTTAGATTGGCACCGCATGAGTGAAGAAAGCGGTCTGATGCGCGCCTTCGGTCAGCACGACGCGGTGTGGGTTGGCGGACGCCATGGCCTGACCCCTCGCGATCAGCTCAGTTGGGAAGTGGCGCAAAAGTCATTTTCAACCCGGGCTGGTGACAATCTCGGCACGGGGCAGGCGCTCAAACTTGAACTCAACCATACCCTGGAATTCGCCGGGCCTAACTGGACCGTGCGCAGCGGTGTCGATTACCAGCACAACACGGTGAAGAACCCCACGCTGGATTATCTGGCCTTTGAAAATGGCGGCGCGGTGACCAACGTCAAGGGGGCGGATGACCCCGTCAAGGTACTCGCCAGCGATCTGCTGCAAAGCCGATACGGCCAGTTGTACGTCGGCAGCTCCTGGCGTCGGGGGATTCCGGGCGCGCTGGTACGCACCAAGCCACAGTACACCTGGCTGGTGGACGTGACGGCGGGCTGGCAATGGTTTGATCAAACATTTAACTACGGCATCAACACCGGGATCGGCTTCGAAGTTCTGGGTGATGACGAACTGGCCCTGACCTTCGGCTACCAATCCGCACCACAAGGTGGGGACGGTAAAGCTGGCGGCACTCTGGGTGTGAGCTACGGCGTGCGTTTTGGACGCTGATCATGGAACGTCTACGGGAGAAATACCGATGCAAGTAATTCGTAATTTGGGCTTGGCCATGGCCGTCCTGTTCGTCGCCGGCTGCGCCAGCTTCACTCATGATGCCAGCCCGAAACTGCCGCGCGATGCGCAGTGGGGCATTGTGCCCATGGTCAACTATTCGCAGACGCCGCAGGCCGGTGAACGCAGCGAGCAGATATTGCTCAGTGTGCTCAGCGAGCACGGCCTGCGCCCTCAGGTTTACCCGGCCAGCACCCAAGGCGAGCAAGCGTTGATGGAGGATAACGAGCGTCTGGCGGTGGCGCTCGATTGGGCCCGACAGCAAAAACTCGATTATGTGGTCGCCGGTAGCGTTGAAGAGTGGCAATACAAGAACGGTCTGGACGGTGAGCCTGCGGTAGGCATCAGCCTGCGTGTGCTCGATGCCCGTACCGGTCAAGTGCTCTGGAGCAAAAGCGGCGCGCGCGCCGGTTGGTCCCGTGAAAGCCTCGCGGGGACTGCTCAAACGGTGCTTAACAAACTTGTTGGCGCCCTTCGATTCGAGTGAATGCAATGAAATCTCCACACATGGATTACAGCCTGGCGCCACGCGCCAGCGGCCCGGTGTCATGGCTGGAAACGATATTGGTGACCGGTTTGGCCATCGGTCTCGGGTTGTGGCTGACACCTGAGGATCCGTTGCAGATGCACGCGGGTTTCCCTTGGCCGATTCTGGCGCCGCTGTTGGTAGGTGTGCGTTACGGCTTTGTGCGCGGCCTGGCCAGCGCCGCCTTACTGGTGTTGGCCCTTTTAGTCCTGCGCTACCGGGGACATGACAGTTACGCAGAGCTTGAACCGTCGTTTATCGTCGGCGTCCTGGTCTGCGGCATGCTGGTGGGCGAGGTTCGCGACTTGTGGATGCGCCGCCTGGAGCGGCTGCAAATGGCCAACGAATATCGTCAGTACCGTCTGGACGAGTTCACCCGCGCACACCAAATCCTGCGGGTTTCCCACGATTTGCTGGAACAACGCGTGGCCGGTAGCGACCAGAGTCTGCGCAGTTCCTTACTGGGCTTGCGCGAAAACCTGCGCGTGTTGCCGAACGAAGACGATGCACTGAGCGCGCTGGCAGAGCCGATCGTGGCAATCCTTGGGCAGTACGGCGCCTTGCGCATGGCCGGGCTGTACCGAGTTGACGAGCGTGAAGAGCATGTCTTGCCTGAACCCTTGGCAATGATCGGCGTGATGGGGCCGCTGGGTACCGAAGACGGGCTGGTCAAATTGTGCCTTGAACGCGGCGAACTGGTCAGCGTGCGTCAGGAATTGATCGACTCGGGTCATTATTCGCAGTTCTCATCATTGCAGGCCTGCATTCCGTTGATCGACGCCGAGGGGCGTCTGCTGGCTATTCTGGCGGTCAGGCAGATGCCTTTTTTCGCCTTTCAGGACCGTACGCTGAGCCTGTTGGCGCTGCTGGCCGGACACATAGCTGACTTGATGCGCCGTGATCCGCAGGTGCTGCAACTGCCTGACGCCGATGCCCAGCAATTCACCTTGCAACTCAAGCGATCGCTGGTGGATGTTGAACAACACACACTGCCTGCCGGGCTGTTTGCATTTGAGTTGACCCGTCACAACGATGAACTGCCGCGTCTGTTTCAGCGCAGCCAGCGGGGGCTGGACTTGCATTTGCCGGTGCGTAACAACCGTGATAACCACCTGATATTGGTGTTGTTGCCGTTGACCAGCCCGCAAGGCACCGAAGGTTATCTGGCCCGCCTCAGTGGGTTGTTGCATGAGCACTTCGGGAATGAGAGTGACATGCAAAGTCTGGGCGTGCGGGTCTTGCCTTTTAATCTGGAGCCCGGCTGTGATCGCAACGGGCTGCGTAACTTCCTCTTCAACGAGTGTGGCCTGAATGATCAGCAAGTGGCTGTTTAGCGGGGCCTTGTTATTAGAGGCGGGCAGTTGGGCGAGTTTGTGGCTTGCGGTGCCTGAGTTACAACAATTGCTGGTGTTCATCTTCAGCCATGGACTGGCGTGCGTATTGCTGTGCGCTGCGGTGTGGCTGTTATTGCCGGAACGCTACCGCTTACCGTTGCCCTGGAGCCCGCTGTTTATTTTCAGCCTGGCCTTCTTTGTGCCGGTCATCGGCGCTCTCGGGGTGATTGCAGCGATCTTCCCCGCGCTGTACCTGCCGCGTAAACGTCATAAGCAAGCCTGGCAAGCGGTCGGTATCCCGGGCCTGCCGTTTCGCGCGCAGTTGCAGCACCACTCGCCCATTTTTGCCGATGGCGGTTTGCAAGATGTGTTGCGCCACGCGCCAGACCCGGATCAGCGGTTGGCTGCCTTGCAGGCGACTCGGCGCATGCCTGGCAAGGATGCGGTGCCGATCCTTAAGCTGGCGCTGGGTGATCCGAGCGATGACGTGCGGCTGCTGGCGTACTCAATGCTCGACAAGCAGGAAAGCGAGATCAACTTGCGCATTCAACATGCACTTGGGGAGTTAACAGGCGTAACGGCCAAGAGCGCTGGTGCGCTGCATGCCACGCTGGCGCGCTGGTATTGGGAGCTGGCGTACCTTGGCCTCGCGCAAGGCAGCGTGCTGGAGCACGTGCTTGATCAGGCCAGTGAACATGCCGAAAAAGGGTTACACGCGGGCGAGGGCGGTGAACTGTATTTACTGGCCGGGCGCATTGCATTGCAACAAGGTGATGTCGTACGCGCCGAAGTGCTTTTGCATCAAGCTCAGGACAACGGCATGGGCGCTGCTCAGGTGCTGCCATTTCATGCGGAGCTGGCGTTCGAGGCCGGTCGTTACCATGAAATTCCCCAATTGCTTGCCAAACTTCCTGAAAAAACCCGTCAGCGTCCTCGTTTTGCTGAGCTGGTGAGGAGCTGGACATGAACCACAAGGAAAAGGCAGCGACGGCTGACATTTGTCTGCTGCTCGAAGGCACGTGGCCTTATGTGCGCGGTGGGGTATCGAGCTGGATTCATCAGATGATTCTCGGCCTGCCGGAGTTAACCTTTTCGGTCATGTTCATCGGCGGGCAACGTTCGGCGTATTCAGAACGTCGCTACGAAGTACCGTCGAATGTCCTGCATATCGAAGAGGTGTTTCTCGAAGACGCGACTCACCCGGTCCAAATGTCGGGTACACCCCGCAAGGCCGATCAGCAGCAGCTTGAGGACTTGTATCGCTTCCTGCATCACCCGGATGCGCCCGACCCTCAATTGGGCGAGCGCCTGCTTGACCGCATTGCGCAGGGTCACTTGACCCTTGACGACGTGCTGCGCAGCCGCGCCAGCTGGGAGGTCTTGAGCGAAGGGTATCGGCAACATTGCGCCGATCCGTCCTTCGTCAACTATTTCTGGACCCTGCGCTCGATGCAATCACCGTTGCTGATGCTCGCCGAGGCATCGCGCAACATGCCCCGGGCGCGGGTGCTGCATTCGATCTCCACCGGTTACGCCGGGTTGTTGGGCTGCATTCTCAAGCAGCGATGGAATTGCACCTATCTGCTGAGCGAACACGGGATTTACACCAAGGAGCGCAAGATCGACCTGGCCCAGGCCAGCTGGATCGCCGAGAGCTCCGTGCAAGCGCTGAACAGCAGCCTGGACGCCGGCTCGGGTTATATCCGCACGCTGTGGGTGCGCTTTTTCGAACGCATTGGTCAGCTGACGTACAACAGCGCCGATCACATCATCGCGTTGTACGACGGCAACCGTCAGCGGCAGATCAAAGACGGCGCTGACCCCGCCCGCACGCAGGTTATCCCCAACGGCATCGACCTGCCTCAATGGACCGCGGCACTGCAATCCCGAGCGCCAGGTATCGCACCGGTGGTGGGCCTGATTGGTCGAGTGGTGCCGATCAAAGACGTCAAAACCTTCCTGCGGGCGATGCGCGGTGTGATCAGCGCCATGCCGCAGGCGGAAGGCTGGATTGTGGGGCCCGAAGAAGAAGCCCCGGAATATGTCAGCGAATGCCGCAGCCTGATGGCCAGTCTGGGGTTGGAGGGCAAGGTGCATTTCCTTGGCTTTCAGCGCATTCAGGACATCCTGCCCCAGCTCGGGTTGATGGTGCTGACCTCCATCAGTGAGGCGCAGCCGCTGGTGATCCTCGAAGCCTGGGCCGCCGGCACGCCCGTGGTCTCCAGTGACGTGGGTTCATGCCGAGAATTGATCGAAGGTGCCAGCGCCGAGGATCGCGACCTTGGGCTGGCGGGTAATGTGGTGGCCATTGCCGATCCACAGGCCACGTCCGCCGCCATTCTTGAACTGCTACGCAGCCCTCCACGCTGGAAGGCCGCGCAGGCCAGCGGCTTGCTGCGAGTCAGTCGTTATTACACCGAAGCCTTGATGCTGCAGCGTTATCGCGACTTGTATAAAGCTGCCATGGAGAACAGTTAAATGGCCGGTATTGGCTTCGAACTACGCAAAATTCTTTCGCGCGACTCCTACACGGCGACCTTGCACGCTTACGTCTATGCCGGCTTGATCAGCTCCGGGCCGTGGGTGTTATCGATCATCAGCGTTATGTTGGTGGGCGTTATCAGCCTGGGCTTGCTGTTGCCCAACGTCCTGGTGGGGCAATTTTTGGTCACAGTGACGTACCTGATGGCCACCTCGCTGATCCTTACAGGTGGCTTGCAGCTGTTCTTCACCCGGTTTGTGTCCGATCGCCTGTTTGAACAAAAATACGACCAGATTCTGCCTAACCTGTTGGGCATTCTTCTGCTGGTGACGATTCTTGCCGGGGTGCTGGGCATCATCGTACTGGGCTTGCTCTTCGACCAGCCGTTGATCTACAGGGTGCTGGTACTGTCGAATTTCGTGGTGCTGTGCAACTTGTGGCTGGTGATCATCTTCCTCTCGGGGATGAAGGCCTATAACCGCATTTTGCTGGTGATGCTGGTGGGCTATACGCTGATGGTGGCGAGCGCGTACCTGCTTAGCTTCCTGCAGATGCCTGGCCTGCTGCTGGCGTTGTTGATCGGGCACAGCACACTGCTGTTCTTGTTTCTCTACGACATCTTGCGCGAATACCAGGCGGACAAACTGATCGCCTTCGACTTCCTCAAACGTCGCCAGGTATTTCTAAGTCTGCTGGCCACCGGGTTCTTCTACAACTGCGGCATCTGGATCGACAAGTTCCTGTTCTGGTTCAACCCCGGCACCTCCCACGCCATCGTTGGCCCATTGCGCGCCTCGATCCTTTACGACCTGCCGATCTTCCTCGCCTACCTGGCGATCATCCCCGGTATGGCGGTGTTTCTGGTGCGAATCGAAACCGACTTTGCCGAATGGTACGACCGTTTATTTCGGGCTATTCGCGACGGCGAAACCTTGCAGCATATCGGTCAGCTGAAAACCGAGATGACCTTATCGATTCGCCAGGGACTACTGGAAATCTGCAAAGTGCAGGGGCTTACGGTGGTGCTGCTGTTCCTGTTCGCCCCGCGCTTGCTTGAATGGTTAGGCATCTCCAGCTACTACCTGCCCCTGTTCTACATCGACCTGATCGGCGTAAGTATTCAGGTGGTATTTATGGCGCTGCTCAACGTGTTCTTCTACCTCGACAAACGAACAGTGGTGTTGGAGCTGTGCGTATTGTTTGCGGTGTTGAACGGGGTGCTGACGCTATTGAGCATGTATCTGGGCCCAAGCTTCTTCGGTTACGGCTTCACCCTCTCGCTGCTGATCTGCGTCTTGCTGGGGTTGCATAGACTGACCACGGCGCTGCAAGACTTGGAGTACGACACGTTTATGCTGTCTTCGCGGTGAAGGGGCAGGCGGCCGGTACGGCAAGGACCTGAATCTTCCCATCCCCGATTGTTGAAGGGGGGGGCGCTCGGTGCCAAGCACCGGGCGAAACGGTGCACGGGTGAGTCAGACCGCACCCATTGCGGTTGACCGCAGCGCACCTACAGCCGCTACAACGCTGGCATTGCACAGCCAAAACAAATCTTCCAGGCACAAAAAAGGCACTTGCGATAAACGCTAAGTGCCTGATTTTTGTAGCTTGTTTGGTGGAGCCGGGGGGATTAAAAATGTACACATAAGCTATTGTTTTTAATGTATTTATTTATAGGTTTATGCGTAAGTGCCCCCTTAAGTGCCCCCATGCACGTATTTCCGATGAGCGGTTATTTGAGGAGTTGAACTGGCGTCCTGAGTTATCGTTTCGCGACCGTGCGAGGCCTGTCAACCACCGGGAAGCATTCAATAGAGTCGGTCGGTACAGCATAACCTCGGTTATGTGGCCAGGAGGGTTTGAGCCCAGCTCAGACCGGGTGCTGGGTAGATGTCAGGTCACGCAGTTGGGTTTTTTCCGCGGTAGCGCACCATGGGCTCATCTAGGACGATTTGAGCTGAGGTGCGGTATGAGACACTCGATGGTTACCTGTCACAACTGTGGCAAAGCGATGGTTCCGAGAGCGTCATATAGCCGTGGTTTCTGGGGGTATTCGCCTTCGTCCAATCATTGCCCCTTTTGCCTGAGTGAGAACTGGCACGGCGGAAATCCTGGGTTAGGGGCTCGGCTGCTCGCTTTGGTTGGCCTGGCTCTTGGTGTTCTGGCCTGCGTGTTGGTAGGAGCTCTTCTGTTCAAGGTGCAGTGGTGGCTTGGTGTCGAAGGACAGTGGCCTCTATTGACGCTGGGCACATGTGCTGTATCGGTTAGCGCGGGATACCATTTCTACAACTGGTTTGTTGATTGCTGACCGGTGATCATGCTGTGGAAGGCAGCAATCGGCCAAAAGCAGACATCTGCCCAGTAAATAAATCTGTCCCCTTTTCACTGCGCTACATCCAGCCCAAGGTGCGCATGATCGTCGATGCCTTGCTGGAAATGGCGCAGCGCAATGCTGCGGTGTTCAGGCCGGACTGAGAGCAGCTGGACGCGGTAGATGGCAGTACCGCACCCGGCCGGGCTTTAGATTCGGAGCATCTGGAGGCAGCCCTTACAGGGTTACTTCGAATGATCCCAGAACTGGTGGTTCATGTTGGTCTCAATTTCCCGGATGGATTTAATCAACTCCTTTGCTTTTTCCCTAGGGATGGTGCCTTTGCTGGCTGCCAGCTGAATTTCTTTGACCTGGGCTTTCCGGTCTTCGAAGCGCTTGCGATTCAGCTTGAGCCCTTCAATCATGAGCCTGGAGGCGATGCTCATCAATTTGTGGTATTTCAAGCAGAACTCGATCGCGGGTCTGACTTGCTCGGTGACGTCTTCCCACTGAAGATGATTGTCAGCCAGCTCATCAAATTTTCCGGGACTCAATACGCTGTCATTTGGGATGCCGATCCCCGTAACACCTGTATGCAGAAACACCTTCCGGGCCAACTCAGAGCAGTAGGCTGCGGCTTTCATTGGCTTTTTAGAGGGCAGGATTTTGTAGGGCTGCGCCAGATAGAACGCACATGCCTGGTAAATACTGTCGAGGTGTTCCGAGCCAAGTTTCTTACACCGAATTACCCGCCAATCAGGCTTCACATCGCTCAAGACATCTGACACCAGCCTATTGGAAACACCCAGGCTAGGCATAGCATCGACGCAGACGAAGTCTGCATGAACCAGCGCGACGTGACTGGATCTTGCGTGCTTATAGCCAAGTTTTTGCCCTTTGGTGATAATTTTCGCGCCGGTGGTGTTTCCGGTGCTCAGAATTACATCCCCAGCTTTAAGCAGGTTGTCGACGAGGCTCAGTTCGTCCTTGAAAGGATTGTCCTGGCCTCTCACCATGGCACGATAGATCTCCAGCTGGTCATCTGGAATTCCTTCATGACGAGCACTGAAATCTATCATCGCATCAGACTGCCCGCGAACTTGAGCAAGTAGCTTTTGGCTCTTCTCCTCGGATGACATGGCCGCAAAAATATCGGCTGCGGCATTGTGCCGAGCGTTCTGTCGAATTTGATCCAGATCCATGTGGGTCACTCTTTCAGTCAAAGTTGGGCAGCCAGGCGCCGCGATAGATGAGAATGCTGTAATGAGGTCTCGATCATGGGATTGCAAGACCGTTGATGACTACGGCGCAGCTCTAACTGGCGGTTCATTCTCGCTACAGCAGATAGCTGTTTCGAGCAAGGCGCAGCGGGCCTGTCCCAAAGGTGTACTGCTTAGCGAGTACACCTGCGATGAGGGCAGCTGTGTGACACGGATGCGGTGAACTCCCATGCCGAGCAGGCAGCGATATTACGCATAGCGCTCAGCGTGGCCCTCAGAGGTCGATGTGTCCGAGGACTGCTGCCACAGAAGGTTGGCTTTCTGACTGCATGCCGCCGCTGCGATACCCGCTGATGACCTATGGCTTCCCCTCCTTTGTATCTCTTTGCGCCAAAGCCAAGCACAAGGAAGCCACGGCGCCGCCTCTGGCCGATAGCCCGTATTGCAGTATGCAGACTCCTTAGCGCTCCATAGGTACATAGTGCGTAACCGTCCGGCCAACTCACCTTCCTGACCCCGACGCCAAAGGCGATGGTGTCCACCTAATTTAAGTGGACACCATTTCTAGCCTTTTAAGCGGGTCTTTCCATGCAGTCACAACGCCGTTCCTATTCAAAATCCTTCAAGGCCCAAGTTGTCCAAGAGTGCGCCCAGCCCGGCGCATCGATTGCCAGCGTCGCGCAGAAGCACAGCCTTAACGCGAACCTCGTACATAAATGGATTAGGGTACTCACGAACAAAACTATGGCGCTGCAACCTGCTTTCATTCCAGTGCCCTTGCCGCTAGCCGGAGGACATTCGCAGGCAGCTTCATCAAGTATCTGCATTGAAATCCAGCACCCGCGTGGCACCGTCAAAGTGAACTGGCCGACCGAAAGCGCTGTCGCCTGTGCCACCTTTCTGCGAGACCTGTTGGAATGATTCGGATCGATGCCATCTGGCTTGCCACCGAGCCTATGGACATGCGCGCCGGTACCGAGACCGCGCTGGCCAGGGTGATCGCGGTGTTCGGTGTGGCGAAGCCGCACTGCGCATACCTCTTCGCTAATCGCCGTGCCAACCGAATGAAAGTCTTGGTGCATGACGGTGTGGGCATTTGGCTGGCAGCGCGACGATTGAACCAAGGCAAGTTTCATTGGCCCGGCATCCGTCACGGATCGGAAGTCGAACTCGATAACGAGCAACTTCAAGCCTTGGTACTGGGTTTGCCGTGGCAGCGGGTCGGCGCAGGCAGCGCGATCACAGTGCTTTAGCCCCTGCCATTAGCCCATCGGTTTATCGCTGTTGACGACCTGCTCTGACACAATCAGCGGCATGACTTCCTCGCCCAATCTCGACCAGATGACACCGGAACAGCTGCGCGGCTTGGCCGAACAGGCTATGCAGTTGCTGTCCCAGGTCGACTCCATGAGCCAGAAAATCCAACGCCTCGAAACGGTCAACGAGCAACTGGCTCATGAAATCGCCATCCTCAAGCGACACAAGTTCGCCAAGCGCAGCGAGCAACTGAGCCCCGACCAAGGCAGTCTGCTTGATGATCTGCTCGATACCGATATCGCAGCTATCGAAGCCGAGCTGAAGGCAGCCAATCCGCCGGCCGCACCGGCCGAGCCACGTCATAAGCCCAAGCGTGCACCACTGCCGCCGCAGTTTCCGCGAACCGTGATCCGTCACGAACCAGAGAATACTCAGTGCGTGTGCGGCTGCCAGCTTCAGCGAATCGGCGAAGACGTCAGCGAGAAGCTCGATTACACTCCGGGCGTGTTCACAGTTGAGCGGCATGTGCGTGGAAAATGGACGTGCCGTCAGTGTGAAACACTGATCCAGGCGCCTGTACCGGCCCAAGTGATCGACAAGGGCATCCCGACCGCAGGCCTTTTGGCCCACGTGATGGTGGCGAAGTTCGCCGACCATTTACCGCTGTACCGGCAGGAGAAGATTTTTGGTCGGGCCGGACTGCCCATCGCCCGTTCGACACTGGCGCAATGGATCGGACAGACCGGTGTGCAGCTCCAGCCTCTGGTCGATGCGCTGCGTGAGCATGTGTTGGCCCAGGGCGTGATCCACGCCGATGAGACCCCGGTTCAGATGCTCGCACCAGGCGAAAAGAAAACCCACCGCGCTTACGTGTGGGCCTATAGCACCACGCCTTTCTCGGCCCTAAAGGCCGTGGTCTACGACTTCAGCCCCAGCCGTGCCGGCGAACATGCGCGTAACTTCCTGGGCACGTGGAACGGTAAGCTGGTCTGCGATGACTTCGCCGGCTACAAGGCCAGCTTCGAGCTGGGCATCACCGAAATCGGCTGCATGGCCCATGCACGCCGCAAATTCTTCGACCTGCATGCAGCCAATAAAAGCCAGTTGGCGGAGCAGGCGCTTCACTCGATTGGCGGGTTGTATGAAGTCGAGCGACACGCCAAGGAAATGAGCGACGAAGCCCGCTGGCGATTACGTCAGGAAACAGCGGTGCCCATCGCTGAAAAACTGCATGAGTGGATGTTGGCCCAACGCGAACTTGTGCCCGAGGGTTCGGCCACGGCCAAGGCCCTGGATTACAGCCTTAAACGCTGGGTAGCGCTGACGCGCTACCTGGAAGATGGTGCTGTGCCCATCGACAATAACCAGATCGAGAATTTGATCCGGCCGTGGGCGCTTGGGCGCTCGAACTGGTTATTTGCCGGGTCGCTGCGCAGTGGAAAAAGGGCGGCGGCAATCATGAGCCTGATCCAGTCGGCGCGTATGAATGGGCACGATCCGTATGCCTATCTCAAGGATGTACTGATGCGGCTTCCGACACAGCGGGCGAGCGAAATCACGCAATTACTCCCGCAGCATTGGATGCTTGCCTGAGGCAGGCTAAGTGGACTTCGCCAAATAGTCAGCTCAAAGGCTGATTGGCATCAACAATTCGGAAGCGACTTTTCTCAGCATGTAGGTTTCGCGCAGAATTGACTGCCCCATCGAAGACTCGTGACGCTGCATGACGGCTTCATTGTGTGCGATGGCTTCATGCAGGTTGATCCAGACAGGCCGCATACCATTAGCGATTTCGTGGCTTTCCATTCTCACCGGCTCTAGCTGGGGCGCTACTTCGCATTGATAAAAATGCGAGGTCATGTGCATCAGATCGTACTGTGGCTTTTGGTAGGGCCGGTACTCCTCGATGTAACCGTAGTGCTGGAGCACCTGTATTTCACGAGCACCAGTCTCTTCCTCAAGCTCACGCTTCAGGCCTGCGACAATGTCCTCGTCACCATCAAGGCCGCCTCCAGGAAAGCTGAAATCGTTATAGCGCTCGGTGAACAGCAACAGGATCTGTTCACCCCGCATCACGATGCCGCGAGCTGCATGTCGACGGAATACTCTGCCCTGCTTGGATTTCAGCTCGGGGTGAACAATTTCAGTTATGAGTTGCATGTGGTCTCGTAGCGGCAAGATCAGTTAGTCATCGTCCAGGGTGGCCACGGTATTTCCTCAGTTCTGGAAATACTGTGGCCAGTGGAACTGGCTCAGCGAAGCAGCAATAAGGGTACAGTGGATGTACGCAGCATCGTCGTGGTCGTGCTGCCTATCAGAAACTGCCTGATGCGTGAGTGCCCGTACGCCCCCATGACCAAGAGGTCAATGCCGTGCTCTGCCTGATACGCATGCAGTGTGGACTCTACTTCGCCTGGGCGGATCTCGGAATGCACCAGCGAGCCGGAAGACGCAAGCGTGGTTCGTGCCTTCTCCAGCGCGTTCTGGTTGTCTTCAGAATCCGTTCCAACCATGACGATATGAATTGGCAGGCCTTCGCACAGCGGGCTTGAAGCAAGCATCTGTAAGGTCTTGTGGCCTGTTGCGCTGCCGTCAAATGCCACCATGACCGTTTCAGGTTTCCTGAAATGGCTGGTTGTAATCAGGGTGGGGCGGTGGATAGTTCGGACTATCGCTTCAATCTGGCTGCCAAGACTTTGGGCACTGCGCGTGCTGTCCTCACCGACTCTTCCAATCACCAGTAACCGAATATCGTCTTGGAGATCGCTCAGGCTCTCGACGAGATGGCCATGGCGCTGCTTCATATCAGGTGACATGGCGCCAGAGTGAACTGTTCGCTCGCGAGCTTTTTCAAGCATGTGCTGCCCATGCTCCAACGCCAGTTTTGCCCGCTGCGCATCCAGCATGGCCAACTCTTCCAGCAGATGTTCTCTGCTACCGAGACCGATATTGCCGCTGAGGTCAGCGGATGCAGGATATTTCTCCTTATCCAGCACATGAAGCAAGGTCAGGGGAGCGCTGAGTCGTTGCGAGGCCCATGCTGCGTAATCGCAGACCGCCAATGAGGATTGTGAGTTATCAATGCATGCCATTACGCGGGTCATTGTCGTTCTCCTTAGTGGCTCATGAGCTTGTCGATGGCACCGGGTTTGTCATGCACGCCGAAGCGGTCAACGATTGTCGCGCTGGCTTCATTGAGACCGAGCACTTCAACCTCAGCGCCTTCGCGTCGGAACTTGATCACGACCTTATCCAGCGCTGCGACGGCGGTGATATCCCAGAAATGCGCCTGTGTGAGATCGATGGTGACCTTGTTGAGCGCCTCCTTGAAGTCAAAAACCTCAGTGAACTTGTCCGCAGAGCTAAAGAACACCTGGCCCACGACGCGGTAAGTCCGATGCGATTTCGTCTCTTCAAGAGTGCTCTTGATATCCAGGTAGTGCCCGACCTTGTTTGCGAAGAACAGGGAGGCCAGCAGCACACCTACCAGTACGCCGTAAGCCAGATTGTGAGTGGCCACGACGACCACGACGGTCGCCACCATGACGAGGTTGGTCGACAGCGGATGCTCTTTCAGATTACGCAAGGAATCCCAGCTAAAGGTGCCGATGGACACCATGATCATCACAGCCACGAGTGCCGCCATAGGGATTTTGGAGAGCCACTCGCCAAGAAATACCACCATCAGCAGCAGGAAAACGCCGGCACACAATGTCGAGAGACGGGTGCGGCCACCAGATTTCACGTTGATGATCGACTGGCCGATCATGGCGCAACCTGCCATGCCGCCAAGCATGCCGGCAGCGATGTTGGCCACACCCTGACCTTTGCACTCGCGGTTTTTGTTGCTGGTGGTGTCGGTAAGGTCGTCGACGATGGTCGCGGTCATCATTGATTCGAGTAGACCCACTACTGCCAACGCAGCCGAGTACGGGAAAATGATGCGCAGGGTTTCAAAATTCAGCGGAACTTCAGGCCAGAGGAAGATCGGGAGCGTATCAGGCAGTTGGCCCATGTCACCGACGGTGCGGATATCCAAACCGAGGTAAATGGCGATGGCAGTCAGCGTCAGAATGCACACCAATGGAGAGGGAATCACCTTGCCGATTTTCGGTACATACGGGAACAGGTAGATGATTCCCAGGCCCGCAGCGGTCATGGCATAGACATGCCAGGTGACATTGGTCAGCTCAGGCAATTGCGCCATAAAAATCAGAATCGCTAATGCGTTTACGAAGCCGGTGACTACCGAGCGTGAAACAAAGCGCATCAACGAGCCGAGCTTCAGGTAGCCGGCAAGGATTTGAAGTACGCCACATAGTAGCGTCGCGGCCAGCAGGTACTGGAGTCCATGCTCTTTTACCAGCGTAACCATCAGCAGTGCCATGGCGCCTGTCGCCGCCGAGATCATTCCGGGGCGCCCGCCGACAAAGGCGATGACAGCACAGATACAGAAGGAGGCGTAGAGACCGACTTTGGGATCTACCCCGGCGATGATGGAAAAGGCGATGGCTTCCGGGATCAGCGCGAGTGCGACCACCAGCCCCGCGAGCACGTCGGCACGGACGTTGGAAAACCACGTTTGTCTAAGTTTTTGCAGCATATAAATATCCAAGGCAAAGCATCGCGCACGCCAAGGGAGTGGCGAGCGAATCGATACAAATTCAAATTTTGAGGATTTTTTGCTGTGTGCTTAAGGTGTAAAACCAGGCGTACAGCAGTGAGCACCCGCGAGCGAGGCTAGCGGAAGCAGGTTGTTGCGAGGGGGCGTAGCGCTAAGGCGGCGTAGGCTGCCAGTAGATCGTTTGGAGTACAGTCATGCTGATGTTCCTGTAGCTCAAGGGGTATGCGGAGCCGAAGTATACAATGAAGCCATCGTCGATTGCGACCCGCTGGCAGGCTCTGCATGACCTACGTCAGATACAGGCTTATTCAATGGGTATACCTGCGGGCAAGGCTTTGTTTTCCACCCGTTCTTGTCCGAGCTGGTCTGTGTGCTGAGGGGTGAGTTGGCCAGACGGTTACCATAGTGCCTCACTCTCCGCTTGGGGTGACCGCTCGGTGGCCGCTCGAGCAATCTTTGGAAAAGTACGGCATGTCACGTCACTCCTTCCCTCTAGAGATGGGAATGGAAAGCCTGGTAAATAAGTGGTAAATTTATAATAATTAAATTTACCGCTATGCCAGGACACAGAAATAAATGGGCTTATCATGGTAACACTAGCCGAAAAAGACCTTGAATCTCTTTACCAGCAAGGGGTTCGAGGCAACGCCGCAGCCTTTGCTCTCATAGGCCGTCAGATCGTAAGCAAGCTCAAGAAGACGCAGCCAGAACTTGCCTCTCGTCTAGCCGAGCTCCTCGCATCCGATAGTGGGGTGCGAGGCGCTCCACGCTTGGCGACCCCGGTAGATGCAGACTCTCGACGCAGCCTTTTAAAAGAAGGCGCAGACGCCTTCATTGAATTCGAGCCCAAGTGGGAAATCGCCGTCGAGCAGCAACTGCTAGAGATCATTCAAGAGCGGAAAAGCCACAAAGAGCTCCTAACCGCAGGACTGGAGCCGATTCGCTCCATGATCTTTACCGGCCCACCAGGAGTCGGCAAAACACTGGCTGCACACTGGATTGCCAGCAAGCTCCAGCTCCCAATTTTTACGCTGGACCTTGCATCGGTAATGTCCAGCTTGCTGGGTAAGACCGGCACGAATATCAAGGCCGTAATCGAGCATGCCAAGAGCCTCCCTTGCATTCTGTTCTTGGACGAATTTGATGCGATCGCCAAAAGACGAGACGACGAGAAAGACGTAGGGGAGCTCAAGCGGCTGGTTAACGTTCTGCTGCAAGCCATCGATGAGTGGCCATCCACCTCCATCTTGATCGCCGCAACAAACCATCCAGACATGCTGGATCCGGCTGCATGGCGGCGATTTGAAGCAACGGTTCGCTTTGAAAACCCTCCCATCCAGCTAATTGAGGGGCTTCTAACCGAAGCAAAGGTATCTCCCAAAATCGCCCAGCAACTGGCTACCCACCTGCAGGGAAGCTCGTTCTCGGACATAAACAGAATCGTCCTTACGGCAAGAAAACGGGCAGTTCTGGAGCAGCGCTCACTTAACGACACCATCATCGATATCTCGCTCAAGAACCTCGCTTCTGGAAAGTCGGCTCATAGCACCAGAGATATGAGGATTATCCAGCTCTCCTTGCAGGGTTTATCCCAGCGAAAAATCGCAAGCGAGCTGAATGTTTCCCACCCAACTGTTGGAAAAGTCATAAAGGAATTCAAGGAGAGTACGAATGGCTGATAGGAACCTGCTTTTAGGGAAAGGGGAAGCGCTGGCAACCGCCAAAGAGATCAAGCGTAATTCTGGGCCAAAGAAATACCCGTACACGCTTGAGGAGATCCGTGCCGAGATTTCCTCATCCCTGGAGCAGGTTCAACTATCTCTCTCAGCTCTTCCGAAAGCAGCCAAACCCCGCGGGGAAGGTGTTTTTGAGCTGACGCTGCACCCTGCTTTTCTGGCCAAATCCTACTTCCCCAAGCGCATCCTCAAAAAAGCAGGCTTGCGCGATGTAGGGAGCAAAGAGACTTCGATTGTTCCGAGGCAAGTTACGGACATCCGAGATGCCGGAAAGCTCCAAGCCACAGCGACCCTGTTTATCGCTGGCACCGAAAGCGCCGTCGCCAACCTACGTGGCCTGCTCAAGTCGAGCGACATCCCGGCCACACTGGAAAAAGAGCTCAAGGAGATCGAGTCGGTCCGCTGGATCCAAAACGAGAGCAAGATCCGGGGCCCGCTTCCACAGGGAGACGGTCCGCATGCCTTCGAAGTTGCCCTGCATGCTGGATCCGATGAAGAAGACATCGTTGCCTCTTTCTCTGACTTTGTGAAAGCACATTCGGGCAAAGCTGACCTGAAGCGGCGGATCAAGGTTGGGGGGCTAACGTTCATCCCGGTCTACGCGTCGTCAGAAGCCATTGTGGCCATCGCCAGTCATACGTTCCTTCGCGTTGCTCGGCCTATGCCTGAGCTGCGAATCGCACATCCCACCCTTGCTCGCTCAACGCTAGCCAACTACAGCACGACGCTACCCAGCCACGCCGCTATTGCCCCAGACAAAGCTGCAGCAATCTTTGATGGCGGCCTGGGGACAACGGACCTCGCCGGCTGGGCGACCGAGTACTACTACGAGGACACAGGCGATACAAACGGCCAACTGCTTATGCATGGCAACGAAGTCACATCGACCTTTCTGTTTGGCAGGCTCGCCTCAGAAGTTGACGAGCTCAAACGTCCATACATGAATGTCCACCACTATCGTGTGCTTTCGCCTATCTCTGGCCGAGATCCAGACCTCTTCGACGTACTGATCAAGATCCGGGATGCACTCGACTCTGGAGAATACAAGTTCACCAACCTGAGTCTTGGCCCACGAATGCCGATTAATGACGAAGAGGTGCACGCCTGGACTGCAACGCTTGACCAGGTTTGCTCGCGCCACGGCATCCTGGCCACCGTCGCGGTCGGCAATGATGGCGACGTAGAAGGGGCGAACAGGATTCAACCACCAGGGGACATGGTCAACGCGCTGGCGATTGGCGCTGCAGACACCAGCGGTACTAAATGGAAGCGAGCTGAATACAGTTGCGTAGGCCCCGGAAGAAGCCCGGGCTACGTCAAGCCCGATGGCGTTGCCTTTGGCGGCTCCGACGCTGAACCTTTTAAGGTGTTCAACCCTATTCTGGGGAGCACCGTCGGCGTCCAAGGAACCAGTTACTCAGCGCCGCTGACACTAAGGACTGCGGCAGGTGTTGCTTGCTCGACGTCCTATGAGATGACGGCAATCGCTTTGAAAGCCCTGCTCGTCCACCATTCCGAGTACAAGCGCACAATCAGCCGCAACGAGGTGGGCTGGGGACGTTTCCAAGAGGACCCGCTGGTCCTTCTTGAATGCCCAGACAGTAGCGCCACCATTATCTTTCAGGGTCAACTTGAGAAAGGTCAGTACCTGCGCTGCCCCATTCCCTTCCCAGACATCCCAATCACCGGAAAAGCGCAGATCAAAGCCACGTTCTGCATTCAGGCGCACACCGACCCCGAGCACGCCATCAACTACACCCGCTCAGGGATGGGCGTGGTTTTCCGCCCCAAGGCGGGCGCCGGTATCGAGACAAGCAAAGACTTCTTTGGTCGCGGCTCCCAGTACAAGATGACTGAGAGACAGTTCCGAGATGACGCCCATAAATGGGAAACCTGCCTACATCGTGATCGGAGCTTTGATGGCGAAGACTCTCTGGTAGGTCCGGTTTTCGACATTGAATACCACGCACGCGAGAGCAGTCGTGGCATCTCGCCGAGCTCGGCACCAGACGTCAATTACGCGTTGATTGTGACCGTGCAAGCTGACGATATCCCTGACATCTACAACTTGATCAGACAGAAGTATCAGATCCTTCAACCTGTCGAAGTAACTGTAGAAACCACAATTACGACATAGAAATGGCCACCAGAAACCTTAAGGCGAGGATTCTGATGAAAGCCTCGATATTGCCACAGGTAGCTCGCTCGGGCTCATATTGAGCCCGAGCGAGGTTAAAAGCTGAGTCGGTTCGACATTGGGTTCCGCAGAGCGATGCTTCTGGCCGGTATGGTGGAGTGAGACTGCTGCTGGCCACCCCCTGCCTTTCGTGACGGGCCCAATGCGGCCATTCTGTGCAAAACGTATGGAACACATTCATGCCTTCGGCCCAGGTTTCCTCGCAGTTATCGTCAACCTCATAGGCAAACAGTTTGGCAGCGATGCATTCGGATTGTGATCATGCATGGCACCTCTGCGGATCAATTCAATGTTGCTATCACCGAAGCCAGCCTGCGGTGGCTTTGATTTCGATCGGCGCTACTTCGACATCAAGCACTTAGCCCCTGAAGGCGCTTGGGTTTATTGAATCCGACGCTGTTGCCAATTCGATTTCGGCATCAGAAGATGGAGGTGGAATTTTCGCAGCGACTGGATGTTGACCACGGTACGTTTACAGGAGGTAAACAATATGAGTTCGGCTCGGCATGACTACCAGCAATTCCTAACTTGGCTTCATCTTCCAGAACGCGGTGCTACCGAAGACACTCGACGGTTTGCAAATCTGGTCGACCAAGATTTCGACACCGTGGCCGCACACTCGCGCGCTATGAGCCGCCGATCGGTGCTATTGGCTGCCAAGGCTAAAGAGTCTCTGCTCCAAACCGACTTCACACCTCCCGCAGTTGCGGGAGCGGTTACTGTTGGTGAGTGGGCATGGAGCGCACTGCATAGTCTTACCGTCGGCCCTTTTCGTGGCTTCCGAGTGGCTGAGACGTTCAATTTTCCTAAGCGAATTACCATGTTCTACGGCCCTAATGGCAGCGGCAAAACGAGCCTCTGCGAAGCGTTAGAGCTGGCACTCTTGGGGGCCGTAGATGAGGCGTCGGCTAAGCGAATTCCTGCTCAACGCTATTTCGCGAACCTTCACGAAGATAGGTATGAAGCCCCCACCCTCGCTGCACGAGGCGCGGAAGGTCAGGTGTCGGCAGTGCAAGCGGACTCAGAGGTCTATCGATTCTGCTTCGTTGAGAAAAACCGCATAGATAACTTTTCTCGAATCGCATCTAAGAGCGCAGGTGAAAAGAAGGATCTGATAGCGGCTCTGTTTGGTATGGAGCAGTTCCATGACTTCGTCACTAACTTCAACGAGTCGATGGACCAGCAGCTCAATCTAGTTGCGATCCAACAGCAGGAGCTCGAAACGCAGCGTGCAGCGCTGCAGCGCGATCAAGCAACAATAAATGGCGAGCTCCAGGCAGTTCAGACAATCGCGCAAGAGGAGGCTGCCTATGCTGGAGCGTATGCTGCCGGCCTCTCGTACCAGCAGCTTCTTGAACTCATCGGCAGCGATGCCGCTCCAGGTCGTCTGCATTACCTCAATGCGCAACTGGATGGGCCAACGCCAGGTCTCTATGGCGTCAGCAGCGAGGCGTTGGTTGCGGCATATCAGGTTGCGGATCGTGAGCAGGAGCTGCTCGAGGATGTGGACAAAAGGCTAACTGCCAAGACTGGTGAGACCTCCTTCCAAAATCTGTACAACGCGGTTCTTGGCTTACAAGCCTTGTCGCCCGATAACTGCCCCGCTTGCGGGACGCCAATCAATGGTGATTATAACGTTGTACGTGACCCATACGTGCAGGCGCGTGACGGTCTGGCTCAGCTTCAAGAGCTCGCTAACCTGCAGGCTGAAAAAAACGCAGTACGAGGCGAATGGGAACGTGCGTCCCGAGGCTTGGAGGGGCTGTTAACTGCCTTCGGTCAGCGCGTTAGCGCTCAGCCTGATCATGCCGATGACAGGGTGCGATATCTCGCATCTCCGGGTGCTGACCACCGTGCTGCCTGGTGGAAAGCGAGCTATGTAAAACAAGGCGATGCGCCTTCGATGGCGCAGAGGATCGTCGACTTAGCAGTCGAATGCGAAAGGATCGATACCCAGACAAACCAGGTACTGGCAGATCGCGCGGCACTGGCACAAGAGCGCACTCGGCTTGTTCAGGCAGCGCAAGATGTAGCTGGTTTTCAAACACGTCGCGCTGAGGTAGCCCGGCAAGTCGGCATAGCTAGACAGACAATTGCCAACTTTGACCAAGCGAATGCAGCGCTCATCGATGCTGTGCAGCAAGAGGCAGTGCAGCTCGTACTCAGTCGACGCATTAAAGCGGCCTATGACGAATTCTTGAGGCTGCTCAGGCAGTTCAGATCAGAGCTGCCCGGTACGCTCATAGCTGGGATTAACACTGTCGCTCTGGAGATCTATAACGAGTTCAACAGACGCGATCATGACGGCGACAAGCTAGCGGCACTTTATCTGCCGACCAACGAAGAAGAGCGTATCGGGCTGGCGTTTCGCGCTGCCCCAGATACCAGGGTAGATGCTTTGCACGTCCTCAGCGAGGGACATGTTCGTTGCCTGGGCGTTGCAATCCTTCTTGCAAAGGCACTGCATATTCAGGCTCCGACGATCATCTTTGACGATGCGATCAACGCGATTGACACCGAGCACCGTGAAGGCATCAGAGAGGCGATCTTCCAGAGTGATCGCTTCGCAGCAACTCAAATTATCGTCACGTGCCATAGCAGCGAATTCATCAAGGATCTGCAGAACCATGTCGAGAAAGGCCAATGGACGGCCTACTACTTCATGCCTCATATCGGGGATCACCGGCCGCGGGTAAAAGGTAACGAGATCACCTTCAACTACTTGGAGCTGGCCCGTGCCGCCTTGGACATTGGTGACTGGCGCAACGCACTGGGCGCATCCAGGCAGGCCCTGGAGATGCTTACGGACAAGATTTGGAAGTGGCTCGGCAAGAACGACCTCGGAGTAATAACCCTGCCGTTAGCTGGCCGCGGGGCGGAGCCGAATCTGAGAAATCTCTGCGAGGCTTTGAAAAGACGGCTCGATGACTCGAGAACATTTGTGCACCAGGACAAGCCCGCCGTCGTTCAGGGGCTTAGTGACGTCATAGGTGTTCCGGTGCAATCGAACGTATGGACGTATCTAAACAAAGGCGTCCATGAAGAGGCTGACAGAGATGACTACGATCCGAACCTCGTCCGCACCATTGTGGAGAACCTTGAAAGGATGAATCAGCTTCGGCTTGGCTCAATGCCTGTTGCTATCGCTGGAGCCGCCCAAGCGGCAGTTATGCAAGCGGTCGCTGACGTGGCTAATCCGCTATAACTGTTTTCCGTCATCGGTAACCCGGCGACACATACAGAGGAATAGCCAGGCTCTTCCAGTGCTGTCTACGACCTCGGGGAGTTGCATATGGAGTGCTTCAGAGTCGACGAAAGTGGCTATACCGGATTTGACCTGCTAAATCTCGAGCAGAGGTTTCAAGGGGCCGCAGCCATTGCCATTGATGATGATCAGGCCAGACGCTTGATCCAAGAGCACTTTCCTAAGCTACAAGCGGAAGAGCTCAAGTACCGGGCTCTGTCACACCGGCCAGCCAATCACCCACGGCTTCTGGCGTTAATGCGTGATGTCCTGACCCATCACAAGTGCGTTACCTACGTCTGTGATAAGCGCTTTCTGCTGCTGCTGATGTTTCTGGATTACGCAGTTGAACCGTACTACTACGAGCGCGGATGCGACTTTTATAAGGATGGGCAGAACTACGCGCTCGGGTCGCTGCTTTATGTGGCGGGCCCCACCCTTCTTGGAGAGGCAGCCTTTGAGCAGTTGCTCGTTTGTTTCCAGCGCGCAGTAAAGGAAAAAAGCCCTGCAGCACTTATCGACCTCGTGGCTGCTGTTCGCGCCACACGCTGGCAGGAACTACCGGAAGCTTTGGGGCCTTTGGCGCAGTATGCCGCGCCGGAATGCCTTCAAGCGATCGCCACATCAGGTGTCACCACTGACGCCGCTTTTGTGGTGTTGCAATCGCTGATAAGCCGGATGGAAGTCATGGCTGATGGCCCCTACTTGGTTGAGCATGATCAGTCCAAGAACCTGCTCACTTACCATGACTTGCTGCTGCGCTTTATTAATCACAAGAACGAGGTCACATTTCGCCAATCGGAGATCGCGAGCCTCACCTTTCCACTCAAGCTCCAGTCAGTGACACAAGTCGACTCGAGGACCAGTCCTGCAGTACAGCTGGCGGACGTTGTGATTGGTGCTGCCATTGAGGCGACTAACACGCTTACGGGACAGCGCGCCGGAGGGTTGAATCCTCATGATGTTATTTCCCTCTACGCGGATCATCAGATAATCCACATGCTGCCTTCGACTGACTTCGAAGGGCTGAAACGTTTTCGCCAGGGTACGCAGGCCAATGAGGTAATAGATTACTTCAGCAAAAATTTCAGTAAGCCCTAAGTGATATTCCGCTTCGAGTGGAAAGCTGCCTTCATCAGGCGGCTGCTTCTGGCCGATTTCTGCCTGTCGTAACTGGCAGAAGTCGGCCAGTTGCAGCTAGGCAGGGATACACGCCCGCTCGCTATCATCTGCTTTTAACATGTTGATCTTGATCCGCTCAGGGTAAAGGCTGCCGTCGTCATCTGTTGTGCATCCTTCGCACGTTATGTTTTTCTGCGACTGACATGTCGTCATCCGTCGATCATCTGACGCGAGGTAGGTTGATAGTGTGAGCCAGTCCACCCACTTTCGGTAGATTTCCGACGGTAGAACGGTCTGAAATCGAATTCCGGGGGCTCAGCGATCGGTCACCATTTTGGCTCTTACAGCGAAGAGAGCCTTGGCCATGAGTAAAGAAGCACAAACGATAGTCACCCTGCTGGATCAGCAGTACGAGCAGCTGCTTGCGGACGCGAGATACCTGGCTGCAAGCTATATGGATGCGTCCATGAAGATATACAAAAAGACCGGGGTTAAATCTGTCGTGGCTGCAGTGTCAATCAAGCAAACGAGCCCGAATGCTTACTCGATCTACTGGTGCAAACTGGTGCCACTGCAAGGGCAAAAAAACAAGTTCGCGCCCCTGACTATTCCCAAAGGCAACGGCAAACACAAATACCCGGCTTCCTCGTTTGAGTTTGTGAAATCCCCTTACCGCGGCCTCGTTTTACAGGTTGAGGAGCGTCTGGCTGAGATTCGCAGCATCGCCAGTGAGAATCGTCAGCTGCGTCGGACGTTGGTCGCCTATGAGAAAAAGCTGTGTAGATATCAAGCGCTTGATCATGGCGACCTCTGCTCGGAGGAGTAGAGTCTGAGCACACTATAAGCAGTGCCAAACGGATCTGAACCGACTTAAATACCCGAAAGCCCCGTGCTGCTTGGTCTGACGGGGCTTTCTCGTATCAGCAGTGAACTCCGGCGAGACATACTGCTGCGCTTGGTCAGGGACGGCGACGGGTACGGGCTATAAGCAGTGTAGGGCGCTAAATCTACTCGCTGTCAGCCAGCAGGCCCGTGCAGGTGGGGGCGGAGGCCGTATTTGCTATTAGCAGTGACGCTTACGACCAAGTCAGCCGCCCAGCTGCGATCTGTATTAGTAGTGAAAGGCTTCACTTTCATAAAATAATCTTTGGTAGGTGCCGGCCTAGCTGGTACCCGTGTCGCGTAGCGGGTGGCGACGGTGACGCGCTACTCCTCAGTGCCTCGCTGCTTTTCGAACGCAATACGGTTCATTACGCACATGGGGATGGGGTAGCCCTGGATGTGGGTCGTGAGGGCCTCGTTGCCTGCTATCACCGTGATGCAGGATAGGCCTCTGCTGAAGCGCATTCCTCGTCCCGAGTAATTGCGCGGGATGATCTCCCAGGATTCGTCGTCGTAGTAAAAACCAACGATTTCTGACCAGCGCGATTTGATGCCCGCGCCCATGATGCCCACTGGTGTCAGGCAGAAAATCTCTACCTGGGTTTCCTGCCCAAGAGGTACAGCATAAACCCGACCGTTGGGCGCAATAGGTGGGAAGTACAGCCCGTTACCGAGGTGACGAAATTCCATGCTTGTGCTCCGGATAGATGAGGTCGCTAGATACTCTCCGGTAGCTTTCGGAAAACCCAAGATCAGATGTTGCCAGCGAGTCGGCGCACGAGTTTTAGCGTACTTGGCAAGCTAGCTCGCCACATGGAGGGCGTGCATGTTGCTGATCTAAACGCTTCGGCGCTCCTGTCACTTTCGCTAGGGTGCGGAAATTGACAGCCCTTCCGAAGTCATCCCATGACCTCATAGGCTTGGGAAAATACTGCGTATCGCAGCGGTAGGGTGCCTTGCCGATGGATTTGGGTAAGCGCCCGCTGCCAAGGGGCAGCGGACAGTTCGTTGCAGGTATCTGGCCGTTCCGCTGAAGGCTCAATCGTCGCCGTGCTTCTTGTCCAGGTACGCTGCGACCATATAGCCAATTACACCTGCGATAGTCAGCGCACTGATGACGGCAAGCACGGCATATACAAGCAATTCAAAACGATCCATACCCTGACTCCTTTAATTCGAGCTCTGCCAAGGTTAAGGGTGTCTGATCTAATCCCAAATCTGCTGTGTGATGGCTTAGCGATTGGTACCGGCGGCTTCCTTCCTCAGGTTGGCTCGGGCACCAACGTACGCATCAGTTTCCCAGATACGCATATTCCCGAGCTCGTAGGCGACGTGATTCCGGGCCTCCAGATCCTCATCTTGGGGAGCTTTGCCCCCAAGAATCGGGGCGTGGTGACCAGACAATCGCCAGTAGAGCTCGCAGGCATATGCCGCGCGACAATCATCAATGTTTAGTCCGTGAGAAAGTAAAAGCTCTTGAGCTGCAGGTAGGTTCTTTAATTTCCATGTACGCCAAGCTGCTGGTGTCGCGTGGCTGCTGCCCTGAAGTTTTTGAAATGCCGCGGCCTTCTTCAAAATTATAATTTGCTCAGGGGCAGAGATATTAATGATCCGATGCTCATGTTTATCTTTGCTGAATACATAAAAGATGTTTTCTTCTTCGGCGTCCTTGTGAGCATCTTCTGCGTCGAAGAAAAAAGCCTCAAGCAATGACATGCCGAGGTATCGAACTGACCTGATTAATGTTGCTAGCTGCTCTGAGTGGAGAGCCTGAATATCCACCATCGCGGCTTCAAACTTAGTACGGTCAAGACTGCGCGGTACGGTAATCCGTGCATAGCTCGGAAAGCCAAGACGGCTACCGACGTTAGCCGCTGCGCCTTTCCAGTGCCCATTAGTTGCGAAGCCCATCACTACATATACAGTCTCAAGCAGGCCCGACACGCTTTGCAGTGGGAGATTTCCTTGGTATGTCTGGATATAGAGCTCTTCCCCGTACTCCCTCACCAATTTTTTATTGACGAATTCCAAGATGTCTACCTCATGAGACTCGTTGGCATAAGCACTAAACTGCGCCCATTGCTGGTCGTGGATCATGGCCTCGTGCTGACTGAGAAGCCCGCGCCGGACTGCCTCCCTGAGAATTGCCGAACCGGCCTTGGTCAAGTCCCGATCAAAATGTGAGTGGAAACTCTGCTTCATGGTCATTCCTCCATTCAGCTCAGGTGCTGAGCCGCTAAAGGAAATGTTGAGCGAGAAAAAATATCCTGGGCTTCGTTTTCGGTCGCATTCAGCGCCTGAAATTGACGAGCGCATCCATCCCGTAAACGGTCGTTTATGGCACACCTATTCCAGATGAGCTTTTGGGCTTGGGATTTACCACTTTCCTGTCACTTTTCCCGTACCGAAATCAGTGTGAGAAAAATGTATGGGTAAGCGGATTGGGTACGCCCGAGTTTCGACTGATGATCAGAATCTCGACCTGCAGCGAGATGCACTTGCCCTGGCTGGGTGCTCCTTGGTCTACGAAGAGACCATTAGCGGCAAGTCAGCGGATAGGCCGGAGCTGGGGCATTGTCTCAAGGCTTTGCGCAGTGGCGACACTCTGGTCGTATGGCGACTAGACCGCCTCGGCCGCTCCTTGCCTGACTTGGTTGGGATCGTCAGTCGGCTGGAGCAGGAAAGGGTGGGGTTCGAGTCGATCAACGAGCGAGTCGAAACCACCAGCGCTGCCGGCAAGCTGATCTTTCATGTGTTTGCTGCCCTGGCCGAGTTCGAGCGCAACTTGATTCGAGAGCGTACCCGCGCAGGGCTGGCGGCGGCTCGCGCTCGAGGACGTCAAGGTGGTCGTAAACCTGCGCTGGAAGAGGCTCAAGTCCGCGAAATAAAGGCTCTGCTTAAAGATCCACAGATTCAGGTTGGCACTGTAGCCAAGCGATACGGGGTATCGAGAACAACGCTGTATCGGTACGTCGGTAAGGCAGGGCCGAGATAATTTAATTTGCACCTGGCAGCACACGAAACTGCGACTAGGGGATTATGAGCGTCCTGGAAGCGCTGTAAGCCAGTGAGCTGAACGTAGCGTCGTGTATGGCTTTTGGGGGGGGTGAGCAAAAACTGTACAACCTGAGCACTCTACCGCCAGGGTCGCGTGTTGTTGCCGGGAAACGGTCTTAGGTAGCTTCGGGTTTAAAAGCTTCGCCAGGCACTATTGAGCATCGCGGGCACGAAGGTTGACAGATACCATAATTTGCACAAAAATGCCGGTTGACAGTACCTATGTTTTGCACGCTTTTATGGAGAGGCCCATGCCCCCGATCCAACACCCGAGTGAGCTGGAACCGAGGCTAAAGCCGGAACACGTCGAGCTGATCTGCAATAACGCTCTGGATGCGGCTTACCGTGCGTTGGAAGTCACCTCTACTGATGACGATACCAACTGGACTATGGGAACACTTCCGTATGGCCGCGTTCACGGCCGGTTCAAACGCCTACACCGCGATCCGGCCCTTCCGTGGCTGCTGCTCACTAACCGCACCATGGACTTCACGCTGAGTGTGAATGGCGTGCTGATGCAGGTAGTAATGGACGATCCCGAGGTCCGAACGAAAGGGTATCGACTGCAATCCAACCGAGTTGAGCTTTACCAGGCTAGCCTGCTGGGGCCTGCGATCGACAAGAACATTACCTGGCGTTTGTATGTCGATACTGACGGCAACTTTGACGGGCCGACGCTGACTGCTTCGGTTCTGGGCTTCGATACCAACCGGAACGTCGTATGTAAGTGGGTGCATGATTACGTGCCTCTGTTTGCTCCTCGTACCACCGAGCTTCCACAAGAGGTGGCAATCGATGAACCATTAGTCGCTCGTCGGGACAAAGATGCAGACCAGAGCGCAACACGAGATGCTGATCCAGTAAATGAATGACAGAACAGGCTTTCTGCCTCTTGGCGACGAGTTTTCGCCCGACAAGCTCCGTCTCGCTAGATGCGCTGCGGGGCGTTCGCTCGCCGATATTGGAGTGCTCTTGGGCGTTACCCGGCAATACGCGCACAAGCTGGAAGTCAATGCGATTCCTTCGGGCACTCAACTCGCCCAGCTATCCGAAGCCTTGGGCGTGCGCGAGAGTTTTTTCTTCACGCCACGACGCAGTTCGGTGGAGTTGGAGCAATGCCATTTTCGAAGCGTCCGATCCTCCTCGCAGACTCTCAAGAAGACCATTGCGGCTCAGGTCGAGATGTTTGAGCTGCTGATTGACGAGTTGGATAAGGAGGTTGCTTTTCCTGCAGTGAGTTTCAGCATGCTTGAGGAGCCTGTATCCGGTATCAACAAGATCGAGCAGGTTGCTGAAAAATTTCGCCGTGAACAGGGCCTGGGGATCGGCCCCCTGTCCAGTGTGACCAAGCTGGCAGAAAAAGTTGGCGTGCTGGTGGTAAACCTAGCCGAAGCCGATGACAAGGTCGATGCGTTCTCGTTGTCCAACAAACGACCGTTGATCGTGAGGAACACCGCAAAGGTGAACCCATGCCGGCAACGTTTCGACCTTGCCCATGAAATGGGCCATTTGGTGATGCACCAAGGCATTGAGACCGGTTGCCGCCTTACTGAGGATCAGGCTAACCAGTTTGCCAGCGCTTTGTTGATGCCCCGGGCAAGTTTCGCATCAGAGTTTCCCCCTATGCGAGGCAAGTACCTGAACTGGCCGGCACTCAAGGATATGAAGCTTCGTTGGAAGGTAAGCTTCAAGGCGCTCATTTTCAGGGCTCACACCCTCGATCTGCTCACCGCCGAGCAAGCTAAGTCGGGCTTCACGTACCTCAATCGAAAGGGTTTCACGAAGCACGAAGAGTTTGACGAGTTGATCCCTATGGAATCGCCTATGCTGGTACAGAGGGCGGTCAATCTCTTGGATTACGGTACCTGGAAGCGGGTGTTGACAGCTGCCGGGCTTACGGCAGAGATGGTGACCAGGCAGTACATGCTGGATGTACCGTCATCTCCTTTGCGACTGGTCGAGGCTAACGTAGGTTAAGTCGCGCTGAAACTGTCCACGGCAGCCTGCATGCCGGCATTCAAATGGATGCCGCATATGCCAATCGCTGGGAAAGCCTTATGGGGGGCGAACAGATGGCGCTGTGGGTACATGGGCATTCGCACACCGCCGTCGACTATGACGTGGCGGGCACCCGTGTAGTTTGCAATCCGAGGGGTATCCGGGCGAAGAGACTGGCTTCCGCCCGGATTTGATCATCACGATTTAGCTGCGCCTTAGCCGATCAGGCGAGCCGTTTGCGGGTCATATGCGAAATCGGTAATCGACCCATCCCGAATGCGTTCAACCGCCTCATCGATCACATGCAGCGGCACCAGGAACCACTCCCTAGGTTTGACCGGATGGCCGAAGCGGTCTTCGATGGTCAAGTCCAGCTGCGCCGCGCCGAACAGGCGATGGAAGATGTTTTCCAGCCTTGTTCGGTTCAGGTTGTGCAACTTGTAAGTAGCGACCACCTCCACATCAGCCAGCAGGTATGTAGCGTCTTTATCCGCCCCGGCGATGCGGGTTTCCACCTTGCCACCGGTCACGCCGATCTTGTGGATCAGCTCGCGGTGCTCGGCTACGAAGGGGTGGCTGGACTGGCTGCGCAGCACATAGATAGTGCCGCTTTCTATGTCGTCCGGCTCTGCTATGTCGCTGAACAGTGGGCCGGAATCTACCTTGA
The DNA here is from genome assembly GCF_045062345.1 of Pseudomonas sp. 2024-210. NCBI lineage: Bacteria > Pseudomonadati > Pseudomonadota > Gammaproteobacteria > Pseudomonadales > Pseudomonadaceae > Pseudomonas > Pseudomonas sp. 2024-210. The sequence goes on along the minus strand of NZ_JBJGEJ010000011.1, from coordinate 91,043 downwards.
TGAGCCGAGATCCGGCGCGACCGTCACTGTCCTTGTAGAGCGCCCGCTGTAGGGATCGTAGCAGCAGATCGCTTTCCGTCTCATTGGAGTAGATCACGCGCAAACGCCCATTTGTCTCTGCATTCGGCGTTTTGTAGGTGTCGCCGATCTCAGCGACATAGGCAATGAGACCACTCAGAACGAAGAAGTCCCCGGCCTCAATGCTAGCGTTCTTGCCAAAGGGCTTGGTCACCCAGAGTTTTTGCTTGAGGCCTGCTTCCACTTCATCAAACAGCGGCTTGAACTTCTCGAAGTCTTTACATGGGTTCCGAGCGGCAATTTCTTCTGCCGCCTTGATTGCCGCGCTGGAGCGCACATGTCGCAGCACGGTGATGTCGTCCTGGTCGACGTACTCACTGCCGATGCCCAGCTCGGCGAGCAAGGCGTCCTCATCTAGGTCATCCACATTTACTGCGGCGACCGCAGTGCCTGACAGTAGGCCGTGACTATCCAGTCCGGCCAGTAGGGTTTGTGCCTCCGGCAGCTTGCGCAACTGATCCAGGCGCACGGCATACAAGCGCTCGAAGATATCGCGGTCTTCGCCATGCAGTGGGGCGCGGCCGTGGGTCTGATAGTAGCGCTGAATGTCCTCGAAGCCAGCGATGATGCGTTCTTCACGAGGGGTTCGAGTGACTGTCTTGAGCGTGGGGACTTCTACCCCCAGCGCATCCAGCAGGTCGTCATCGTTCATTTCAGCCATTGGCGGATTCCCCCTGCGCCGCTTTGGCTTGGGCACGGTAGCGTGCCAACGCGGCTACGCCTTCAGCCATGCGCTTTTCCCAGGCGTCGGCTGAGTTGATATCAGGCAGGCGGCCACGCTCGTTCTTGAACTGCAAAGCACGCTTGGCCAGCTCTCGCGCCTCATCTTCGGGGATGCTCACCTTCTTGGCCGCAATGCTGGCCTGCACCTGGCGCAGGGATTTTTCATCCATCGCCTTCGCCAGTACTGCATAGGCCGCATCGAAGGGGTTGATGCGGTCGATCAGGTCAATGTCCAGCTCGCGCACGTTAACGAACTTGCGCACGCCATCCAGCAGCGCCGTGCTGCCTTGCACGTTGTCGCTACCGTTTGCATCTGTCTGCGCCAGAGCCAGTTTGGCCTGCTGAGTAATGTTCATGGCGGCGATGGCGTGCTGGCGAATGGCTTCCTGGTCAACGTCGCTCAAGTCGGGGTAGCGCTCGCGCACGATCTTGCCCATGCGCAGTTGGGTCAGCTCTTCCGGCAAGGTGTTTTCCTTGTCGAACAGGCCGCGCTCCAGGACGGTTTTGTCCTGCAGGAAGCTGGTCACTACTTCGTTCAAATCTTCTTTGCAGATGCGCGTGGCTTCTGTGCTCTGCGGTGTGGTCAGGCCATTGATCTCGACATGGAACTGGCCTGTGGTTTCATTCACGCCCAGGTTGGTACCACCTGATTGGTAGCCCTCGCCACCGTTGTAAATGAAACCCTCTTTCGGCCCGGTATCTTTCGGGGTGAACTCATAGCGCGGGGCCAGCACCTGTTCCATCAGCAGGCTGGCTGAAATAGCCTTGAGCATATCGTTCACCGCCTCGACAACGGCAGCTTGATCGGCCATAGGCTCGGCGATCAGGTTGGTGAAGCGCGAGCGCTCCTTACCCTCGGCGTCGCGGGTGGCACGGCCAATGATCTGCACGATTTCGGTCAGGCTCGAACGGTAGCCGATGGTCAGCGCATGCTCGCACCAGATCCAGTCAAAGCCTTCCTTCGCCATGCCCAGCGCGATGATCACATCGACGTTGTCGCGGTTGTTCTTCTGAGCCGGGTCTTTCAGTGCGCCGAGCACTTTGGAGCGCCTGGCTGGGTCGCTGTCATCCACTAGGTCGGCCACTTTCAGCGTACGGCCGTCTTTGGCTTTGATCAGGTGAAAGCCCGTGGCCGGGTCTACACCCTGCCACTCGCCGAGCGCGCTCATGATCTCGTTAACCTCGCGCTCCTTGTCCTTGAGGCTCTCGCGGGCATTTACGTTTGGAATGTGGACGATGGTTTTCAGCGACGGGTCCAGCACCTTGGCTACCGCATCCACGTATCTGCCGGTGTAGAAGAAGTAGCCAATATCCAGCGACTTGAGCCAGCGATAGCCGTTGAGCTGTTCGTAGTAGGTGTACGTCACTGTCTCAAATTTGTTCTCTTCCGACGGAGCCAGCACGGCCTCGCTGTCACCACGGAAGTAGGAGCCGGTCATTGCAACCAGGTGCACCTTGTCGCGGTTGATAAACGCGCTCAGTTGGCTGCCCAGTTTGTTGTCTGGGTTGGCGGAAACGTGGTGGAACTCGTCGATGGCAATCAGGCGGTTATCGAAGGCGTCGATGCCCAACTCTTCCACGGCAAAGCGGAAGGTGGCATGGGTGCAGACCAGCACCTTGTCGCTGCTGTCTAGGAAGGCGCGCACGGCATCTACCTTGGACTTGGCCACACGCGGCTCATCGATGCCAGGGGCATTACACAGGTTCCACTGCGGGCCCACCTGCCAGTCCCAGTAGAAGCCATGCTGGCTCAACGACTCATCGGCGAAGCTACCGCCAATAGAGCGTTCGGGCACTACGACGATGGCCTGTTGCAGGCCCTGGTTATTTAGTTTGTCCAGGGCTATAAACATCAGGGCGCGAGACTTGCCCGATGCGGGTGGCGATTTGATCAGCAGGTACTGTTCGCCGCGCTTGGTATAGGCACGTTCCTGCATGGTACGCATGCCCAGCTCATTGGCCTTGCTGGATGCCCCAGTGTGCGCTGTAGCAATGGATACCGACGGCACTGTGTAGCTGTTGGTTGGGTTGGTAGTGTTCGTCACTGTGATTCGTCCTCCATGAGGGTGCCGTTGCCCGCCAGTTCACGTTCGATCTGTTCAATGCTGGGCAAGCTGGTTTGCAGTTCTGCAGGCAGAGATTCGAGCAATTTGTACTCGGCGATGCCCATGGGCTGGGTCTTATCGCCCAGCGCATATTCGGCCACGATCTTATTTTTGCTCTTGCAGAGCAAAAGGCCGATGGTGGGGTTGTCGTGCTCGCCTTTGACCTGGCGATCCACTGCCGTCATATAAAACCCAAGCTGGCCCAGGTGCTCGGGCTTGAACTTGCCGGCTTTGAGCTCGATCACCACATAGCAGCGCAGCTTGAGGTGGTAGAACAGCAGGTCGATAAAGAACTCATCGCCGCCTACATCCAGCAGCACCTGCCGCCCTACAAACGCAAAGCCTGCGCCCAGTTCCAACAGAAACTCGGTGACGTGTTTGACTAGGGCATGTTCGATCTCGCGCTCCTGCGCCTCATCGCGAAGGCCAAGGAAGTCAAAGCGATACGGATCTTTCAACGATTCGCGGGCCAGGTCGGACTGCGCCTTTGGCAAGCTGACATCGAAGTTAGTGACCGCCGTGCCGCTGCGCTCCAGCAGACGGGTTTCGATGTGGATGTTCAGCACATTGCGCGACCAGCCGTTCGCTATTGCGCTCTGGGCATAGGCCAAGCGCTGCTGTGGGTCTTTCAGCCGGGTCAGCAGTACCAGGTTGTGCCCCCAAGGCAATTGTCCAACAGCCTGTTGGACAATTGCCGCATCCGGCCAGGCCTCGGCAAAGGCGCGCATATACATCAGGTTGGCGCGGGAAAATCCCTTCATCTCAGGAAAAGCGGTGCGCAGGTCATGGGCCAGCCGCTCGATCACTTTGGCACCCCAGCCCTGTTGTGCCTGGCGGCTCAAAATATCGTTGCCGATCTGCCAGTACAGCTGCACCAACTCGCGGTTTACCGCCAGCGTGGCGCGCTGCTGGGCGTTGTGGATGCGACCTTTGAGATCCGCCAGCCACTCGCCGTAGCCCTCGGGTGGTGTGGTCAGGCTGGCAGGGCCACTTTCCATAGATCGACTCATGCCATTTTCCCTCGGGGCTTCTTCGGCGTGGCCTTTGCTGTGTCTGCTGTCATCTTGGTGTAGAGGTCAAACAGTTTCTCCAGCCGCTCGGTGTCGTTCTTGAAGCGACGACCGATATAGATACGTTCCAGGACTTCATCGTTGCGCTCGTGGGCGTGGCGCAGGTTATCCGGCATTGCATCCGGGGCGTACAGGTCGGCGATGGTGGCAGGAAAATGTGCTTCGCGGGCCAGCAAGATGTTCTCGGCACAGGCAGTCAGATCAGCTTTATTCTGTTCGGTCAGCATCGGTACTGGGAAGGTGTTCCAGCCGAGGGTATTGGAGTAGCGAAAATCGGTTTTTAGTTTGCCGCAAATAGTTCCAATCCAGACCAGATGTAGGCGTGAGGCGATGAGTGCCATATTCCAGAGCGGGGCGTCATAGAGAGCGAAGGCTTCGCTCGTCACGGTGCTTCGAGAATCGATTAACCCGTTGGGTAAAAATGGGCGGTTCTCAGACGAGGTTCTAGGAACAGTAATCGTCCAGGTTTGGGCAATTTTCATTTCCCTCATCTGGTGTGCCCGCGCAGACATTTCATTGGCACCACTGTCTCTGCTTGCCAACCGCATCGCTCGCACGCTTTCAATACGCGGCCTAATGGTCTCGATGCGCATCGCTTCCTCTAGGTTGCAATCTTCTATCCATAAGCAATAACGTTCTAAGCCGCGAATGAACTCCGAAGATCCATAGATACGACGAATGAAGCGTTCATGCTGCTCTAACGTTAGGCCAAGTGCATCGACTTCATCTCTGGAAAGGAGAAGATGACCACCGTCGACGGGCTTGTTTCCGAAGCTCATTTCCGACTGTCCGCTTAGTGGACGAGATGATTTTTCAATCAGTACATTGGTTCCCGGCACCAAGTAAGCGTTGATGCTTTCAACCTCCTTCACATCCACTACGTCGCCCTTGCCGCTATTGGCGATAGAATAAAGATGAGCTGGCACTTTGAATTGCGACGACAGGCCCACTATCACAACTGTGACGCCCGCATTGTAGCTGGCGAGATTGGTCCACTTGAAGGACGTATACGCAAAGGAGATTTCGTGACCTGTAGCAAATATCTGCGGCCAGAGAATTGGTACTTGCTGCCCTTGGCAAATTGAATTTGTGGATACAAATGCAGCCTTTGCTTTGGTCTTACTTCCATAGTCGGCAGCCTTCATAAACCAGCCTGCCACATAGTCTAGTGACTTCCAGTTCTTGGCTCGTGAGGCAAAGATGGCCTCTAGGTCCGCTTTCTGCTCATCAGTCTGCCAAGTGGAGCCAAGATAGGGCGGGTTGCCACAGATATAGGTTTCTCCTCCTTCGTTAGCAAAGTCGATTTCCGTCTGATCTAATGGTGTATTGAACAAGTCATCGCTGACCAGTTTTACGCCCGTACCTGTAGGCGGGCACACACTCAGCCAATCCAGTTGCAAAGCGTTGTGGCAGATAATCCAATTCTGCGCATTCAGCGGCAGAAACTCAGCCAGAGCATCCTGTTGACCGCGATACAGCACGTCGCATTGAAACTCAGCGATGATCAGCGCCAGGCGGGCAATTTCTGCCGGAAAGTCGCGTAGCTCAATACCACGGAAATTGGTCAGCGGTATTTCCGACTTATTGTGAGCCTCGCTCCGGCGACGATTGATCTCAGCCTCGATCTCGCGCATCTGTTTATAAGCAATCACCAAGAAGTTGCCGGAGCCACATGCAGGGTCGAACACTCGGATGCGGGCTATACGTTTGCGCAGGTTAAGCAGTTTGGCCTTATTGTCACCAGCAGCCACCAGTTGTGCGCGCAGGTCATCCAGAAACAGCGGATTCAGCACCTTGAGGATGTTGGGCACGCTGGTGTAGTGCATGCCCAGTGCGCCACGCTCCTCATCATCGGCAACCGCTTGGATCATGCTGCCGAAAATATCTGGGTTGATTTTTTTCCAGTTCAGGTTGCCGGCGTGTAGCAAATACGTGCGAGCCATTCGCGTGAAGCGTGGCACCTCGGTGCTGCCCGAGAACAGGCCACCATTCACATAGGGAAAGCTGTTGGCCCAACCAGGAAGCCGAGACTGTGTGATGGCGCGCTCGGCGTCCTTGATGTTCATTGCGCGGAAAATTTCCGACAGCACCTGATGGGTATTGGATCCGTCGCGCTCGCTGTAACGCTCCATGGTGCGTGTGAACAGGCTGTCGCCTCTGAAGATGTCAGTGTCTTCGGCAAAGAAGCAGAACACCAGGCGCGCCATAAAGTGGTTCATGTCAGCGCGGCGCTCGGCTTTGGCCCAGTCCGGGTTCTCATTCAGCAGCTCGACGTACAGTTTGTTCAGGCGGCTGGTGGCGCGCACGTCGATGGGGTTGTCCTTTATCTCCTTGATGGTGGAGATGCCGGCCAGCGGCAGCAGGAAACCGAAGTGGTTGGGAAAGTCCGGGTAGTCACAGGTGATGGTTTCACCCGTGATCAGCTCTTCGGCCTCCAGCGTTAGCCCGTCGGTGGCAAGGATGAACTTGGCTTTGGCTTTTGTGGTGGCCGGGCTGGCGCGCAAGGCCTTGAGCGTTTCGCCCACGCTGCCAGGCTCGCATGTGGCGATATGAATATTGCTGCGCAGTAGCACGCCACCAGGTACGTCCGAGGCGTTGTTATTTCCGATGCGTAGGCGCTTGAGCGCGGTTTCCTTGTTGCCGAATGCGGCCAGGAATGTGAACGGAAACTCCGCCGCGTCAAAGGGCTCTAGGGCCAGGTCCGAAATGGCGGACTCAATTTCTACTGCATTCATGGTTTACCACTGTCCAGATCGCTGATGCGCGAAGGCTGCGATTTTAGCTTGCGTTGTGCCAAATGGCTTCAGTTAGGTGCTTGTTCGAGGCGCTGGAGGGACAAGTGCTCTTCACGAGCCTTGTCCTTCCGTTCGTCAGGAGGCTACTACTGAGCAGCCGATAGTGATTTTGGCCGCTTCAGTATTTTGAGAAGAGATTCCAGGCGTTTACTGACCTCGTGGTTGGGCGGTGATGACTCCGCCGTGGTGGAAGGGCATATTAATTGACCGAGCGATTCAGGAGTATGCGCTAGCTGCAGAGCCAAACGGCTGGCTATGGTCGGTTTTATACGTCCTAGATGCACAGCAACTGAGATGGCAGCCTTTCGACGATCTGCGACGTGTCCTTGGCTAAGTAGCCATTTGACAGGAGCTACCTGACTGCGGCTGTCAGCTACTAGGCGTTGGTAGGCGTTCAGGAACGCCATTCTCGCACCTACCGCATCCCCTGCGTTTAGCACTGGGCGGGCTGCACCCAGTGCGAGCAGAATTTCCTCTGTGAGGACAACGCTGTTGTCTTCATCCGCCGCGGTCACAGCTATTGCCCAGGCCTCGTTCGGCTCAGGCCTACCGTCCAGTTCGTAGAGCTGTTGTTGTATTGCCGCAAGAGTCAGCCTACCCGTCAATGTGCGGCGGCACGCGAGCAGAGCACTGCGAATTTCCTCGGCAGGATATTTGACGAGATCCTGAGCGAAAATTCTCGCGGTAGTCGGGCTGATCGTCTGACCAAGCGCCTCAGCGGTTGCGCAGATGGCGGATGCCAGCGCTGCTTGCTGTTCAGAGGAAAGCATTTTGATCTCCCTCTTGGAATATACGGCCGGCAATCTCAGCTGAATTGAGGTTCGCCTGGGTTGCCTCCATTTGCCTAGCTGTAGTCGAATTTATCTGCTGTCCAGTTGCCCACTGGGTTCGGTAGGATTCTGCTCGTGCCAGCAGGTCGCTCAGGCTGTGGCAGTTGTTCAGAATCCGTGCGTCATTGATCGCGATGTAGAACGCAGCGACTGGCGGGGCCTCATCTGGGCCAAGTCGGTCGATCAGGTGACTAATCTGCCCAGCCGCTTTGCCATTCCAGACAGGCCACACCCCATAGCGCCCGATATAGGCCTCAGCGTACTGACGCCAGGTGAGATAGGTTTTGCTGTTTGTGGATCTAGGTCCGGGTCTGGCTACTGTCGTATTGGTGTTCTCCTGTATTGCCGTGACGGAGAGCGCTGTAGCTGTTTGGGGGTTACCTGATGGTTCTATGGTGGTTATGAGTGAAGCTGCTGCAGGGCGCGGGTGCACAGCCTGCGTGGGGCGGGTGAGAGGATTGGCAGCTGGTTTGTCCTCAGCTGCGTAGTCGTTAGTGCAGCGTGGTGAAAATCCTGCAGGGTGCACGCTCAGCATTGAGGAGCGGCCATGTCGGAGTTTTCTGGTGACTAGCCCCGCATCTACCAACCAGGCAATCGCGTTCTGAACGGTTCGCTCAGAGAGGCCTGTACGTGTAGCTGTGTGACGTACAGATGGCCAGCAGCGCCCGTTTTTATCTGCCTGGTCGCCCAGTGAGATGAATACGAATTTGGTAGTTGCAGGAATCCCGTGGAGTTTCCAGATGGCGCGCGTTATTTCGTTGCTCATTGCTCGCACTCCGTCGAAATAGAGGCTCGGAGCTGCGCACGCGGGCGGCTCAGAATCCAGTCGGATATCTCGGTGCTGAGCCAGCCAACTGATCTGCTGCTGCCCAAATCATATGGTGCAGGGAATTTTCCTGCTGCTATGTCGCGATAGATCGTGGATCGCTTTTTCCCGACAACGAACTCTACCTCGGGCAGGCGTAGGAAGCGCGGTTCCTCTGGGCTGGGTGCAATAGTTTGTGCTGACATTTAACTGGTGCTCAGGCGGTGGCGTTGCAGCGGTCCTCAAGTACTGCAATACGCGTATGTGTTGGGAGTGGCGCTCGGATTTTCCTACTGCAAAGCAGGGGCGTTTGTCGGGCCTCGTATTACGGGCCTCCGAGATTTATTGCCGGCGACAGCTGTGCGCATGACAGCTGAAGCTGTGTCTTTGGCGTGGGGGAGAGGAAAGACCCTGCTGGTACGGAATAGGAGTCCGTACGTTTCTTAGCAGCCTTGTTGCAGGCGAGCAATCGCAACAAGGCCCTGCGAGATGCTGGCGATACCCCAATGAGGCAGCCAGAAAGTCCATCTGCTAACAGCAGATGGACTTCGGATTCTTAACGCCGTAACCGGGGCAGCGTGACGATCCCATGGCGTCCTATGAACGTTAGAGGGATGCCTGATTTTTACCAAGCGGGGATCGGCATTGCAAGCCCAAGTAGTGAGCTCAGGCCTTGATCGCATCCAGGTAATCTGACCAGCGCTGCATCATTTCGCGGCGCTCCGGCAAGAAGGTGGTTCGATCGTACGCACGTCCCAGCGGATTTTTTACCGTGTGAGCAAGCTGATGCTCCAAGAGATCTGGGCGAAATCCCAGCACCTCCGCACCTATGGTTCTCGCTGTCGCACGAAAGCCGTGCCCAGTCATTTCGTCGCCGCTGATGTCCATACGTCGTAACGCGCTGAGGACGGCATTGTTGGACATCGGTCGGTCGCCTCCTCGGGCTGATGGGAAGGCATATCGATGTCTGCCAGTGAGTGGTTTCAGTTCGCGCAGAACAGCGACTGCTTGTTGGCTGAGGGGAACCAAATGATCTGGGCGATCCTGTTTGGTGGCAGTAAGGCCCTTCATTTTGTGGCCAGGAATCAACCACTCGCCAGCGTCCAGATTAACCTCCGACCACTCCATGTGGCGCAGGTCACCGGGCCGGCAGAACAGCAACGGGGCCAGTTTGAGTGCACAACAAACAGGCAGTGTTCCGGTGTAGCTATCCAGCGCTTTGAGCAGTGCACCGAGTTTTTCAGGATCGGTCACGGCAGCAAAGTGTTTCACCCGCTTGGCTGGGAGCGTCCGTGAGAGATTCCCTATCTGGTTGGGCGGGGTGATACCGGCAGCTTCGGCGAACTCGAAAATCTGTTTGTAGATTTGAGCTACACGACGTGCCGTCTCGCGAGCACCGCGCTTGATGATGCGCTGCAGGTTTTCGACCAGCATGGGCGTACTAATGCTGCTGACCGGTAGTTTTCCCAGCCAGGGGAAGGCATTGAGCTCAAGGCGCTGCCGCACCGTGCGGGTGTACTCCGGATCCCAGGTTGACTCGCGAATAGTGAGCCATTGCTTTGCGACCGATTCAAAGGTGTGTTGGTGATCGAACTGGCTGACCACCTTGGCCATGCGTCTTTGCAGTGAAGGGTCTTGGCCGCTGGCGAGCTGGACACGAGCATCATCACGTTTTCGCCGCGCCTCCTGCAGGCTGACCTCTGGGTAAACGCCAAGAGCCAAGCGTTTTTCCTTGCCCAGAAAGCGGTATTTCAAGCGCCAGTAACGGCCTCCGTTGAGCTGCACTTCCAGGTACAAACCTTGTTCGTCATACAGGCGGTACGGCTTGTCCTGGGGCTTGGCGTTGCGGCAGTTGGTGTCTTTCAGGGGCATTGGGGGCACATCCTCTCCGAGCGAGCTGATGAGCGTTTTATGCCCCCATATATGCCCCCGTCAACCGTGGGATGCCCTGGGATTAGGTGGGAAAACGCGGGCAAGAAAAAAGCCGTAAAGCTTTGATTTCTCTAGGCTTTACGGCTTTTCTGGGTCTTCCTGGGAAGACAAATTGGTGGAGCCGGGGGGATTTGAACCCCCGTCCGCCAGTACTCCGCTGTCGGTACTACATGCTTAGCCGTTTCTATTAAGTTAACCCTCAGCGACCCGAAGGGCAGGGTGCTTTGGGCGAGTTGTGTAAGTTTTAGCCGCTTCGTCCACAACGTACTGCACGGCGATCCTGTTCTATATGACAATCACTTCAGGTTTACAGGCATCCCCTAGTGATTGCTGGACCCGAAGGTACCAGGAGGATGGCTAAGGCAGCTTACGCTGCGAGAGCTTGACCCTCGTAGGTTTCGTCATTGGCAACTATAGAAAGTTGCAACAGTGGATTTACGAGTTCTGTTACCAACTCGGCATGCACCTAGAGTTTCGCAACCGGCGTCGAATCCTAAACGGCCCCAGTGCTTGCTGTATGCAACCAGCAAGCTGCGCAGTCTACGCCTATCTCATGCTAAAGGGCAACCTTGCAGAGGACTTTAGCCTTGGCCGCCTTTATTGATATTTTGAAGTTTTTGAAGCACTTGGCTGGTGACGTCAATGCATTCTTTGCTTTTACCGCTGTCCTGATAAGCCTTGGCCTTGGCAATTTCTTTCTGGAGGTTGGCGTCAGTGTTTTCACTCGTTTGGCCAGACGTTGCCATTGCATCGTTAATTTTTGCCAGGTTGATAGCGCACAAATCACCTTTTGCAGGGAGCTCTGTCGCCGCAAACACCGGAGAAGCCAACATCGCAGCGCAAACGAAAAGACCAGCCAATGCGGAACGTTTCATAGGGGAAAACTCCTTGTGCTCATGATAGGCCCGGTTTCTCCAGGCTCGGTTATATGCCCCAAATACGGGGCCTTAAGCCAATTGACTATAGCTGGGATCAGGAGTTCTGCTCTCAGAGGGCCATCATTGAGGATTATTTTTAGCGCCCCAAAACAGGGCGAGCACTGAGGCCGTATAGAGAGCAACCTTCAGCAGCGGCGCGGGGGTGCGTGGCGCTTCAAAATCAGCCATTTCGTACGACAAGTCCCTTTCCATCTGGTGAAACTTCCGAGAAACTCCCGCTCGCTTGTGCCAGTTCCTTTCGGGGCATAGTCTCGGCCCATCGCTGCTCATCAGCGGTCGGGTTTAGTCGCCCGGATAGTCATCTGGCGCATCAGCGCCACCCTCCGTGAGGCGCTTTTTTTGGCCCCGCGTTATGGTGGCCGTGCGCAGGGCGCCCTCGGGCGCGCCGGTTTCCAGATGCACCGGTCGACTAACCTGCGTACGGCTACCACCCATTCGTTTAGTCGCGAGCAGTGGTAGCTCCTTTGACGCATCTGGAGTTACATCATGAAAAAAATCACCCCCGATCCACCCGTCTTCACCCCGCACGATGCTGCTCTGTGTGATGCACAGTCGCTGGACCGTGCCGCCGCTGATCGCGCCCTTGATTACTACTTGCTCGACTTTAAGCCTCCCCGGCAGGAGGTCATGGTCACGTATGCCATCCCCGACAGTGTCAATTTAGAAGCGGCTTTGGCCCAGGCGTCAGACTTGTTGCGCTGCGCGGGTGCTTCGGCCAGTGAGGCGGGGAAGGGTTTGAGCGGGTTGCAGCGCGATTTGGTGTTGTCGGTGACGCATTTGGTGGAGCTGGCCAAGGCGTATGTCGATAAATCGCTGGACGGTTTAGCGACGCACTAAGCAGCACGCGCCTGCTTGGCGACAGGCGCGTTAGATTGCTCGTTGGAGTCGCCTCTTAGCTCGTCACCCGATCCACCAGATAGACCAGCCCGTGGTAATCAATGCCGCCGTGTTGGGTCAGGCCGATCTCGCAGGTACGGCTGGTGGAGATGCCTTCGCTGCAATGTTGCACCGCGTCTTTCAAGGTGCGCAGTGAGTGAGCATTCAGTTCCGGTGTGGTGAACCCTTTGTCACCTGCAAAGCCGCAGCAATGAATCCCTTCGGGTATGACTACCTGTGTACTGCACAGCCGTGCAATGTCGATCAACGCCTGACTTTCCCCCAGATGCTGCGTACTGCACGTGACGTGCACGGCAATGGGCGCGGTTTGAGGGGTGAACCTCAACTTATCCACAAGGTGGGTGCGGATGAAGCGAACCGGGTCGTACAGATCGAGGCGCGATTCGCCCAGGTCTTGCACTAAACGCAAGGTGCAGGGGCTGGTGTCGCAGTAGATTGGATCAAGCCCGCCACGGCTGGCGTGCAGCAGTGCGCCGATCAGTTCCTGGCGTTTGTGTTCAGCCTGTTCGTTATACCCTTTGGAGGCAAACGGCTGGCCACAGCACAAGCTGTCCATGTTGTCGGGGAAGATCACTTGGTAGCCGGCTTTTTCAAGCAAGCCACGGGTTTTGTCCAACAGCGACATTTGCTCTTTGTCGCCTGCTGCCGGGCCCATCACCCGTGATACGCAGGCCGCCAGATAAACCACCCGTGGGCGCGCATCGTCAATGGGCGGGGTAAAGCGAACCGCCCGCTCAGGCTGAGGCATGGCGTTGGTCCACAGTGGCACCCGGCCTTTACTGGCCTTGGTCAATGCCGACGAGATTTTCGCCAGACGCGGTGCGCCCAGCAGCATGCGGGCACCGTTGGCCGCGTGAAGCGTGAAGCGGGCGCCTTGCAGGGTGGTGGCAAAGTGATTGCCCAGCCAGTCGGCTGTTTTGATGTGCGTGGCGTCACGGGCTCGCAGCTTTTTCACCAGCTCGCCGGTATTGATGCCCACGGGGCAGCGTTGGGCGCAAAGCCCGGTGGCAGCACAGGTGTCTATGCCCTGGTAGGCGTAAGCTTCTTCAAGCTCGCGGGTATCAACCCCGGCGCGCTTTTTCGCCTGAATATCGCGCCAGATGACAATGCGTTGACGCGGGCTGAGGGTCAGCCCTTTGGACGGGCACACCGGCTCGCAAAAACCGCATTCAATGCACTTATCCACAATCTCGTCCGCTGCAGGCATCGGCTTGAGGTGTTTGAGGTGGATGTGCGGGTCTTCGCTGAGCACCACGTCGGGGTTGAGAATGCCTTGCGGGTCGAGCAGGCGTTTGAGTGCCCACATTAATTGGTAGGCGTCGCTGCCCCATTCCAGCTCGACAAAGGGGGCCATGTTGCGCCCAGTGCCGTGTTCGGCCTTGAGCGAACCGCCGAATTCGACGGCCACCAGTTGCGCCACGTCGTCCATGAACGCTTGGTAACGGGCCACTTCTTCGGGGGTGTTGAACCCTTGCGTGAAGACAAAGTGCAAGTTGCCTTCGAGCGCGTGGCCGAACAGGATCGCCTCGTCGTAGTGGTGCTTTTCGAACAGCTCGATCAGACGATTGACGCCGATGGCCAGTTGTTCCACCGGGAAGGTCACGTCTTCGATGATGACGGTCGTACCGGTCTTACGCACCGCGCCGACGGCTGGAAAGGTGTCTTTGCGGATGGCCCACAGCTTGGCGTTTTCTTTCGGGTCTTCGGTGAAGTCGACGTGTTTCTCAACCGGGAAACTGGCCAGCGAGGCCATGATGTGCGCCAGTTGTTCGTGCAATAAGGTCTGTGTGGCGGCGCGGGATTCGATCAGCAAGGCGCAAGCATTCGCCGACAATTGCTGTACGAAAGACGGCATGCCGGGTTTGTCCTGCACCGAGCGCAGGCTGCGGCGGTCCAGCAGCTCGACGGCAGAAACAGGTTGGCTTTTGAGCACGGTCACGGCGTTGCAGCAGGTTTCGACGTCGGGGAAGACAATCAGCGCCGAGGCTTTGTTCGGGTGATCGATCACGGTGTCGTACGTCACCGAGCTAATAAAGCCTAACGTACCTTCAGAGCCCACCAGCAAATGGCTGAGAATATCCAGCGGCTCGTCAAAATCCACAAGGGCGTTGAGCGACAGGCCGGTGGTGTTTTTCAGACGGTATTTGTGGCGAATTTTTGCAGCCAACTCAGGATTGGCGCGGGTCTCGCGGCCCAGAGTCGCCAACTGATCGAGCAAAGCCGCGTGGCTTTGGCGAAAGGCCGCGACGTTGGCAGCATCTTCTGTATCGACTCGGGTGCCGTCGGCCAATACCACGCGCATGCCGGCCAGGGTGTGGTAGGTGTTTTGTGCCGTGCCGCAGCACATGCCGCTGGCATTGTTGGCGACGATGCCACCGATTTTACAGGCGTTGATCGAGGCCGGGTCAGGGCCGATCTTGCGTCCGAAGGGGGCCAGCCACGCATTGGCTTGCGCCCCGATAACGCCCGGTTGCAGGCGGATTTGCGTGCCTTGGCCGCGTATCTCTTTGCCGTTCCAGTTGTCGCCCAGCACGATCAGTACGGAATCACTGATGGCTTGGCCAGAAAGGCTGGTGCCGGCGGCGCGGAAAGTGACAGCCACTTGATCGCGTCGCGCAAGGTGCAGCAACTCGACCACTTCGTCTTCTGACTCAACGCGGATCACCAGCTTGGGGATCAGCCGGTAAAAACTGGCGTCTGTACCGAAGGCCAGCGTCGACAGCGCATCCGTGAATCGTCGATCTTGCGGTATCAGCCGTTCGGCGTCACGCACAAAGGCAGCAGGAAGACTCATGCGTCCTCCAGAATCAGAACCACCAAATCTTTCGGGCCGTGGGCGCCGTACGCCAGCACTTGTTCGATGTCTGCGGTTTTCGATGGGCCGGACACCAGCAACGCGTTGGTTGGCATGCCCGCGGTCCAGTTCATCTCCCGCTGGACTTGATAGAAGTTGTCACGGATTTGACTGGCCTTGAGCAGCGCGAAATGCACCGGCGGAACCAGACTCATCAGGCGGGGTTCTTCGGGGGTGGGCCACAGGATCAGGCTGCCCGTGGCGGCAATGGCGCCCAGGGTCGTGGTCAGGCTGGCTGGGGTGTCGTTGAACAGTTCGGATTTCCACTCCTCAACTGGCCGGCCGTAGGCTTTGAGCAAGGGTAAAGCAGGGTTTTGCGCCCAATGCGCCGTGACTTTTTGCCCGTGTGGGGTCGTTGGTGCAATCAATAGGCTGGGCAGTTGGCGGTCAGTGACCAATTGCGCGAGCAGCGCGGGCCAGTCTTGTTCGGTGCTGAGGTGAATTTCGGTGTGCACCGCTTCCATCAGCTTGCGCAGTTGCGGGATGCGCTGCTCGGCGGTGTACGTCCACGGCTCTGTCACCAGCACTTCGTCAAAGTTGTCAGGCACGGGCGTTGTGCCTGTCAGACTGTTGCGCAGTTTGTTGAGGATGTTTTGCTTAGCGCTCATCGCGAGTCTCCCGATTTTTTCGCCAAATGTTCACGGGCCATGTCGTGCAGCGAACGGGCAGCGGGCTTGGGTGCGCTGTGATTTTGCGTCCAGGGGCCCACCTTGCTCGGTGTCAGCGCGCGCAGGCGAGTCGCCGCTTTGAGGAAGACGCGATACAGGGCGGGTGAGCTGTTGAGCTTGGCCCACATGTTCCAGATCAGGCGTTCTTTGCGCGAGTATTTGCTGCCTTGGCCGCGCATGATGCGGGGTACGGTGTCGGGCGCTTTGACGTTTTCTTCGCGCAGTCGGCGCAGCAGTGCCGGGATCGGTATTTTTACCGGGCACACTTCGCCACACGCGCCACACAGTGAGGAAGCGCTTGGGTGATCCGGCACTTTGTTCAGGCCCACCATATGCGGCGTGATAATTGCGCCAATCGGGCCGGGGTAGACCTCACCGTAGGCATGGCCGCCGATGCGGGTGTACACCGGGCAGTGGTTCATGCAGGCGCCACAGCGAATGCAATTGAGGGTCTGGCGCAATTCGCTGTCGGCAAATGCCTGGCTGCGGCCGTTGTCGAGCAGCACCAGATGCACTTCTACAGGGCCATCCAGCTCGCCGGGCTTACGCGGTCCGGAGATCATGTTGACGTAGGTGGTGATCGGCTGGCCGAGGGCAGAGCGGGTCAGCAGCGACACCAGCGGTACAACGTCACGCAGATTTTCGACGACTTTCTCGATTCCGGTCACGGCAATATGCACAGGCGGCACGGTGGTCGACATGCGGCCGTTGCCTTCGTTTTCGACCAGCAGCAGGGTGCCGGTTTCAGCGACGGCGAAGTTGACGCCGGACACGCCGATGTCTGCTTCGAAGAATTTTTGGCGCAGCACGCGACGGCCAATCTGGATCAGTTGGTCGACGTCTTTGGTGTAGTCCACGCCGAGTTTTTCATGAAACAGGTCGGCCACTTGCCCGGCATTCTTGTGAATGGCGGGCATGATGATGTGTGACGGTTTCTCGTTGTCGAGCTGAACGATGTACTCGCCCATGTCAGACTCCAGGCATTCAATGCCTTGGGCGCCGAGCACGTGGTTCATCTCCATCTCTTCGCTGACCATCGACTTGCCTTTGATCACCTGTTTGGCGGCGCGGCGGCGGGCGATGGACATGACGATTTCATTGGCTTGTTCAACTGTTTCTGCCCAGTGCACCTGCACGCCATTGCGGGTCAGGTTGGCTTCCAGTCGCTCCAGCAGGTCGGGCAGTTTGGACAAGGCGCGGGCGCGGATGGCGTTGCCCAGTGCGCGTAAATGTTCGCGCTCATGGGCGTCACTGAAGGCCACTGCGCGCTTGGTCATCAGAGAGTCCATAGCGCTGCGGAAGTTGTTTCGCAGTTGCGTGTCGGCTAGCGCCTCATGGGCGCGCTCGCGGAAGTCTTCTTCCACTGCAACGGTAGGAATCAGTGCGCTGGTGCTCATTGTTCACCTCCGGTGCGCTGCCACAGGAAACTGGCCAGATGTTGGCCGCGCAGGGCTTGTTTCTGTTTTTCCAGCGAGCCGTTGATGTTCATCAGGCAGCCGCAGTCAGCGGTCAGCACTTGATGCGCGCCAGTTTCAATCAGGGCGCGGGTCTTGTCGGCGACCATCGCGCCGGAAATGTCCGGCATGCGCACGCTGAATGTCCCACCAAAACCGCAGCATTCACTTTCATGGCTGTGATCGATACGTTCCACATTGCTCAGTTGCGCGAGCATTTCGCGGCCGTGCAAGTGGGTGTTCATTTCGCGGCGAGCGGAGCAGGAGGTGTGCAGGGCGACTTTGACCGGAGCACCGTGGTCTTCAAATTGCACTTTGCACACAAACAGCAGGAATTCGGTGAGTTCAAAGGTGCGTTCGGCCAGTGCGTGGACCTTTTTCAAGGTCTCGGGCTCATCTTTGAACAGGTCTTCGTAGTGCTCGCGCAACATGCCGGCGCAGGAGCCGGAGGGCACGACCACCGGGTAGTCTTCGGCAAACAGGGCCAGTTGCGATCGGGCCACTTCCCGGGCCTGTTCGGTGTAACCCGAGGTGTAGGCGGGTTGGCCGCAGCAGCTTTGGCCTTGGGGGTAATCGACTTCAATACCTTCACGTTCAATCAGATGAATCGCGTCCATCCCGGCTTCGGGAAAGAACAGGTCGACGACACAGGTGCCGAACAGGTAAACCTTGCGCGGTTTTTGCGCGGGGTATTGGCGGGGCACAGGCAAGGGCGGGGCGACACGGGTCGCATTCGGCACGGCGTTGTAAAAAAGCTCGCTCATCAGGCGTCTCCGGGTGGTCCCGGTTATATGTCCACTTCAGTGGACCGGGTCGTGAATTACAGGCACCGGGGAGAGCCCCGGCACCTTTAACGTGCAGTAACCATAGCCCTTATCAGTGCACCAGCATGCCGGTAAACCAATAGGCTTGGGCCAAGGTGATCAGGCCGACAATGGTGGCGAAGAACAGGCTGTGTTTGAGGGTGAAGCGGAACAGGTCGGATTCTTTGCCCACCAGGCCGGTGGCCGCACAGGCGACGGCGATGGATTGCGGGGAAATCATCTTGCCGGTCACGCCGCCGCTGGTATTGGCGGCCACCATCAGGGTGTCGCTGACGCCGATCTGGTGCGCGGTGGTGGCTTGCAACGAACTGAACAGGGCGTTGGACGACGTGTCCGAGCCGGTCAGGAATACGCCCAGCCAGCCGAGGAACGGCGAGAAGAACGGGAACGCTGCGCCAGTACCCGCCAACACCAATGCCATGGTGGAGGACATGCCGGAGTAGTTGGTGACGAAAGCAAAGGCCAACACCATGCCGATGGACAGGATCGGCCAGCGCAGTTCATAGAAGGTCTCTTTCAAAGTGGTCAGACCGGTTTTGAAATCGATTTTCAAAATCATCATCGAGATCAGCGCCGAGAAGAAAATCGCGGTGCCGGTGGCCGAAATCGGATCAAGCTTGAACACCGCCGCAATGGCGGTAGGTGCGTTGACGATCGGTGCAGTCTTGATCACCAGTTGATCAAGGTGCGGGATCGCGAAGTTGAAGACCCAGCCGTACATCGCGCCGCCGGGTGAGAACAGTGCCTTGAAAGGTTTCAGGGTCCAGATGGTGACCAGTACGGTCAAGATCAGGAACGGTGACCAGGCTTTGAGGATCTGCATCAGGCTGTAAGGCGAGGCCAACAGGTTACTCGGTTTGCCGAAGCCCCCTGCGCTGGCGGTCACAATAACGTCAGAGCTGACGCCAGCAATCTGGGCGCCTGCGGTGCGTTTTGGCTGCCAGACTTTCAGGAACAGCGTCAGGCTGATCAGGCTGGCGAGGGCCGAGGTGATGTCTGGCAGTTCAGGCCCAATGTAGTTTGAGGTGAAGTATTGGGTGATGGCAAAGCTCAAGCCGGCCACCAGCGCTGCCGGCCAGGTTTCACGCACGCCGCGCAGGCCGTCCATCATGAAGACCAGCCAGAACGGCACGAACAATGACAACAGCGGCAGTTGGCGACCGGCCATTGCACCGATTTTGAAGGCGTCGATGCCGGTCACTTGGCCCGCCACGATGATCGGGATGCCCAAGGCACCAAAGGCAACCGGTGCGGTGTTGGCGATCAGGCACAGGCCTGCGGCGTACAGCGGGTTGAAACCCAGGCCCACGAGCAGTGCGGCCGTGATGGCCACCGGCGCGCCGAAACCAGCTGCACCTTCAAGAAAAGCACCGAAGCAGAAGCCGATCAGCAGCACTTGCAGGCGTTGGTCGTCAGTGATCGACAGCACCGAGCTGCGAATAATTTCGAACTGGCCACTTTTCACGGTCAATTTGTAGAGGAACACCGCCGCCACGATGATCCATGCAATGGGCCAGAGGCCGTAGGCAAATCCATAGCCCGCTGCTGCGATGGCCATGTCGACGGGCATCTGGAAGGCAAAGATGGCCACCAAAATCGACAGGGCAAGGGTAATGCTGCCCGCCACATGCCCTTTGAGACGGAACACGGCCAGGGCCAGGAAGAAAAACACAATCGGAATGACGGCCGCGAGTGCGGACCAGCCAAGACTGCCGAGCGGACTATAGAGCTGTTGCCAGGTTTGCATATGGGGTGGCCCCTAATTGTTATTGGTCGATGCCATCAGTGCTATTGGATAATTGGTAATACCAATTTACAATCACTGTTCGCTAGGTTAGAAGCCTCGTGAGGTATGTGTCAATTTGCCGCTGCTAAATCTTTCGTCGGGGTGTTCGTTGTCGCAGCATCTGATGCGGTAGTGGGCAGTGGTTCTGATGGGTGTATACGGCGCGTCAATCGGCGAGAATAGCGGCCGCTCGGCGCATGGTCGGGAGGATGGAGAGCAGTTATGGGGTTTGATCAAATCCGTCAGCGCCGTCTGTCGGACGATATTGTTGAGCAGCTTGAGGGAATGATTCTTGAGGGCACGTTGAAGTCCGGCGAGCGTTTGCCGGCTGAGCGTGCGTTGGCGGAGCAATTCGGTGTGTCGCGGCCGTCGTTACGTGAGGCGATTCAAAAACTGGCGGCCAAAGGCTTGCTGGTCAGTCGCCAGGGCGGAGGCAACTATGTAGCGACTTCGCTGGGTTCGACGTTCAGTGATCCGTTGCTGCAACTGCTCGAAAGCAACCCTGAAGCACAGCGTGACTTGCTTGAGTTCCGTCATACGCTGGAGGCGTCGTGCGCCTATTACGCGGCGTTGCGCGCCACGGAGATGGATCGCGAGCGTTTGCGCTTGGCGTTCGAGCGATTGCAGGATTGTTATGCGCGGGTGGATGAGGTGAGCCGCGCCGAAGAAGGCGAGGCAGATGCCAGCTTTCACTTGGCCATCGCCGAGGCCAGTCATAACGCTGTGTTGCTGCACACGATTCGTGGGTTATTTGACCTGCTCAAGCGCAACGTGGTGACCAATATCGGCGGCATGTACCAACAGCGCAGCGAAACGCGCGACATGCTGATCAGTCAGCATCGCGAGTTGTATCTGGCCATTATCGAAGGGCGTGCAGAAGACGCGCGTGAAGTGGCGAGTCGGCATCTGATGTATGTGCAGGAAGTCTTGGAGGAGGTGCGTCAGGAAGTGCAGCGCATGGCGCGGGCAGAGCGACGTAATGGGTTGTGATTCAATTCGTAGCAGCTGCCGAAGGCTGCGTTCGGCGACGAAGTCGTCGTATTGCCGGTTAATGCGACCTCACTGGCAGGTCGCGTTTCTAGCATTTACGATCGCTTCGCGACCGAACGCAGCCTCGCAGGCTCGTCAGCTGCTACGAGGTGCGGAGGCGCTCGGAAATTAGTCTTCCTTGCCCTTGTTACGCACGGCGCGTTGAAGCTCGCGATCGGAATCACGTTCGCGCTCGGTGTGACGCTTGTCGTATTCCTTCTTGCCTTTACCCAGGGCAATTTCGCACTTGATCAAGTGCTTGCTCCAGTAAATAGAAAGGCAAACGCAGGCGTAACCCTTTTGTTGCACCGCTGCAAACAGCTTCTCAAGCTCGCGCTTGTTAAGCAGCAGTTTGCGACTGCGCGTAGGGTCGGCGATAACGTGGGTGCTGGCGGTCGTCAGGGGGGCAATATGGCTGCCGAGCAACCATGCTTCGCCGTCCTTGAGTAGCACGTAGCTGTCGACCAGCTGTGCCTTGCCTGCACGCAGACTTTTTACTTCCCAGCCGGCCAGGACCAGACCAGCCTCGAACCGATGTTCGATGAAGTAATCGTGTCGCGCTTTTTTATTCTGCGCGATGGTCCCTGTGGGGTGTTTCTTCTGTTTAGCCATAGGGCCGGCATTATAGGCAGTTGCGAGCGTGTCGGCTACGGTCATGCAACGAGTTTACGTGTGCAAGACAGCGCGCTTGAGCCGGTAGGGTGATTCCCGGACAATGCGCCCTCTTTTTTTAGTGGTTGGGCGTAGTAACGATGTCGACAGACAAGGTTTCTGTCCACGGCAGTTGGGCAAGCCGTTGGGTCTTTATTCTCGCTGCGACCGGTTCTGCCGTGGGTTTGGGCAGTATCTGGAAATTCCCTTACATGGTTGGCGTCTATGGTGGCGGCGCTTTCGTGTTGGTGTTTTTGGCCTGCATCGCGCTGATTGGTGTGCCAGTCATGCTGGCCGAAACCCTGATGGGTCGCCGTGCGCGGCTCAGCCCTGCGAATGCCTTGAAGGTATTGGCGGTCGAGGCCGGGCATTCGGCGCGTTGGTCGTGGGGCGCATTTGCCGGGATGATCACGGCACTGCTGATTTTGTCTTTCTATAGTGTGGTGGGCGGCTGGTCGCTCGATTACATCATCAATATGGGCAAGGGCGATTTTCAGGGCGCTACGGCAGATCAGGTCGGTGCTTACTTCGGGGGTGTGATCGCTGACCCGTGGCGGCTAACGTTTTGGCACACGGCTTTTATGCTGTTGTCGGCGTATGTGATTGCCAAGGGGGTGGTGGCGGGGCTTGAGCGCAGCCTGCGGATCATGATGCCCATTCTGTTTGTGCTGCTGCTGGTGTTGCTGGGTTACAGCATGACCACGGGGCATTTTATGGAAGGCGTGCATTTTATGTTCGACTTCAACCCTGATCGGGTACTCGATGGTTTGCTCGCAGCCATGGGGCATGCGTTCTTTTCTCTGAGCGTGGGCGTCGGGTCGATCATGATCTATGGTGCGTATATGCCCAAGAACGCCTCGATCTCCGGGACTGTGGTCGGTGTGGCGCTGATCGATACGTTTGTCTCATTGCTCGCCGGGCTGGCATTGTTTCCAATTGTATTTGCCTCAGGATTGAACCCCAGCGAAGGGCCGGGTCTGATGTTTGTGACGTTGCCGTTTGCCTTTGGCAATGTGGCGTTCGGTCAACTGATGGGCGTAGTGTTCTTTGTGTTGGTGGCCGTGGCGGCCTGGAGCTCGGCGATTTCATTGCTTGAGCCGATGGTGGCCTATCTGGTTGAGCGGACCAAGGTCCGACGCCTGTGGGTGACGTTCTGGTTGGCGTTCAGTTGCTGGTTTGTGGGGCTGGGCACGGTGTTTTCCTTCAATATCTGGAAACAGGCCAAGTTCTTTGTGAGTGAAGATTCAGGTTTTCACCTGTATCAGTGGGGCGCTGCGAGCGGCCTCGACTTCTTTGGTGTCGTGGATTTTCTCACCTCGCGTATCATGTTGCCTTTGGGCGGGCTGTGCTTTGTGGTCTTTGCAGGCTGGATCATGGGGCGTGGTGCGGTACGCGACGAATTGTCGATGCGTAGCCCGGTGCTGTTCGCCTTGACACTTTTTTTGATGCGCTATGTGGCGCCACTCGGCATTCTGATTGTGTTTGCCGCCCAGCTGTGGAAATAACGCTGACATGACTACCCATATTCAACGCTCTGCCTTGCTGCCTTATCCGGCGCAAGCGCTTTATGATCTGGTTAACGATGTGGAGCATTACCCGGATTTTCTGCCGTGGTGTTCTTCCGTTGAGCTGATCGAAAAGTCTGATGTGCTGATGCGTGCCAGTCTGGGCGTGGCCAAGGCTGGGCTGAGCCAGCACTTTGTAACGCGCAATACGCTGGTGCCAGGGCAATCGATTGAAATGAACCTGGAAGAGGGGCCTTTCAAACAATTGCATGGCCTGTGGGTGTTCAAACCTTTGGGTGAGAAGGCCTGCAAGATCAGTCTGGACATGACCTTCGATTACGCCGGGCCGCTGGTCAAGGCGACTTTGGGGCCTTTGTTTAATCAGGCAGCCAATACGTTAGTGGATGCTTTTTGTCAGCGTGCCAAGCAGCTTTATGGTTGAGTCGTTGATTGACGTCGAAGTGGTGTATGCGGCGATTGATCGGCAGCGCTTGCTGGCATTTGCTGTTGTGCAGGGTACAAGCGTGCGCGATGCGCTGCTGGCTTCGGGCATTGGCAATGAGTTCCCGGAGCTTGATCTGACGAGCTGCCCTGTGGGGATCTTTGGTAAGCAGGTGGCTGACCCGCACACTCGAGTGTTGCAGGCGGGGGAGCGCATCGAGATTTACCGACCGCTGTTGGCAGACCCTAAAGAGATACGCCGTCAGCGCGCAGCTAAAGCGGCTCAGGCTAAGCGTCAGGTGTAACAGCGTTATCGCAGACAACAAAAAGCCCGGCATGCCGGGCTTTTTTGTACCGAGCGATAATTACTCGTCGGTATCCAGGGGGTCTGGAGTCGGAACGGGAACCGTTTCGACGCCGTCGACGTCCTTCTGGATTTGATCGAGCAGCGAACCCGGCTTGGCGGGTACGTCGCTCTTCTCTTCAGCAGGAGCGTCAGGCGCTGCCGGCTCAACCACGTTAGTGGCGCCGTCCTTGCCGAGAATGGCTTCATCGCGGCTTACGCCCGGCTTGAAGTCGCCTGACAGGCTGACGAGCTGGTCATTTTCGTTGAAGAACACACTGATGCGTTCTTGTTGGCGCTCGCCGCCGCCGGGCTGCAGGCTATACAAATAATCCCAGCGGTCAGGGTGGAATGTATCGGTCAGCAGGGCGTTGCCCATAATAAACCGCACTTGCCGACGGGTCATTCCCGGGCGTAACTGGTTTATCATGTCCTGCGTGACGACATTGCCCTGTTGGATGTCGATTTTGTAAACCCCGGGGAATGAACAACCGGCGAGTGCGAGCAGTCCCACAAAGGTGAAACTGGTTAGCAAGAGCTTGGTGTTTTGCATCGGTGGGCGACTTCCACTATCTTGGCTGGGACAACGTAAACGCCGATCATACCCGTATTAATAGAAGCTGCGAAGCGGCTTCCGCGAGAAAGCTAACCATGGTTGAAAATAGCGAACTCCGTAAAGCCGGACTGAAGGTGACTCTGCCACGAGTCAAAATCCTGCAAATGCTTGACTCTGCCGAGCAGCGTCACATGAGTGCCGAGGATGTTTACAAGGCACTTATGACCGCAGGCGAAGATGTGGGGCTGGCCACGGTTTACCGTGTACTGACTCAGTTTGAGTCAGCAGGGCTGGTGATCCGCCATAATTTTGATGGGGGTCATGCGGTCTTCGAATTGGCAGATGCCGACGGTGGCCACCATGACCATATGGTTAATGTGGACAGCGGTGAAGTGATCGAATTTTTCGACGAAGACATCGAAAAACTGCAGCACGCCATCGCCGCTAAACACGGTGTTGAGCTGGTGGATCACAATCTTGTTTTGTACGTGCGCAAGCAAACAAAATAAGTCTGTAGCGCGAATTTCTGGTTCGCGAAACCAACAAAGGCGACCCAAGGGTCGCCTTTGTGCAGCCTGATTAACGGCTTTTGCTACCGTTCGTCGCTAAGCTGCAAGAATTTTTGCAGTGACGACCATTTTCTTCGCATGCGCCAACGATTCTTTGGTCAGGTCGATGCCGCCGAGCATGCGTGCAACTTCTTCTATGCGCTCTTTCTTGCTTAGCTTCGACACCGCAGTGCGAGTGGTGTCGCTTTCGCGAACCTTATGCACAAACAGATGTTGATGGCATTGCGCAGCCACTTGCGGCAAATGGGTCACCGTCAGTACTTGGCCGCGTTCGCCGAGTCGACGTAACAGTTGGCCGACGATTTCAGCAGTCGGGCCGCCAATGCCGACGTCGACCTCGTCGAATACCAGAGTCGGTACCCGTGAGGTTTGCGCGGTGATGACCTGAATGGCCAGGCTGATGCGTGACAGCTCGCCGCCTGACGCTACTTTAGCCAACGCTTTAAGGGGTTGGCCGGGGTTGGCGCTTACCAGTAGCTCTACCTGCTCCAAGCCATGTGGCATCGGGTCGAGGCTGGCCTGTGGACGCAGCTCGATCGAGAAGCGACCCCCGGGCATGCCTAGTCGCTGTATTTCTTCTTCTACTGCACCGCTCAGGCGTGATGCTGCTTGACCGCGCAGGTTGCTGAGTTCACGTGCACATTCTTGATAGTGGCGTGTATAGGCTGCCAGTTCGTGGGTCAGGCGTTCGATGGATTCGTCGTTCGCATTGAGGCTTTCGAGCTCATCCAGCAGCCTTTGTTGCAGGGCAGGGACCTCACTTGGTTGTACACGATGTTTGCGAGCGAGTGTGTAGATGGTGTCCAGACGTTCTTCCAGATATTGCAGGCGCCCCGGGTCAGCATCAAAGTGATCTAGAAAACGGTTGAGTTCACCTACGGCCTCTTCGACCTGGATTTGTGCGCTGGCCAGCAGGTCGGTTGCTTCGCTCAGAGAACCTGAGCTGTTGTTGATGCTCGAAAGTCGATTCAGGCTGACGGTCAATGCATTAAGGACGTTGCCGGAGTCGTTTTCGCTGCACTGTTCAACCACTTGGCGACAGATCGTGAGCAAGGTTTCAGCGTTGGTCAGGTTCTTGTGTTCCTGCTCCAGCTCTTCCAGTTCGTTTTCGCCCAGTGACAGCGTTTCGAGCTCTTCAAGTTGGTAGCTCAGTAACTGATGACGTGCGCGTTGTTCATCGCCTGAGTTGGAGAGGTGTTCAAGTTCTTGCCGTGCCTGGCGCCACTTTTGGGCGGCCAGTTGGACCTGGCGGGACAGATCGGTGGCACCCGCGTATTCGTCCAGCAAGCGACGGTGGGTATCGGGTTTAAGCAGTGACTGGTGCTCATGCTGACTGTGGATATCAATCAACAATTCGCCGAGGGCTTTCAGGTCACCTTGAGGGCAGGGCGTGCCGTTGATATAGCTGCGCGAACGTCCTTCAGTGGTGATCACGCGACGCAGAATGCACGGGCCATCCGTTTCAAGGTCGCGCTCGGCGAGCCAGGCTTGTGCTTCGGGAATGTCTTGCAGGTCGAAGGTAGCAAGAATGTCGGCTTTGTCGGCGCCTGGTCGAACTACGCCGCTATCGGCACGGTCTCCCAGTGTGAGGCCCAGTGCATCAAGCATGATCGATTTGCCTGCACCGGTCTCGCCAGTGATTACACTCATCCCGCGATCCAGTTCAAGATCGAGATGTTCAACGATGGCGTAGTTATGAACGGACAGGTGCACCAGCATAGGAGCTGCTCCAAAACGTAATGTCTGGTTATTTATACAGTGTTTTGTTTCGTGCTGACAATGGCTGTCTTTAGTACGATTTGCTTGGTGTTTTTGAGTTTTTAGCGCGTTTTGATTTTTTAGCGGAGATTGCGGGCAGGACAAAGACGCACTGTTAGTGCCTTGCGGCTCTTGAACCTGAAAATTGCGACCCCATATACCTTGGCAGAAGCGCGAGTCGAGCTCGCGGACAAAGTTCGAAAGGAGAAATCTATGGCAGACGAACAGACTATGGATACGCAAAACCAAGAAGCAAATCAGGCCGCCGATGCCTCTGGCGAAGATCTGGTCGCGCGTGTTCAGTCGCTTGAAGAGCAACTGGCCGCCGCTCATGACCAGGCTTTGCGTGTTGCTGCTGATCTGCAGAACGTTCGCCGCCGCGCTGAACAGGACGTCGAGAAAGCACACAAATTCGCATTGGAAAAGTTTGCTGGCGATCTGTTGCCGGTGATTGACAGTCTTGAGCGTGGTCTTGAGCTGTCCAGTCCGGATGACGAGAACATTCGTCCAATGCGCGAAGGGATCGAGCTGACACTGAAAATGTTCCAGGACACTCTGAAGCGTTATCAGCTGGAAGCGATCGATCCACACGGCGAGCCTTTTAATGCCGAGCATCATCAGGCAATGGCCATGCAGGAAAGCGCTGACCTGGAGCCGAACAGTGTGCTCAAGGTGTTTCAAAAGGGCTATCAGCTCAATGGCCGCTTGCTGCGCCCGGCTATGGTCGTAGTCAGCAAGGCGCCAGCGCCGGTTTCGCCATCGATTGACGAGCAGGCTTGAAATCGGCCGCAAGGCCCCCATTTAGAAGTCAAGCGTTAAGCAGTGCCGCAGTTGGTCATTACTGCTGCGGCAAAAAAATTCAAATTTAGGGAGAGTAGACATGGGCAAAATTATCGGTATTGACCTCGGGACCACTAACTCGTGTGTTTCGGTTCTGGAAAACGGTAAAGCAAAAGTTATCGAAAACGCAGAAGGCGCGCGTACTACGCCGTCGATCGTTGCGTACGCCAATGATGGTGAAATTCTGGTTGGCCAATCGGCCAAGCGTCAGGCAGTGACCAATCCGCATAACACCCTGTACGCGGTGAAGCGTCTGATCGGTCGTCGTTTTGACGAAGAAGTTGTACAGAAAGACATTCAGATGGTGCCTTACAAAATCGTCAAGGCTGACAATGGCGACGCATGGGTTGAAGTGAACGGCCAGAAAATGGCTCCGCCACAAATCTCGGCTGAAATTCTGAAGAAAATGAAGAAAACCGCCGAAGATTACCTCGGCGAGGCAGTGACTGAAGCGGTCATTACCGTTCCGGCCTACTTCAACGACAGCCAGCGTCAGGCGACTAAAGACGCCGGCCGTATTGCGGGTCTGGACGTAAAACGCATCATCAACGAGCCTACCGCTGCTGCTCTGGCTTACGGTATGGATAAAGCGAAAGGCGACCACACTGTCATCGTTTATGACTTGGGTGGCGGTACTTTCGACGTGTCGGTCATTGAAATTGCCGAAGTGGATGGCGAGCATCAGTTTGAAGTGCTGGCAACTAACGGTGACACGTTCCTGGGTGGTGAAGACTTTGACATTCGTCTGATCGACTACCTGGTTGACGAGTTCAAGAAAGAAAGCGGCATGAACCTTAAAGGTGATCCGCTGGCCATGCAGCGTCTGAAAGAAGCTGCTGAAAAAGCCAAAATCGAACTGTCTTCGAGCCAGTCGACTGACGTGAATCTGCCTTACATCACTGCAGATGCCACCGGTCCTAAGCACTTGAACGTGAAAATTTCGCGCGCCAAGCTGGAATCGCTGGTTGAAGACCTGGTTCAACGCACCATCGAACCTTGCCGTATCGCGTTGAAAGACGCAGGTATCGATGTGTCGAAAATCAACGACGTGATTCTGGTCGGTGGTCAGACTCGTATGCCGCTGGTTCAAAAGCTGGTAACCGAGTTCTTCGGTAAAGAAGCACGTAAAGACGTGAACCCGGACGAAGCTGTTGCAATGGGTGCTGCTATCCAGGGCGCGGTATTGGCCGGTGATGTTAAAGACGTTCTGCTGCTGGACGTGAGCCCGCTGACTCTGGGTATCGAAACCATGGGCGGCGTAATGACTGCTCTGATCGAGAAAAACACCACGATTCCTACCAAGAAATCGCAAGTATTCTCGACCGCTGACGATAACCAGGGCGCTGTGACTATTCACGTGCTGCAAGGTGAGCGTAAGCAAGCGGCTCAAAACAAGTCGTTGGGCAAGTTCGACCTGGCTGACATTCCACCTGCTCCACGTGGCGTGCCTCAGATCGAAGTGACCTTTGACATCGATGCCAACGGTATCTTGAACGTGAGCGCGAAAGACAAGGCGACTGGCAAATCTCAGTCGATCGTGATCAAGGCCAACTCCGGTCTGTCCGAGGAAGAAATTGCTCAGATGGTTCGCGATGCCGAGATCAACGCTGAGGAAGACCGCAAGTTCGAAGAGCTGGCAGCTGCCCGCAACCAAGGTGACGCACTGGTTCACTCGACTCGCAAAATGGTCGCTGATGCCGGTGACAAAGTGACCGAAGAAGAGAAAGCTGCAATCGAAACCGCAGTGGTTGCTCTTGAAGCTGCTGTAAAAGGCGACGACAAAGCCGCTATCGAAGCCAAGGTTGAAGAGCTGTCCAAAGTGTCTGCTCCAGTTGCTCAGAAGATGTACGCCGAGCAAGCGAACCCGGCAGACGCAGCGGCCAAGCCAGCTGATTCGGCTGAAAAAGCAGACGACGTTGTCGATGCTGAGTTCGAAGAAGTAAAAGACAACAAGTAATTAGCTTGTTTGTCGCCCGGTTGACCGCACGCTGGCGGTGACTGGTAGGATGTCGCCGCGCGGGAGCTTGCTCCCGCGTTGGCGTGTCTGGAGTAGAGGAATTTTTACAGCATGCGACAAGGTCGGATGCTGGCGGTTGGGCTCGGAGATTTTTACGTTCCGCCCGCACGAAACCGCTCCTGTCAGCCAATGCATTGGCTGTTAATCAGAAACCAATATCGTTGAAAAAGACGTGAGTCGAGTCTGATGTCTATCGGGTTTGGCGGGTTTGGTGAGGCTCGGGAGGGTTTTGCCGAACGTCCTTGAGAGTGCAAAGAATTATGGCAAAGCGCGATTATTACGAAATATTGGGTGTCGAGCGTACTTCCACTGAGGTGGAGTTAAAGAAGGCATACCGACGTCTGGCAATGAAGCATCACCCGGACCGTAATCCGGATGACAAGGCTTCAGAAGAGCTGTTCAAAGAAGCTAACGAAGCTTACGAAGTCCTGTCGGACTCCAGCAAGCGGGCCGCCTATGATCAATACGGGCATGCCGGTGTCGATCCGCAAATGGGTGGCGGCGGGGCAGGATTTGGCGGGCAAAACTTCTCCGATATTTTTGGCGATGTGTTCAGTGATTTCTTTGGCGGTGGTCGTGGCGGCTCCCGGGGCGGCGCTCAGCGTGGTAGCGATTTGCGCTATACGCTGGAGCTGGATCTGGAAGAGGCTGTACGCGGTACCACGGTCAATATCCGTGTTCCTACGCTGGTTAATTGCAAGCCGTGTGACGGTTCTGGCGCCAAGAAGGGTTCTTCGCCTGTTACCTGTACGACCTGTGGCGGTATTGGCCAGGTACGTATGCAGCAGGGGTTCTTCGCGGTGCAGCAGACCTGTCCGCGCTGCCATGGTCAGGGCAAGATCATTTCCGATCCGTGCGACAGCTGCCGTGGCGAAGGCCGCGTAGAAGAGTACAAAACCCTGTCGGTCAAAGTGCCTGCGGGTGTTGATACAGGCGATCGTATTCGTCTTTCGGGTGAGGGCGAGGCAGGCGTACAGGGTGGGCCTGCGGGCGATCTGTACGTGGTGATCGAGGTGCGCGAGCATGCGATTTTCCAGCGCGACGGCAAGCATCTGTTCTGTGAAGTGCCGATCAATTTTGCTGATGCCGCATTGGGGGCAGAACTTGAAGTGCCGACGCTTGATGGTCGGGTCAAGTTGAAAGTGCCTGAGGGGACGCAAAGCGGTAAGCAATTCCGCATTCGCGGTAAAGGTGTTGCTCCTGTGCGTGGGGGTGGTGCTGGTGATTTGATGTGCCGTGTTGTGGTTGAAACACCGGTGAAGCTGAACCGACGTCAGCGTGAGCTGATGGAAGAGTTCCGCTCTACGCTGGAAGGTGACAGCAGTCACTCGCCTAACGCAACGGGCTGGTTCGAAGGCGTTAAGCGCTTCTTCGGCGACTTATAAGGGGCGAGGCATGCGACGTATAGCTGTAATGGGCGCTGCCGGGCGTATGGGTAAAACCCTGATCGATGCGGTGCAGCAGCGCTCGCCGCTGTGCGGTTTGACCGCTGCGATTGTTCGCCCGGGTAGTTCGTTGATCGGTGCTGATGCCGGTGAATTGGTCTCTCTGGGTCGGCTGGGTGTGCCGTTGTCGGCTGACTTGCAGGCGGTCGTGGATGACTTCGATGTGTTGATCGATTTCACGCTGCCCGAAGTTATGTTGAAAAACCTGGAGATTTGCCGTCATTCAGGCAAGGCGATGGTGATTGGTACTACAGGGCTCAATGCAGCGCAAAAACAATTGTTGGCTGATGCTGGCAAAGACATTCCGATCGTGTTTGCAGCGAACTTCAGTGTTGGCGTCAATTTGTCGCTTAAGTTGCTGGATATGGCGGCACGGGTGATGGGTGAGGATGCGGACATCGAAATCATCGAAGCCCATCACCGTCACAAGATCGACGCGCCTTCGGGTACGGCCCTGCGTATGGGTGAGGTGATTGCCGATGCGTTGGGGCGTGACCTGCAAAAGGTTGCGGTCTATGGTCGGGAAGGGCATACCGGCGCACGTGAGCGCGAGACTATTGGTTTTGCGACTGTACGCGGTGGTGACGTGGTCGGTGATCACACGGTGTTGTTCGCCACTGAAGGTGAGCGCCTTGAGATTACCCACAAAGCGTCCAGCCGCATGACGTTCGCTAAGGGTGCGGTTCGCGCTGCGCTTTGGCTGGAGGGGCGCGAGCCGGGCCTGTATGACATGCAGGATGTGCTCGACCTGCGTTGAAATGCCTCTGTATTATCGGGCTATTGCGCTATCAATAGCCCGGTTTTTACCCGCTAAGCGATGTCCTGTCGCATTCCTCAGCCTTTTCGGCACTTTAGCGGTAGACCAAAAAAGCCTTTTTCTGTAAGCTACAGCTTTAGTGTGTCCACTAAAAGCGCGCAGAATTATTCAGTGAAGAAGCGGGGTGACGTGTCCATACGTCACTCCGCTTTTTTACAACCTGCGATCGCCCTTTCAGGCTTTATTTACGGGAGGTCTTCTTGACTAAGCAAGCCATACTCGCCCTCGCTGATGGCAGCATTTTTCGCGGCGAAGCCATTGGTGCCGACGGTCAAACCGTTGGTGAGGTGGTGTTTAACACCGCAATGACTGGCTACCAGGAGATCCTGACGGATCCTTCCTACGCTCAGCAAATCGTGACCCTGACTTACCCGCATGTCGGCAATACCGGTACTACACCGGAAGACGCCGAGTCTGATCGTGTTTGGTCCGCAGGTTTGGTAATCCGTGATCTGCCACTGGTTGCCAGCAACTGGCGCAACACCCTGTCGCTGTCTGACTACCTGAAAGCCAACAATGTTGTGGCTATCGCCGGTATCGACACACGTCGCCTGACACGCATTCTGCGTGAAAAAGGCGCACAAAACGGCTGCATCATGGCTGGCGACAACATCTCTGACGAAGCTGCCATCGCCGCTGCACGTGGTTTTCCAGGCCTTAAAGGCATGGATTTGGCGAAAGTAGTCACCACCGATAAAGCCTATGAGTGGCGTTCCAGCGTCTGGAACCTGGCGACCGACAGCCATCCGACTATCGAAGCCAGCGAGTTGCCTTATCACGTTGTGGCTTACGATTACGGCGTAAAGTGGAACATCCTGCGCATGCTGGTTGAGCGCGGCTGCCGCGTGACCGTGGTTCCGGCTCAGACGCCTGCCAGTGATGTACTGGCGCTGAGTCCTGATGGTGTGTTCCTGTCCAACGGCCCGGGTGATCCCGAGCCTTGCGATTACGCAATCAAGGCGATTCAGGAAGTGCTGACCACCGAGATTCCAGTGTTTGGTATTTGCTTGGGCCATCAGCTGTTGGCACTGGCTTCGGGCGCCAAGACTGTGAAAATGGGTCATGGCCACCATGGTGCTAACCACCCGGTTCAGGATCTGGACACAGGTGTTGTGATGATCACCAGCCAGAACCACGGTTTTGCTGTGGATGAGGCCACCTTGCCAGCCAATGTGCGTGCGATTCACAAGTCGCTGTTCGACGGCACCCTTCAGGGTATCGAACTGACCGACAAGAGCGCTTTCAGCTTCCAGGGTCACCCTGAAGCCAG
The DNA here is from genome assembly GCF_045062345.1 of Pseudomonas sp. 2024-210. NCBI lineage: Bacteria > Pseudomonadati > Pseudomonadota > Gammaproteobacteria > Pseudomonadales > Pseudomonadaceae > Pseudomonas > Pseudomonas sp. 2024-210. The sequence continues at coordinate 58,043 of NZ_JBJGEJ010000011.1, read as the reverse complement.
CCCGGGCCCGAACGACGTAGCGCCGCTGTTCGATCGTTTCATCAATGAGATGGCCAAGCGCCGCTGATCAATGCTCCGTTGCGCTCCGATGGTGGCCCCGAACTTCGGTGGCCCCTCGGGCGCTTCAGCATCTTGATTGACGGCTTGCCGACTGACCTGCGGATTTGAGTGAAAAACCCATGCCAAAACGTACAGACATTAAAAGCATCCTGATTCTCGGCGCTGGCCCGATCGTTATCGGCCAGGCCTGCGAATTCGACTACTCCGGCGCCCAGGCCTGTAAGGCTCTGCGCGAGGAGGGTTACCGCGTTATTCTGGTTAACTCCAACCCAGCCACGATCATGACCGATCCGGACATGGCCGACGCTACCTATATTGAGCCGATCAAGTGGCAGACTGTTGCCAAGATCATCGAGAAAGAGCGCCCAGACGCACTGTTGCCAACCATGGGTGGCCAGACTGCTCTGAACTGCGCGCTGGATCTAGAGCGTGAAGGCGTTCTGGAGAAGTTCGGTGTAGAGATGATCGGTGCCAATGCCGACACCATCGATAAAGCTGAAGACCGTTCGCGCTTCGACAAGGCCATGAAGTCCATCGGCCTTGATTGTCCGCGTTCGGGTATCGCTCACAGCATGGAAGAGGCCAATGCGGTTCTCGAAAAGCTGGGCTTTCCTTGCATTATTCGTCCGTCCTTCACCATGGGTGGCACCGGTGGCGGTATTGCTTACAACCGTGAAGAGTTTGAAGAGATCTGTTCTCGCGGTCTGGATTTGTCGCCCACTAAAGAGCTGTTGATCGACGAATCGCTGATTGGCTGGAAAGAGTACGAGATGGAGGTTGTCCGCGATAAGAAGGACAACTGCATCATCGTCTGCTCGATTGAAAACTTTGATCCGATGGGTGTGCACACCGGTGACTCGATCACCGTTGCGCCTGCGCAAACCCTGACGGACAAGGAATACCAGATCATGCGTAACGCCTCTTTGGCGGTACTGCGTGAAATTGGCGTTGAAACAGGCGGTTCCAACGTTCAGTTCGGTATTTGCCCGGACACTGGCCGTATGGTCGTGATCGAGATGAACCCGCGTGTATCGCGTTCCTCGGCGCTGGCTTCGAAAGCTACAGGTTTCCCGATTGCACGCATCGCTGCCAAGCTGGCCATCGGTTACACCCTGGATGAGTTGCAAAACGAAATCACCGGCGGTGCGATGCCTGCCTCGTTCGAGCCGTCCATCGACTACGTTGTGACCAAGCTGCCACGTTTTGCTTTCGAGAAGTTCCCGAAAGCTGACGCGCGCCTGACGACTCAGATGAAGTCGGTGGGTGAAGTGATGGCCATCGGCCGCACCTTCCAGGAATCGCTGCAAAAAGCCCTTCGTGGTCTGGAAGTGGGCGTTAGTGGTCTCGATCCAAAGCTCGACCTGAGCAACCCGGAAAGCATGGCCGTGCTCAAGCGCGAGCTGACTGTGCCGGGTGCCGAGCGTATCTGGTACGTGGCTGACGCATTCCGCGCAGGCATGACAGTCGAAGACATCTTCGGCATGAACATGATTGACCCTTGGTTCCTGGTACAGATCGAAGATCTGATCAAGGACGAAGAGAAGATCAAGACAATGGCGCTGTCCTCGATTGATCGCGATGCGATGTATCGCCTTAAGCGCAAAGGTTTCTCGGACGCTCGTCTGGCCGTACTGTTGGGCGTGACCGAGAAAAACCTGCGTCGCCACCGTCACAAGCTGGAAGTGTTCCCGGTTTACAAGCGCGTTGACACTTGCGCAGCCGAGTTCGCGACTGATACGGCTTACATGTACTCCACCTATGAGGAAGAGTGCGAATCCAACCCTTCGGATCGTGACAAGATCATGATTCTGGGCGGTGGCCCTAACCGTATCGGTCAAGGTATCGAGTTCGACTACTGCTGCGTTCACGCTGCTCTGGCGCTGCGTGCCGATGGTTACGAGACCATCATGGTCAACTGCAACCCGGAAACCGTTTCCACCGACTACGACACTTCGGATCGTCTGTACTTTGAATCCGTCACGTTGGAAGACGTGCTGGAAATCGTTCGTGTCGAGAAGCCAAAAGGCGTGATCGTTCAGTACGGCGGCCAAACCCCGCTGAAACTGGCGCGTGCTCTTGAAGAAGCTGGCGTGCCGATCATCGGTACCAGCCCTGATGCCATCGACCGAGCAGAAGACCGTGAGCGTTTCCAGCAAATGGTTGAGCGCCTGAACCTGCGTCAGCCGCCAAACGCGACGGTGCGCAGCGAAGACGAAGCCATCCGCGCAGCCGCCAAAATCGGTTATCCGCTGGTAGTGCGTCCTTCCTACGTGTTGGGCGGTCGTGCGATGGAAATCGTCTACGAAGAAGAAGAGCTCAAGCGCTATCTGCGTGATGCAGTGAAAGTGTCCAACGACAGCCCGGTGCTGCTGGATCACTTCCTGAACTGCGCAATCGAAATGGACGTTGATGCGGTATGCGACGGCACTGATGTAGTCATCGGCGCGATCATGCAGCATATCGAGCAGGCGGGTGTTCACTCCGGCGACTCCGCGTGCTCGTTGCCTCCGTACTCTTTGCCGCTGCACATCCAGAACGAGATGCGCGAACAGGTCAAAAAAATGGCTCTGGAATTGGGCGTTGTCGGCCTGATGAACGTGCAACTTGCTCTGCAAGGCGAAGACATCTACGTGATCGAAGTGAACCCGCGTGCCTCGCGTACCGTTCCTTTCGTATCCAAGTGCATCGGTGTTTCTCTGGCAATGATCGCAGCACGCGTCATGGCTGGTAAAACCCTGAAGGAAATTGGTTTCACCAAAGAAATCATTCCTAACTTCTACAGTGTGAAAGAGGCGGTCTTCCCGTTCGCCAAATTCCCGGGTGTTGACCCGATTCTCGGCCCAGAGATGAAGTCCACCGGTGAAGTAATGGGCGTGGGCGATACCTTTGGTGAGGCATTTGCCAAGGCCCAAATGGGCGCTAGCGAAGTGCTTCCTACGGGCGGAACGGCGTTCATCAGCGTGCGTGACGATGACAAGCCTTTGGTGGCGGGTGTCGCACGTGACCTGATCGATCTGGGCTTTGAAATCGTTTCGACGGTCGGCACTGCCAAGTTTATTGAGGCTGCCGGTCTTAAAGTCCGTCGCGTGAACAAGGTGACCGAAGGTCGCCCACACGTTGTCGACATGATAAAGAATGACGAAGTCAGCCTGATCATCAATACCACTGAAGGTCGTCAGTCGATTGCTGACTCTTACTCCATTCGCCGCAACGCGCTGCAGCACAAGATTTACTGCACAACGACCATTGCTGCTGGCGAAGCGATCTGTGAAGCGCTTAAATTCGGTCCTGAAAAAACCGTACGCAGCTTGCAGGATCTACACGCAGGATTGAAGGCATGATCAAATACCCAATGACAGTCCAGGGCGCCAAAGCCCTGGAAGAAGAGCACGCTCATCTGACCAAGGTTGTTCGACCTAAGCTGAGCCAGGACATCGGTACGGCCCGTGAATTGGGCGACTTGAAAGAAAACGCTGAATACCATGCTGCTCGTGAGCAGCAGGGTATGGTTGAGGCGCGTATTCGTGATATCGAGGGCCGCATGCAAAACGCGGTCATCATTGATGTCACGACTATTCCTCATACTGGCAAAGTGATTTTCGGTACTACGGTAGAAATTGCTAACGTTGAAACTGACGAAAGCGTGACGTACCAGATCGTGGGTGAGGATGAGGCCGACTTCAAACTTGGCAAAATCTCCGTGGGTTCGCCTCTTGCGCGCGCCTTGATTGCCAAGGAAGAAGGCGATGTAGTCGCGGTGAAAACACCCAGTGGTGTTATTGAGTACGAGATTGTCGAAGTGCGTCACATCTGAGTAAAGGCGCCCGCTTCGTGCGGGCGCACTGCTTTGGCGGCTGGCCTTATTGTCTCGGGTTGGCGGTCTTAATACGCTTCACACAGAATTGTTGGGCGCTGCTGGTCAAAACAGGCTGGCAGTGATGCTGGGCGAAATGTCAGGTCGTGTGTCTGAGTGTGTCGTGCAGCGAGTCGAGAGGAGGGTGTAGCGCAGGATGCTATGGCTGCCAGGTGCGTTGCGCGGGCAGAGATAATGCTAGGCCTGAAGGCAAGAGTGTCAGGGTGCGCGATGCGCACCCTTGACCCTTGTCGGCATCACTTGAAACGATGGACGTTCGACAGTTGCTTGTTCACATTGACGTTTTTGCGGTACAGAAGCGCCATTTTACCGATAACCTGTACCAAGTCCGCTTTGCCAGCCTTGCAGAGTTCTGCAATGGCCGCCAAACGGGCTTCGCGATCCAGGATGTTGACTTTGATTTTAATCAACTCGTGATCGCCCAATGCGCGTTCGAGTTCGGCTAAAACACCTTCAGTCAAACCATTGTCAGCCACAGTCAAAACTGGTTTCAGATGGTGGCCAATGGACTTGTACTGTTTCTTCAGCTCTTGAGTGAGCGGCATAATCTGACCCCTGTGTCTGATCTTGTAAAAAGCGGCGGCCAGTTTACCCGAGCGAGTCACAGACCGCCCGGTTAATCACGACCCGTTTAAATTTTTTGAGGTGGCCCGTGGCCCGTTCCAAGACTAGCCTTAACTGGCTGAAAGAGCATTTCAACGACCCGTACGTCAAAATGGCGCAAAAAGACGGGTACCGTTCGCGTGCGAGCTATAAATTGCTGGAGATTCAGGAGCGTGATCGACTGATCCGTCCAGGCATGACTGTGATCGACTTGGGTGCAGCCCCGGGTGGGTGGTCTCAGGTGACCAGTCGTCTGATCGGTGGTCAGGGCCGTCTGATCGCATCCGATATTCTGGATATGGACAGCATTCCTGATGTCACCTTCATCAAAGGTGACTTTACTGAGGATGCGGTGCTGGCACAAATCCTGGAAGCGGTCGGAAATACGCAAGTTGACCTTGTGATTTCCGATATGGCCCCCAATATGAGTGGATTGGCAGCTGTAGATATGCCGCGGGCAATGTTCCTTTGTGAGTTGGCATTGGATCTTGCCGGGCGAGTTCTGCGTCCAGGTGGTGATTTTTTGATCAAAGTCTTCCAGGGTGAGGGCTTCGACCAATACCACAAAGACATCCGCAAACTTTTTGATAAAGTGCAGATGCGCAAGCCAACCTCGTCACGTGACCGGTCCCGCGAGCAGTATTTGCTCGGTCGTGGCTTCCGTGGAATCGAGGGTTCTGCCAGTGATGAGCGTCTCTAACAGGGGCGATAGGTTTTTTTGTATCGCTTTACAGCGCTGTCATAACGAATATTGTGTAGTCAAAGTTTCACAAAGGGTTACAGACGGAGCCTGCAAGGGTTGTAGGCAATGTAGTAAGTTATGCCGGTGAATATCATGCGAAGCACGCTTCAGTAGCGGGGCTTGCTTCAGAGGGTAGCTAATTGAACGATATGGCAAAGAATCTGATCCTGTGGTTGATCATCGCAGCTGTCTTGGTGACAGTGATGAACAACTTCTCCAGTCCAAACGAGCCACAAACCCTCAACTATTCCGACTTCATCCAGCAAGTTAAGGATGGCAAGGTCGAGCGCGTTGCCGTGGATGGCTACGTGATTACCGGCAAACGAAGCGATGGCGATACCTTCAAAACCATTCGTCCGGCTATTCAGGACAACGGTTTGATCGGTGACTTGGTTGATAACCATGTAACCGTTGAGGGCAAATTGCCTGAGCAGCAAAGTATCTGGACTCAACTGTTGGTTGCGAGCTTCCCGATACTGGTGATCATCGCGGTCTTCATGTTCTTTATGCGTCAAATGCAGGGCGGTGCCGGTGGTAAAGGCGGCCCGATGAGTTTTGGCAAGAGCAAGGCACGTCTGTTATCTGAAGACCAGGTTAAAACGACCCTGGCTGACGTTGCAGGCTGTGATGAAGCCAAGGAAGAAGTCGGCGAGTTGGTCGAGTTCTTGCGTGACCCTGGCAAGTTCCAGCGTCTGGGTGGCCGTATTCCTCGTGGTGTGCTGATGGTTGGCCCGCCTGGCACGGGTAAAACTTTGATTGCTAAAGCGATTGCGGGTGAAGCCAAGGTTCCTTTCTTCACGATTTCGGGCTCCGATTTCGTTGAGATGTTCGTGGGCGTTGGTGCAAGCCGTGTTCGTGACATGTTTGAGCAAGCCAAGAAACATGCGCCTTGCATCATCTTTATCGATGAAATCGATGCTGTCGGCCGTCACCGTGGTAACGGTATGGGCGGTGGTCATGATGAGCGCGAGCAAACGCTGAACCAGTTACTGGTTGAGATGGACGGCTTCGAGATGAATGACGGCATCATTGTGATTGCCGCGACTAACCGTCCTGACGTGCTTGACCCTGCGCTGTTGCGTCCAGGTCGATTTGACCGTCAGGTGGTGGTTGGCTTGCCGGACATTCGTGGTCGTGAGCAGATTCTCAAAGTCCACATGCGCAAAGTGCCGATGGGCGATGACGTCCAGCCGGCGGTTATCGCACGTGGTACACCGGGTTTCTCGGGTGCAGATCTGGCCAACCTGGTGAACGAAGCATCCTTGTTCGCAGCGCGTACCGGTAAGCGTGTTGTGGAAATGAAAGAGTTTGAGCTGGCTAAAGACAAAATCATGATGGGCGCTGAGCGCAAATCGATGGTGATGTCTGATAAAGAAAAACGTAATACGGCTTACCACGAAGCAGGTCACGCTATTGTTGGGCGCGTTGTGCCTGAGCATGACCCGGTTTATAAGGTCTCGATCATTCCTCGTGGCCGCGCGCTGGGCGTTACCATGTTCCTGCCCGAAGAGGATCGTTACAGCCTGTCCAAGCGTGCGTTGATCAGCCAAATCTGCTCGCTTTACGGCGGTCGCATTGCTGAAGAGATGACCTTGGGCTTTGATGGTGTGACGACGGGTGCGTCAAACGACATTATGCGCGCCAGTCAGATTGCCCGGAACATGGTTACCAAATGGGGCCTATCCGAGAAGCTGGGGCCGCTGATGTATGCCGAAGACGAAGAGTCTTATCTGGGGCGTGGCGGTGGTCAGAGTGCGAATGTTTCAGGTGAAACAGCCAAGCTGATTGACTCTGAAGTACGTAGCATCATTGATCACTGTTACAACACGGCCAAGCAGATCCTGACCGAGAACCGTGACAAGCTGGACGCTATGGCGGATGCCTTGATGAAGTACGAGACGATCGATGCTGATCAGATCGACGACATCATGTCAGGTCGACCACCGCGTGAGCCGCGAGATTGGGAAGACGGTGGTTCGGGCACTCCGACCACGCCGAACCTCGACAAGACTGAACGTCCTGAAACACCTATCGGTGGCCCGGCTGCTGATCAATAAGGCTTGAAATGACCTCTGTTCAGCCCTCAACCCGGTTGCCTTGCGGCAACCGGGTTCTTGATTTGGCCCATACGCATGTGATGGGCATTCTCAATGTAACCCCTGACTCCTTTTCTGATGGTGGCCGCTTTGCTGCGCTGGACGCTGCATTGCGCCATGCTGAATCGATGGTCTTGGCCGGTGCGACGCTTATTGATGTAGGCGGTGAGTCAACCCGGCCCGGCGCTCCGGCAGTATCTCAGCAAGAAGAACTCGATCGCGTTGCACCGGTTGTGGAGCGCATCAGTCGCGAATTGGATGTGATTGTTTCAGTCGATACGTCTGCGCCAATCGTCATGACTGAGGTTGCTCGTCTTGGCGCTGGCCTCATCAATGATGTGCGCTCTCTGCGTCGTGAGGGTGCCTTGCAGGCAGCTGCGGCGACAGGTTTGCCTGTGTGTCTGATGCATATGCTGGGTGAGCCGGGCGATATGCAGAACAATCCCCATTACGATGATTTGGTGGGTGAAGTTTCTGCTTTTCTGCTTGATCGTATGCAGCAGTGCGCAGCGGCCGGTATTGCCTCTGACCGAATTGTCCTTGATCCGGGCTTTGGCTTTGCCAAAACCTTGCAGCATAATCTGAGTCTGTTCAAACATATGGATGCCTTGCTGTTGCTGGGGCGTCCTCTGTTGGTGGGGGTCTCGCGTAAAAGCATGATTGGCCAAACACTGAATCGCCCGGTTTCTGAGCGGCTGTATGGCAGTCTGGCACTTGCGGCACTGGCGATGAATAAGGGGGCACGTATTTTACGTGTCCATGACGTCGCCCAAACAGTTGATGTGGTACGGATGATCGCAGCAGTAGAGTGCGCCGACTAAGAATAATGGAGTAGTTATGACAAAGAAGTATTTTGGCACCGACGGTATTCGTGGTCGGGTCGGCGTCTATCCAATAACCCCTGACTTTATGCTTAAGTTGGGATGGGCTGCGGGCATGGCGTTTCGCAGTAAGGGGGCTTGCCGGATTCTGGTAGGCAAGGACACACGGATTTCCGGTTACATGTTCGAGTCTGCTCTGGAGGCAGGTTTGTCTGCGGCCGGTGCCGATGTGATGTTGCTAGGGCCAATGCCGACGCCTGCCATTGCTTACCTGTCGCGCACCTTTCATGCGCAGGCGGGAATTGTGATCAGCGCATCGCACAATCCTCACGATGACAACGGTATCAAGTTCTTTTCGGGTGATGGCACCAAGCTGCCGGATGACGTTGAATTGATGATTGAGGAGTTGCTGGATGCTCCCATGACAGTCGTTGACTCTGACAAGCTCGGCAAGGTATCGCGCATCAACGATGCCCCGGGTCGCTATATCGAATTTTGCAAAAGCAGTGTTCCTACCGGTACTAATTTCAGCGATCTAAATATCGTTCTCGACTGCGCTCATGGTGCTACCTATAAAGTAGCCCCCAGTGTCTTCAAGGAATTGGGCGCGCAAGTCACGGTTTTGTCGGCCCAGCCTAACGGTTTGAACATTAACGACAACTGTGGCTCGACCCATATGGAGTCATTGCAGGCGGCGGTGCTGGCTGAGGGTGCGGACCTGGGCATTGCCTTTGATGGCGATGGTGATCGGGTATTGATGGTCGATCATACGGGGGCAATTGTTGATGGTGATGAGTTGCTGTTTATCATTGCCAGGGATTTGCACGAGCGCGGCAAGTTGCAAGGCGGTGTCGTTGGCACATTGATGAGCAATTTGGGACTTGAGCTGGCGTTGGGCAATCTTGGCATTCCATTTGTGCGCGCCAATGTTGGTGACCGTTATGTGATTGCTGAGCTGCAAGAGCGTGAATGGCAGATTGGTGGTGAGAACTCCGGTCACATTCTCTGTCTGCAAAACACCACCACTGGTGATGCCATTATCGCAGCACTTCAGGTGTTGATGGCTCTGCGTCGGCGCGGTGAGGGGTTGGCGCAAGCGCGTCAGGCTTTGCGTAAATGCCCGCAAGTATTGGTCAATGTCCGCTTTGGTGGAGGTGTTAGCCCCTTGGAGCATCCTGCTGTCAAAGAGGCGTGCGCGCGCGTAACAGAGGCCATGCAAGGTCGTGGGCGCGTGTTGTTGCGCAAGTCCGGTACCGAGCCATTGGTGCGTGTAATGGTCGAAGGTGATGACGAAACCATGGTTCGGGGTTATGCCGAAGAGCTGGCAAAACTGGTAAGTGAAGTTTGTGCCTGAATTCGGCTTGCCAGCGCGGATGTGGTTGGGTAACATCTGCGCCCACTTTGACCGATGAGGTAAAGCATGCGTCGCATGATGGTAGCTGGTAACTGGAAGATGTACGGTACCCGCGCCAGCGTCGATGCGCTGATCAACGGTCTGCGTGGGCTTGCCTTGCCAAACGGTGTCGATGTTGCAGTTTTTCCGCCTCAGCTCTTTATTGATCGAGTTATCAATGGCTTGCAAGGCTCACCGATTTCGGTTGGTGCACAGGATTCTGCAGTAGAGTCGGAGCAGGGCGCATTGACTGGTGAGGTTTCTTCGAGCCAGTTGTTGGACGCAGGTTGCAAGCTGGTGCTTGTGGGTCACTCCGAGCGTCGCCTGATTTTGGGTGAGCAGGATGAAACACTTAACCGCAAGTTTGCAGCGGCTCAAGCCTCAGGGCTTACGCCAGTGTTGTGCATAGGGGAGACCCTTGAACAGCGCGAAGCGGGGCAAACGCTGGAAGTGGTAGAGCGTCAACTGAATGCCGTAATTGACGAGTTCGGTATTGATGCTTTTGTAAATGCTGTGATTGCATACGAGCCGGTCTGGGCTATTGGTACCGGACTGACCGCATCACCACAGCAGGCGCAAGATGTGCATGCGGCCATTCGCTCACAGCTGGCGCAAAAGAATTCTGAAGTGGCACAGGGTGTGCGACTTCTATACGGCGGCAGCGTGAAGGCGGCCAATGCGGTCGAACTGTTCAGCATGCCGGATATCGATGGGGGACTCATTGGCGGGGCTTCCCTGAATGCAGATGAGTTCGGTGCGATCATTCGTGCCGCAGGAAACTGAGAAATGCTGGATAACGTCGTAACTGTGTTTCATCTGCTGACAGCATTGGGTGTAATTGCCCTGGTTCTGCTGCAACAGGGTAAAGGGGCGGATGCTGGAGCATCTTTCGGCGCAGGTGCATCAAATACTGTGTTCGGAAGCCAAGGTTCCTCTACCTTTCTTAGTAAGTTTACTGCTATACTTGCCGCAGGTTTTTTCATAACCAGCTTGGGGTTAGGTTACTTTGCTAAAGAGAAAGCTGAACAGCTGACTCAAGTAGGTTTGCCAAATCCAGCGGTGTTGGAAGTTCCAGTGCAAAAGCCGGCTTCAGATGATGTTCCGGTGCTTGAAGAGCAAAAGTCGGCAACACCTGCGACTGACGTACCTCCAGCTCAAGAGCAAAAGTAAAACGGGTTTCATGATGTAAATGTAGTATTGCCGAGGTGGTGGAATTGGTAGACACGCAACCTTGAGGTGGTTGTGCCCATAGGGTGTAGGGGTTCGAGTCCCCTTCTCGGTACCAATTATCAAGAATGCCCGCAGTAGCGGGCTTTCTTGTATGTGGAAGGTTGGATTGACCCTGAAAAGGATCAACCGTATACTTCCGCTCCAGCTTTGTCGCGGGATGGAGCAGTCTGGTAGCTCGTCGGGCTCATAACCCGAAGGTCGTCGGTTCAAATCCGGCTCCCGCAACCAGTTTTAGCGGAGCCCCTTATTAGGGGCTTTTTGTTAACTGGACACTTTATAGCGTCGGTATTCAACGACGTTTCAGAGATGGGCGCTTCGCCCATTTTTTTATTTTGCACAGCATGCACAAACATGCACTAGGGGGTTCAGGTGTCGAGCAAGCTAGAAGAGTTGCAGGCCTTGTTGGCCCCGGTGGTCGTGGCCCTAGGCTATGAATGCTGGGGTATTGAATTTTCGGCTCAAGGCCGCCATTCAATGTTGCGTGTGTATATCGACAAGGAAGGCGGCGTACTGGTGGATGACTGCGCTATCGTCAGTCGTCAGATCAGCGGCGTTCTGGATGTCGAAGATCCTATCGCTGTTGAATACACCCTTGAAGTTTCTTCTCCTGGCATGGAACGCCCTCTGTTCACTCTCGAACAGTTTGCCCAATTTGTCGGTGAGCAAGTGAAGATCAAGCTGCGCTCGCCTTTTGAAGGGCGACGCAACTTTCAGGGCCTTCTGCGCGGCGTAGAAGAGCAGGACATTGTGGTGCAGGTTGAAGACCATGAATTCCTGTTGCCGATCGATATGATCGACAAGGCCAACATTATTCCCAGTTTTGACTGAGACGCGGATCCCGCGGATCCAATGGCTTGCGAAAGGCGAGGCGTACGATGAGCAAAGAAGTACTGCTGGTTGTTGAGTCGGTGTCCAATGAAAAGGGCGTACCGGCAAACGTTATTTTTGAGGCGCTGGAATTGGCTTTGGCCACAGCGACCAAAAAACGTTTTGAAGACGAAGTCGATCTGCGTGTGGAAATCAATCGCCACACCGGTAACTATGAGACTTTCCGTCGCTGGACTGTGGTCGAAGACGAAGATCTGGATGATCCAGCAATCGAGTTGGCGGTTGACCAGGCCCAAGCGAAACAGCCAGGCGCTGTAGCTGGCGATATTATCGAAGAGAAAATCGATTCTATCGAATTCGGTCGGATCGCTGCACAAACGGCCAAACAGGTCATTGTGCAAAAAGTCCGCGAAGCTGAGCGTGCTCAAGTAGTCGATGCTTATCGCGAGCGTCTGGGCGAAATCATTTCGGGCACCGTTAAAAAGGTGACACGTGACAATGTGATCGTTGATCTGGGTAACAACGCTGAAGCGTTGCTGGCCCGTGAAGACATCATCTCGCGTGAAACCTTCCGTGTTGGCGTACGCCTTCGCGCGCTGCTAAAGGAAATTCGTACCGAGAACCGCGGTCCTCAACTGATTTTGTCGCGTACAGCGCCAGAGATGTTGATCGAGCTGTTCCGTATTGAGGTTCCTGAGATCTCCGAAGGTCTGATCGAAGTGATGGCGGCCTCCCGCGATCCTGGATCTCGCGCTAAAATAGCCGTTCGCTCCAAAGATAAACGCATTGATCCGCAAGGCGCTTGCATTGGTATGCGCGGTTCGCGCGTCCAGGCAGTGTCTGGCGAGTTGGGCGGAGAGCGAGTGGATATCGTCCTTTGGGATGACAACCCGGCGCAGTTCGTGATCAACGCAATGTCGCCAGCTGAAGTAGCGGCAATTATTGTTGACGAAGATGCCCATGCAATGGACATCGCCGTTGGCGCAGACAATCTGGCCCAGGCGATTGGTCGCGGCGGTCAGAACGTACGTTTGGCTAGCCAGTTGACTGGCTGGACCTTGAACGTGATGACCGAATCGGACATCCAGGCTAAACAGCAAGCAGAAACCGGCGATATCCTGCGTAACTTCATCGAAGAGCTGGAAGTTGATGAAGACCTTGCGCAGGTACTGGTTGATGAAGGCTTTACCAGCCTGGAAGAGATTGCCTACGTACCGGTGGAGGAAATGCTCAACATCGATGGCTTTGACGAAGATACCGTCAACGAGCTTCGCGCTCGAGCCAAGGATCGTTTGTTGACTAAAGCCATCGCTACTGAGGAAAAGCTGGCAGACGCCCATCCGGCCGAAGACCTGCTCTCGCTTGAGGGTATGGACAAGGATTTGGCGATGGAACTGGCGGTGCGCGGCGTAATTACCCGCGAAGACCTGGCCGAGCAGTCTATTGACGATCTGCTCGACATCGACGGCATTGACTCAGATCGTGCCGGCAAGTTGATCATGGCCGCCCGAGCCCATTGGTTCGAGTAACTAGGCGCGGCCTGAGGAGAGAAATGCATGACGCAAGTCACGGTGAAACAACTGGCCGATGAGGTCAAAACACCGGTTGAGCGCCTGTTGCAGCAGATGCGTGAGGCAGGTCTGCCGCACACCGCCGCCGAGCAGAATGTAACCGACAGTGAGAAGCAAGCTCTGCTGACTCACTTGAAAAGCAGCCACAAGGCTAAAGTGGAAGAACCGCGCAAGATCACTTTGCAGCGTAAAACCACAAGCACCCTGCGTGTTGCTGGCAGCAAAAGCATCAGCGTTGAAGTGCGCAAGAAGAAAGTCTTCGTACAGCGCAGCCCGGAAGAAATTGAAGCCGAGCGCAAACGTGAGATGGATGAACGCCGCGCAGTAGATAATGCTGCTCGTCAAAAGGCTGAAGAAGAGTCCAAGCGTCGCGCCGAAGAAGAAGCACGCCGTCAGCCTGCTCAAGCTGCTGCCCCGGCAGCCGCGGCGCCTGCACCTGTGCAAGCAGCTGCAGCTCCGAGCGCGGCACCTGCTCCAGCGCCTGCAGATGCACGCAAGCGTGACGAACAGCGTCGCCCGGACAAGCCACGTGCCGATGACAACAATCGTCGTGGTAACAGCGATGGTGATCGCAAGAACGCTCCGCATCGTGCTTCCGTTAAAGAAAAAGCACCGACGCCACGTGTTGCTCCGCGCACTTCCGATGAAGAAAGCGACAGCTTCCGTCGCGGTGGCCGCGGCAAGGGCAAGCTGAAGAAGCGTAACGCTCACGGTTTCCAGAGCCCAACCGGCCCTGTGGTTCGTGACGTTCAGATCGGCGAGACCATCACTGTTGGCGATTTGGCTGCACAGATGTCGGTCAAGGCTGCTGAAGTCATCAAGTTCATGTTCAAGCTGGGTACGCCAGCGACCATCAACCAGGTACTGGATCAGGAAACTGCTCAACTGGTTGCTGAGGAACTGGGCCACAAAGTGACTTTGGTTAGCGACAACGCCCTGGAAGATTCCCTGGCCGAGTCCCTGAAGTTTGAAGGGGAGTCGTTCTCCCGTGCACCGGTTGTGACCGTAATGGGCCACGTTGACCACGGTAAAACGTCCCTGCTCGACTACATCCGTCGTGCCAAAGTAGCTGCTGGCGAAGCCGGTGGTATTACTCAGCACATCGGTGCATACCACGTTGAAACCGAACGCGGCATGGTTACGTTCCTCGATACCCCGGGTCACGCTGCGTTTACCGCAATGCGTGCACGTGGTGCCAAGGCGACTGACATCGTGATTCTGGTTGTGGCTGCAGACGACGGTGTAATGCCGCAGACCATCGAAGCTGTTCAGCATGCGAAAGCAGCTGGTGTGCCGCTGGTGGTTGCAGTGAACAAAATCGACAAGCCAGGTGCTGATCTCGATCGCATCCGCAGCGAGTTGTCCGTTCACGGCGTGACGTCGGAAGAGTGGGGTGGTGACACTCCGTTTGTTTCGGTCTCGGCGAAAATGGGTACCGGCGTTGACGAATTGCTCGAAGCCGTATTGCTGCAAGCTGAAGTTCTGGAACTCAAAGCCACTCCATCGGCTCCTGGCCGTGGCGTAGTAGTTGAGTCCCGTCTGGACAAAGGCCGCGGCCCTGTTGCAACCGTTCTGGTTCAAGACGGTACTCTGCGCCAAGGCGACATGGTACTGGTCGGCTCCAACTACGGCCGCATCCGTGCCATGCTCGACGAGAACGGCAAGCCTATCAAGGAAGCCGGTCCATCCATCCCTGTCGAGATTCTCGGCCTGGACGGAACGCCAGATGCTGGCGACGAGATGAGCGTAATGACTGACGAGAAGAAGGCGCGTGAAGTAGCCCTGTTCCGTCAAGGCAAGTTCCGCGAAGTGAAACTGGCGCGTGCTCACGCAGGCAAGCTGGAAAACATCTTCGAGAACATGGGCCAGGAAGAGAAGAAGACGCTTAATATCGTCCTCAAATCTGACGTCCGTGGTTCGTTGGAAGCTTTGCAGGGCGCTCTGAGTGGCCTGGGTAACGACGAAGTGCAAGTGCGCGTAGTGGGCGGCGGCGTCGGTGGTATCACCGAAAGCGACGCTAACCTGGCACTGGCTTCCAACGCTGTATTGTTCGGCTTCAACGTGCGTGCTGATGCAGGCGCTCGTAAGATTGTCGAGCAAGAAGGCCTGGACATGCGTTACTACAACGTCATCTACGACATCATCGAAGACGTCAAGAAAGCCCTTACCGGCATGCTTGGCAGCGACGTTCGGGAGAATATCCTGGGTATTGCTGAAGTCCGCGACGTGTTCCGTTCGCCTAAGTTCGGCGCGATCGCAGGCTGTATGGTGCTGGAAGGTGTTGTTCACCGTAACCGTCCAATCCGCGTATTGCGTGACGACATCGTTATCTTCGAAGGCGAGCTGGAATCCCTGCGCCGCTTCAAAGATGATGCTGCCGAAGTGCGTGCCGGCATGGAATGCGGTATCGGCGTCAAGAGCTACAACGACGTTAAAGTCGGTGACAAGATCGAAGTGTTCGAGAAGGTTCAGGTTGCTCGCAGCCTGTAAACCGCGAACCTCAAGAGCAAGGACGAGCCGCAGCATGCAGATGCAGCGCGCTCTCTCCGGACTCTAAACGCAACGCCCGGTCCGGCTTTTGTCTGGCCGGGCGTTTGCCGCTTTCAGAACGCATGGGTTTCCCATGGGTGAGTAACAGGTAACAAGACATGGCAAAAGAATACAGCCGTACCCAACGTATCGGCGATCAGATGCAGCGTGAGCTGGCACAGCTGATCCGTCGCGAAGTTAAAGATCCGCGCGTGGGCCTGGTCACCATTACTGCAGTAGAAGTCAGCCGTGACGTGGGTCACGCGAAGATTTTCATCACGGTAATGGGTCAGGACAACGCTGAAGATATTGCTCAGACCATCAAGGTTCTGAACTCCGCAGCCGGCTTCCTGCGCATGCAACTGGCGCGCGAAATGAAGCTGCGCAGCGTTCCTCAGTTGCACTTCCACTATGACGAAAGTGTTGTACGTGGTGCTCATCTGTCCGCTTTGATCGAGCGTGCAGTGGCTGAAGACAATCAGCACCCTGAAACCACCGCTCCCGAAGACACCAAGGAGTAACCGGTGGCTCAGGTCAAGCGTATCCGTCGTAACGTCAGCGGCATCATCCTGCTCGATAAGCCGCTTGGATTTACCTCCAACGCGGCTTTGCAGAAAGTCCGCTGGCTGCTCAATGCCGAAAAGGCAGGGCACACCGGTAGTCTCGATCCTTTGGCCAGCGGCGTCTTGCCGTTGTGCTTTGGCGAGGCCACCAAGTTTTCGCAATACCTGCTCGATTCCGACAAGGGTTATGAAACCCTGATGCAATTGGGCAAGACTACGACAACGGCCGATGCCGAAGGCGAGGTTTTACAGACGCGCCCGGTGACCGTTGGTCGCGCCGATATTGAGGCTGTATTGCCGAAATTTCGCGGGCAAATCAGTCAGATACCGCCGATGTACTCTGCTCTGAAACGTGATGGCCAGCCCCTTTACAAGTTGGCACGTGCAGGCGAAGTGGTGGAGCGTGAACCGCGTTCTGTTACTATTACCCGCCTCGAATTGTTGGCCAGCGAAGGCGACACTGCACGTTTGGCCGTCGACTGCACCAAAGGCACTTATATCCGTACCCTAGTGGAAGATATTGGTGAGCAATTAGGGTGCGGTGCATACGTTGCAGAACTGCGTCGTACGCATGCAGGCCCGTTCAGCCTGGCCCAAACCGTCACGCTGGAAGAGCTGGAAGCGGTGCATGCCGAGGGCGGTAATGAAGCGGTTGACCGTTTCCTGATGCCTTCGGACAGCGGTTTGCTGGATTGGCCGTTACTGCACTTTTCGGAGGCCAGCGCGTTTTACTGGCTCAATGGTCAGCCAGTACGTGCTCCTGATGCGCCCAAGTTCGGCATGGTGCGGGTACAAGATCACAACGGTCGCTTTATCGGTATCGGTGAAGTGAGCGAAGACGGGCGCATCGCGCCACGTCGACTGATTCGGTCGGAATGACCGGAACAGGCTGGTCCGGGATTTAATGGTTCCGGTTCGGACTGAAACGAGGGTGGCTGTTATTAGGCACGGTCACATCTCATTTTTAAATACGAGGATTTGTCCTCGGCCTATTGGATCTGTCTTGTTCGCAAGCAGACCCCTAATTGAAAGGAAATGCCTCATGGCACTGACAATCGAACACAAAGCAGAAATCGTAAAAGACTACCAGCAAGCTCCAGGTGATACAGGTTCTCCAGAAGTGCAGGTTGCACTGCTGACCTTTAACATCAACACGCTGCAAGGTCACTTCAAAGCTAACAGCAAAGATCACCACTCCCGTCGTGGTCTGATCCGTATGGTAAACCAGCGTCGTAAGCTGCTGGACTACCTGAAAGGCAAAAACGTTGAGCGTTACAAAGCGCTGATCGCTCGCCTGGGTCTGCGTCGCTAATAGCGATGTTGCTAGAGGCTGGTTGTCTGTCGTGTGTCTGCGGGTCTCCCGCAGTCTCATGGCAGGCTTCCAGCCTCAAGTTTTATCTGGGCTACCCGGATTCTTACGAAAACTTGCCGCGCGGGCTGTTTTCGTAAGCATCTTGAGTCGGGTCAATACCCGATGTTGCACAGGACTTTCGCAAGAAACCCGTTCCCCAAGAGCCACAAAGAAGGTAGGACACCGTGAACCCGGTTATCAAAAAATTTCAGTTCGGTCAGTCGACCGTTACGCTCGAGACTGGCCGTATCGCCCGTCAAGCTTCCGGCGCAGTATTGGTCACCGTTGACGACGACGTCAGCGTGTTGGTGACTGTAGTCGGTGCCAAGCAAGCTGATCCAGGCAAGGGCTTCTTCCCTCTGTCTGTTCACTACCAAGAAAAAACTTACGCTGCCGGTAAAATTCCAGGCGGTTTCTTCAAGCGTGAAGGCCGCCCTTCCGAGAAAGAAACCCTGACCTCGCGTCTGATCGACCGTCCGATCCGTCCGCTGTTCCCAGAAGGCTTCATGAACGAAGTGCAGGTTGTCTGCACCGTTCTGTCCACCAGCAAGAAAACCGATCCGGACGTCGCTGCGATGATCGGTACTTCGGCTGCGTTGGCCATCTCCGGTATTCCTTTTGATGGCCCAATCGGCGCTGCTCGCGTTGCTTACCACGAAAGCACTGGCTACCTGCTGAACCCGACCTACGAGCAACTGGCGGCTTCGAGCCTGGACATGGTTGTTGCCGGTACATCTGAAGCCGTATTGATGGTTGAATCGGAAGCTAAAGAGCTGACCGAAGACCAAATGTTGGGCGCTGTGCTGTTCGCTCACGACGAGTTCCAGGTCGTTATCCAGGCAGTTAAAGAACTGGCTGCCGAAGCTGCTAAACCAACGTGGGACTGGGTGGCTGCTCCAGAAGCCACCGAACTGTTGGGTGCTATTCGTGCCGAGTTCGGCGAAGCGATCTCTCAGGCTTACACCATCACCGTCAAGGCAGACCGTTACGCGCGTCTGGGCGAGTTGAAGGATCAAGTTGTAGCCAAGTTCTCCGGTGAAGAAGGCCAGCCTTCGTCCAGCGACGTCAAAGCCGCATTCGGCGAAATTGAATACCGCACCGTTCGCGAAAACATCGTGAATGGCAAGCCGCGTATCGATGGCCGTGACACCAAAACTGTTCGCCCATTGAATATCGAAGTTGGCGTTCTGCCTAAGACTCACGGTTCGGCTCTGTTCACCCGTGGCGAAACTCAGGCTCTGGTTGTTGCCACTCTGGGTACTGCCCGTGACGCACAGCTGCTGGACACCCTGGAAGGCGAGAAAAAAGACCCGTTCATGCTGCACTACAACTTCCCTCCGTTCTCGGTAGGTGAGTGTGGTCGTATGGGCGGTGCAGGTCGTCGCGAAATCGGCCACGGCCGTCTGGCTCGTCGCTCGGTTCAGGCCATGCTGCCTGCTGCTGACGTATTCCCGTACACCATCCGTGTTGTTTCGGAAATCACCGAATCCAACGGTTCCAGCTCGATGGCATCGGTTTGCGGTGCTTCGTTGGCGCTGATGGACGCTGGTGTTCCCATGAAGGCACCGGTTGCCGGTATCGCCATGGGTCTGGTTAAGGAAGGCGAGAAATTCGCAGTTCTGACCGACATCCTGGGTGACGAAGACCATTTGGGCGACATGGACTTCAAAGTAGCCGGTACCGCTAAAGGCGTGACCGCGCTGCAGATGGACATCAAGATCAAAGGCATCACCGAAGAAATCATGGAGATCGCACTGGGCCAAGCCCTGGACGCTCGCCTGAATATCTTGGGTCAGATGAACCAGATCATTGGTCAATCGCGTAACGAACTGTCGGCCAACGCTCCGACCATGATCGCGATGAAAATCGACACTGACAAAATCCGTGACGTTATCGGTAAAGGTGGCGCGACCATCCGTGCGATCTGCGAAGAAACCAAAGCTTCGATTGATATCGAAGACGACGGTTCGATCAAGATCTTCGGCGAGTCCAAAGAAGCTGCAGAAGCTGCACGTCAGCGCGTTCTTGGGATCACTGCAGAAGCAGAGATCGGCAAGATCTACATCGGCAAGGTTGAGCGCATCGTCGATTTCGGCGCATTCGTAAACATCCTGCCAGGTAAAGACGGCTTGGTTCACATCTCGATGCTGAGCGACGCTCGCGTAGAGAAAGTGACTGACATTCTGAAAGAAGGTCAGGAAGTGGAAGTACTGGTACTGGACGTGGACAACCGCGGTCGTATCAAGCTGTCCATCAAGGACGTAGCTGCTGCCAAGGCATCGGAAGCTTAATCGCTTTCTATACCTGCTTTGAAAAAGGATCCTTCGGGATCCTTTTTTTATGCCTACAGTTAAGCCTGCGCCAAAAGGCCAAAAGGCCAAAAGGCCAAAAGGCCAAATGCCATGAGTTGGATGCCGCAACTTGCATGCAGATTTTTAGGGCGCCATGCAAATTGCACGACAAGCCAAAAACCTATATTTCGTAAGTAATTGATTAATAAGGATTTAATGGTTTTTGAAAAGTTGGCACGTGCCCTGCAATAGTACTGATAACCCTGCTGCTGTATGACAGCGCAGATTCTGAAGAAGACAGGAGTTACTCGTATGAAGAAGTTTGCTATCGCTGCTGCAACTGCCACCGCTCTGACCCTGACCATGGCCAACGCTGCATTTGCTGCTCAAGCAACCACCCAAGCGCCAATGAACGTGGCTGCCGGCGAAGTTGATAAAGCCAAGGAAGCTACTTCTGACACTTGGATTACTACCAAAGTTAAATCTGATCTGCTGACCGAAAAAGGTATTCCAGGTAGCGACATCAAAGTCGAAACCAACAAAGGTGTTGTTTCCTTGTCGTCGACTGTAGCTATCACTGACGCGCAGAAGGATATCGCGGTCGCAATTGCCAAGAAAATCAAAGGCGTTAAAGCTGTTTCGGCTGATGGCCTGAAAGCTGAGTAAATGTTCTGACTCGTAGAGCCGGAGTAAGGCGTAGCAGGTGATTTAAGTAGTACGCCTGCGGGCTTTTCAAATCAGGTTCATGCGACGGCCACACGGATGTGGTCATTACAGCCCCCGGCGTTATGCGTCGGGGGCTGTTCTATTTGAGGGGCATCCAGCCTTGCTGGTAATGGCGGGTCATGTACCGTGAAATGCAGGCTGCTAACCTGCATTGAAAGCATTTGTGCATATTCAGTGCTTACTCACTGTCCAGATGTAACGGAGTGATCACTCGCCCATCGCTCTGCGCTTCACCCAATGAAGCATCAATAAAGTAAACGCGATCGTCTGCCAATCCCCCTTTGTCTACCAGATAGTCCTTGATGCTGCTGGCTCGGTCTTGACCCAGTTGACGTAGCAGAACTTCACTTTTGCTCCAGAAGTCGATCAAAGCATCGCGCATTTTAGCGGCACGCTCTTCACGACTCAGATCTGCCCATTCAGCAGGCGGTTGTTGTTTCATCCGGGCGCGGTATATGCCTTCAAGCAGCGGAGCTTTTTCGTCATCAGGCACTTGCAACATCGATGCTTGCGCAGGCACTTTTTCGCCACGGCGCTGAAGAATTTTGTAGTAAGTGTATTGGTATTCGCGCTCAAGACGATCTTTCGCAATCAATGGCCCATCGCTGCTTTGTGCTGCTGTGCCTTCGATTTCCAGGCGCAGGGCGGGGCGTTTTTTCAGGGCTTCGGCGAGGGTGTTAAGGGCCTTTTGCGCGTCCGGGCTCAGCTCGCTGGAACCCGGTGAAAATGACACGGTGCCCAAGTCTTCTGCACCGCCACCACTGATAAGCCCGCCAATAAACTTGAACGGAGCCTGCACCGCGCGAAGAACAAGGTTGCGCAGGGTTTGCCAGACAATTGGCATGACGCTGAATTGCGGATTGTTCAGGTCGCCCGTAAGTGGCAGGTCAATGGAGATGGTGCCATTCGTGTCTTTTAGCAGGGCAATCGCCAGTTTGATCGGTAGGTCTACAGCATCCGGACTGTCGACCTTTTCGCCCAGTTGCAATTGTTCCACGACCAGTTTGTTCTGAGCCTTGAGTTGTCCTTTAGTGATCAGGTAGTGCACATCAAGGTTCAGGCGGCCCTTGCGGATGCGGTAACCGGCGAATTTGCCCGAGTAGGGGGTCAACGTTGTCAGCTCAACCCGTTTGAAGCTGGTGGCAATATCAAGGCTGGCCAACGGATTGAAGGGATTGACGCTGCCTTTGATTGTCACGGGCGCATAGCGGTCGACCTTGCCGGCGACATTCACGCTGGCAGGTTTGGCCTGGCGGCTGTCGATGGTGCCAATCTGGCCGTTGAGCTGTTGGATGGCCGTTGCAAAGTTCGGGGTGAGGCTGAAGTCTGCGAAATTGGCAGAGCCATCATTGATTGCAATGCCGCCAATATGGATGCCCAGCGGTTTGTTCTGGGGGGTGGCGGGTTTGGCTGCTGTTTTAGCGCCGCTATTAGCAGGTTGCGGGATCAACAGGTCGTCGATATTGGTGGTGCGGTCATCGTTGATCATAAAGCGCACATAAGGCTGCGCAAATTTGACATTGGCAATCGACAGGCTGTCTTCATGCTTGTACTTCAACCCTTCCAGATTGAGGCGCTGCCATTTGAGAAAGTCACGATTCTTGAGAGTATCAAGCGTGTGCAACTGTTCGATCTGCACGCTTCCGTCAACGGTAAAGGCCAGGGGATTGATGCTGTTGAGGTCGACTGTCAGATCACTGTCGAGCATACCGCTGCGTAATTCGAGACGAATAAAGGGGTCGATGTAAGCTTGGGCGACACGTAAGTCGATGTCCTGGGTGGTGACCTTGAGTTTGGCGCTCACCGGGTTGAGATCGACATCACCGCTGGCTGTTAGCTTGCCTTGCTTGCCAATGCCTGCATCCAGTTTGACGCTGAAAGGCGATTGGTTAAGGCTGTCGAAGTTTTTTACATCGACATTGATGGGGCCAATATCCAAGGCTACGGGTGTTTTGGGCTCTTTATCGGCGAGATGAACGCGATAGTCGCGAAGTTGCACCTCTTTAAGCAGCACTTGCCAAGGCTTGCTCGGGGCCACAGGCGCGGGTTTAGGGGGCTCGACGGTGACCGGGTCAACGCCTTTGTGTGAAGCCCTGGAAGCCTTGGACGGATGACTGGCAAACAGTTTCTGCCAATCGAGCTGACCATCTTTTTCCCGTGTGACCCAGGTTTCCAGATTCTTGCTGTTGATCTTGCCCACTACGACATTTTGCTTGGCCAGATCCAGAGTGGTATCGCTGACATCCAGCCGTTCGAGTCTTGCCAATGGGCGCCCGTCTGGCGCATTGATGTTGAAGGGCGCAATACTGGCGGTAGCGTTACTGAGCACCATTTGCGTGTCTTTAGCCAGGTTCAGCGTGTAATCCGTGCTGAAATTCAGAACGCCATCTTCCAGCACCAGAGGCAACGCATCCCGCACATAGGGCCACCAGGCTTTCATCTTGCCGTCGGTCACCTTGAGTGTGCCCTTTGAGGCAATCGGCACCACGCTCAGCGTGCCGCTCCAATCGATGCGACCGCCTTCGGGGCCGTTAGCCACCAGGGTCATGTCGGCATTGTCTTCGGGCAAGGTGCTGAGATTTTTCAGCTCAAGATCCATCGAATCGTAGAGAAATTCAATGGGCTCGCTGGGACGCATATCGGTGAAGTGAAGGTAACCGTCAGCCAGTTTGATGGCGTCAATGCGCAGCGGGAAAGGTTTGCTATCGGGGTTGGCGGGCGCCGGTTCACTGGCCGGCAACTTGAACAATTGGGTCAGGTTCAGCGTACCGTCTTTGTTAAACAGGACTTCAGTCTTGGGTTTGTCCAGTTGTACATCAGCCAGATGCAAGGCTTTTGTCCACAGGCTGTCGGTTTGCAGGTCGGCGTAAAATCGCTCAAACCCCACTTGCTCCTTACCCGGCTCGCCGACGCGAAATCCCCACAAGGTCAACTCCAGCGTAAACGGGTTGAACTCAAGCCGATCGAGTTTAGCGGGTACAGTGGCGTAGTTGGCCAGTTGTTGGTTGATGATGCGAAGGCCAATGCCGGGCAATATTAAAAAGCCCAGCAGGCTATAAATGGCTATCGCCGTCAGCAAAACAACAACGGCGCGGATCAATCCTTTGAGCATGTGGGGTGTCGTCTATTTCAGTCAGAGTGCCTTTGAGTATGGCACGCGTTTCTGGTTCCGAGACGGATGCCATGTGATCTGCAGGATTTGTCCGGGTTATGGGTAAGGTTTAGAACTGCAGAATCAGCGTTTTCAATGGCGGTTGATGATCCATCGACGGAAAGTCCGCCGCAGGGCTGAGTACCTGCCAATCACGAACCGGGCGACCGGCTTTCTCGGCGCAGCGCAGCACTTGTTCACGCCAATCGTCCATGCTGACTTTAGCCAGATTGTTGCAGCAGATAAGCACGCCATCAGCGGCCGTGGTCAACACCGCAGGTTTGAGCAGGCTTTGATAGTCGCGTAATAGATCAACGGTGCCGAAGGCGCTCTTTGCCCACGCGGGTGGGTCGAGCAACACAAGATCATATTCGCGTTGTTCAAGTCGAGGATAGGCGGGGAGTTTGTGGCGGCGCTGTACGATGGGCAATCCGGCCAGTTGGCGGATGGCGGCAAAGTAATCGGACTGCACGAACTTCATTTTCTTCAATTCAGGGTTCAACAATCCGTTTTCACGGCCCACGGCCAAATTGCCCTCGGCGAAGTCGAGGTTGCACACTTCACTGGCACCTCCGGCCGCGGCACTCAGGCCAAACCCACAGGTGTAGGCGAACAGGTTCAGTACGCTTTTGCCAGCGCTGTGTTGTTTGACCCAGCCGCGTGCGTTGCGCAGGTCAAGGAACAGCAGAGGGTCTTGACCTGCATGGCGGCCGCGGACGCGGTAGTTAAGGCCCCATTCATGACCCACCATGTCTTGGAGTGCCGCCTCATCGGCGCGATAGACCGTGTCCTCACGGTCAATGCGCGAGTTGCCTTGGGAGCGATCGTTGTACACCAGCAACAATTCGAGCCCCAGATGACGATTGATCGCGTCATGCAACTGCAATAAGTCATCGCGTTCAAGGCGTTGATGAAAGCTTTGCACCAGCAGTTGCGGGCCGTATCGGTCGATCGTCAGGCCCCCGGCGCCTTCCTGACTGCCGTGGAACAGGCGATAACAATCGGTGCCTTGGGCATGCAATTCGGCCAGCAGATCGTGACGATTATCGAGGGCGGCGCGCAGCGCCTGATTCAAGGAAGACATGCGATGCGCCTTGGGGATAGATAAGGCGCGGCAGTTTAACAGAACAGCGTCTCAACGGGCTTTTGTCGTCGCTGACGCAGGCTGCGCCAGCGACCACAAAGTGTTTATTTAATCGCGCTCAATGGCCATGGCTACACCTTGCCCGCCGCCGATGCATAAGGTGGCCAGCCCTTTTTTGGCATCACGCTTGATCATTTCGTGGATCAGGGTGACCAGGATACGACACCCTGACGCCCCAATCGGGTGACCAATAGCAATGGCCCCGCCATTGACGTTGACCTTGTTGGCGTCCCAGTTCAGTTCTTTGCCCACCGACAGAGCTTGAGCGGCGAACGCTTCGTTGGCTTCGATCAGGTCAAGCTGTTCAAGGCTCCAGCCCGCCTTGGCCAGGCATCGTCGAGTGGCGTCTACAGGGCCGATGCCCATGATGGCCGGGTCGACTCCAGCGTTGGCGTAAGCAGCGACTTTGGCCAGCACCGGCAAGCCCAGAGCTTTAGCTTTGGTCGCACTCATCAACAGCACGGCAGCCGCACCATCGTTGAGCGAGGAAGCGTTGCCAGCGGTAACCGAGCCGTCTTTTTTGAAGGCCGGTTTTAACTTGGCCAGCGATTCAGTCGTGGTGCCTGCGCGTGGCTGCTCATCGGTGGCGAACGACACAGGTTCGCCTTTGCGTTGAGGAATCAAAATCGGGGTGATTTCATCGACAAAACGGCCGGTTTCGATGGCCTCAATGGCTTTTTGTTGGGACTGGGCGGCAAATGCATCCTGCTCCTGGCGGCTGATGCCGAACTTATCCACAAGGTTTTCAGCGGTGATTCCCATGTGATAGTCATTGAATGCATCCCACAGTCCGTCGCTGATCATGGTGTCGACGATTTGACTGTGACCCATGCGCAGGCCCGTGCGGGCACCGGGGACGATGTAGTTAGACAGGCTCATGTTTTCCTGGCCGCCCGCAATGATGACGTCGGCATCGCCACAACGAATGGCTTGTGCCGCGAGGTGCAAGGCTTTCAAGCCCGAGCCGCAGACTTTGTTCAGGGTCATTGCCGGGACGGCGAAAGGGAGGCCAGCCTTGATTGCCGCCTGACGCGCAGGGTTTTGCCCGGCACCGGCGGTGAGTACTTGGCCCATGATCACTTCATCGACCTGAGCGCCATCCAGCCCGGTCTGCTCCAGTAACTGACGAATGACGGCGGCTCCCAGCTCGACAGCAGAAACATGGGCCAGCGAACCCTGGAAGCTGCCGACGGCGGTGCGGGTGGCGGCAACTATGACGACGTCTTGCATTGCGCGAATCCTCATTTTTATGGGTGTGCAGTACTCGGAATCAGGCGGGTATGGTGGCATAAATTGACGACGCTCGGGTTTTAGTCAAGCCCCATCCGCCGCCGTGCTCGCTGCACCGAACCATTACGCACGGCCCAGCGCAGTATCGGCGCGGTGCTTTTAACACCGGCCCGTACCAGCGTGCGAGTGAGCGGGCGCTGATACAGCCCTAATTGATGACTGGCCCAATCCGGGAGCAGATCAATCCCGGCTTGCATCATCAGTGCGCCAAACGGTTTGGCTAAAAGGCTGGGGGAGGGAGCATTGAGCAGCAGGCGAATCACTTCATTGCTGCGCTCGTCGCACAGCAATTGTGGACGGATATCGTTGAGGTATTCCGCTATTTGCTGGCGGGAGCGTGGCACGTCAGTAGCACCCAGACGCTCAGCGACCAGCGCGATTTCGTCGTAATAGCGGTCTTGATCGGCACTGGATAAATGCGGATTGCGATACCGCAGATGAGCGGCGAGGAAGTTGCTGACTTCCGCCACATGCACCCATGTCAGTAAGTGCGGATCGCTGGCGGCATAGGGGCTGCCATCAAGGCCCGTACCGGTGACTTGCAGGTGAATGGTACGTACTTTTTCAATCAGCCAGTCGGCATCCCGGGTAGAGCCAAACGTTGTACCTGAAATGAACTGTCCTGTGCGGCGCAGCCGGCCCAGCATGTCCTGACGAAAATTGGAGTGGTCCCATACCCCGGCCAGCGCCAGCGGGTGCAAGGCTTGCAGCATTAAGGCGCTAATGCCGCCAATCAGCATGCTGGTGAAGTCACCGTGCACTTGCCAACTGATGGAGTCCGGGCCAAACAGGCCGGGGTCGCCTTTGGGATTTTCAAGGTCGAGCTGTCCGAGCGAAAGGCCGGTCAGGCTCATGATTTGGCGTTCGATGGGGCGGCGGATGAGTTCCATGGAGCCTCGGTTGTGCCAGCCAATCCCGGGGGCCGAGACTGGCTGGCTATCAATCAACCGCGGTGACGACCGCGGAAGTAGTTGATCAGACCTTGGGTCGATGCATCGTCGGCAGGTTCTTCCAGGCTGCCGGTGAGGCGGTTGTAGACGCCTTTGCCGAGTTCCTTGCCCAGCTCCACGCCCCACTGGTCGAAGGCGTTTATGCCCCAGATGACGCTCTGAACGAAAACTTTGTGTTCGTACAGGGCCACCAAGGCACCCAGACGACGCGGGCTGATCCGTTCAACCACAAGTGTGTTGCTCGGGCGATTGCCCGGGATCACTTTGTGCGGTGCGAGTTTTTGAATGTCTTCTTCAAGCATGCCTTTATCGCGCAATTCAGCTTCGGCTTCTTCGCGGGTTTTACCCAGCATCAGCGCCTGACTTTGCGACAGGCAGTTGGCATACAGCCATTGATGATGGTCGGACACCGGGTTGAAGCTGACGATCGGCACGATAAAGTCGGCCGGGATCAGTTGTGTGCCTTGATGCAGTAACTGGTGATACGCATGTTGGCCATTGCAACCCACGCCGCCCCAGATCACCGGGCCTGTGTCGGTCGACACCGGGGTGCCGTCCTGACGGACGCTCTTGCCGTTGGATTCCATGTCCAACTGCTGCAGGTGCTTGGTGATGTTACGCAGATAGTGATCGTACGGCAGGATGGCGTGGCTTTGTGCACCCCAGAAATTGCCATACCAAACGCCGAGCAAGGCCATCAATACCGGCATGTTTTGCTCGAACGGAGCGTTCTGGAAGTGCTGGTCCATGCTGTAGGCGCCGGACAACAGCTCTTTGAAGTTGGACATGCCGATGGCCAGAGCAATTGGCAAACCAATCGCTGACCACAGCGAATAGCGACCGCCGACCCAGTCCCACATCGGGAAAATGTTTTCTTCTCGAATACCAAAGGCTACCGCCGCCGCATTGTTGCTCGATACGGCGATAAAGTGGCGATGCAGTTCGGCTTCTGAGCCACCCTGTGCCAAGTACCAGGCGCGGGCGGCCTGTGCGTTTTTCAATGTTTCGAGGGTATTGAACGACTTCGACGAAACGATAAACAGGGTCGTTTCGGCGCGCAGTTTTGCAGTCAGTTCATGAAACTCACTGCCGTCGATGTTTGCCAGATAGTGGCAGCGCACGCCTTTTTGAGCGTAGGACAGCAGAGCTTCAGACACCAGTTCGGGACCCAGGAATGAGCCGCCGATGCCGATGTTAACGATGTCAGTGATAGGTTTTTCGGTGTAGCCGCGCCACAGGCCATCGTGAATTCGCCCGACCAGCTCGGTCATCTGGTTCAGGACTTTGTGCACCTGGGGCATGATGTTAACGCCGTTCACCGACAGTTTATCGGCTACAGGGCGGCGCAGTGCCGTGTGCAAGGCCGGGCGACCTTCGGAGGCGTTAACGATATCGCCTTCAAACAACGATTTGATCGCCCCTTTAAGATCAACCTCGTTCGCCAGATCAACCAGCAAGTCGCGGGTTTCATCGGTGATCAGGTTTTTCGAATAATCCAGAAACAACCCGCAGCTGCTCAGCGTGAAGTCTTCAAAACGCTTCGGATTACTGTTAAACGCATCGCGCATGCTGAAATGCTGCATGTCGGCACGGTGGAGTTTTAACGCTTGCCAGGCGGGCAGAGCGGTAACGTCATGAGGAGTGCGGTAGTACGCCATCGCTGCGAATATCCTTTTTGCTTGAACTGCCTTTGGACACTGAAACTCCCGAAACCTTCACACATGGGCGAGGTTTCGGTCAGTCTATTTCTACGCTTGATTACAAGCCGGGCCACAACAGTAAACCTAGTACCACCTTATGTCTCGGTTTTGTCTGACGCTTAGCTGTAACTTTTGTCACCGCAGTGTCACCCCAGGTGAAACGTTTCAGTGATTCGCTGTAGAGGCTTTTATGTGGGCCTCGGGCCCACATTGGGTATTAAAGCCCGCTGTCGAGATTCAAATGGACATTATCGATCAAGCGAGTGTTTCCCAGGAACGCGGCGACCAGAATCACCACGTCACGATCCGAGGCTTGTGCTGGAAGCAGGGTTAGAGCGTGGCGGACTTCCAGGTAGTCAGGGCGAAAGCCGAGCGCTTGAATCTGCTCCAGATGCTGGTTGATCAGCGCGCAATAGCGACGCTCGCCTGCGGTAATGGCTTGGCTCATTGCCTTTAAGTGTTGATGCAACGCAGGTGCGATAGCGCGTTGCTCTTCGCTCAAATAGCCATTGCGAGACGAGAGGGCCAGACCATCCTCGGCGCGTACCGTGGGTTCGCTGATGATCTGCACGGGCATATTCAGCTCCTGGACCATGGCGCGAATAACTGCCAGTTGCTGGTAGTCCTTTTGCCCGAAGATGGCCAGATCGGGCTGAACCATATTGAACAGCTTGTTGACGACGGTAGTCACACCGTCGAAATGCCCAGGGCGACGGCTGCCGCACAGCTCATTGCTAAGTTGGGCGGCGGTCACGCGGGTCAGTCCGGTCATGCCGTTGGGGTACATTTCCTCAACGGTGGGCGCAAACAGCAAATGGCAGCCCGCTTGCAGGAGTTTTTCCTGATCAGCGGCCAAGGTGCGTGGATAGGTGTCCAGGTCTTCGTTAGCGCCAAATTGCAGCGGGTTAACAAATATACTCGCTACCACGAAATCAGCCTGTTGCGCGGCCGTGGTCACCAAGGCGGCATGGCCGCTGTGCAGGTTGCCCATGGTGGGCACCAGGGCGATTTGCTTGCCTTCGCGGCGTGCACGCGCGACAGCCGCGCGCAATTCGCGAACGGTTTTAACAGTGTTCATGCAGAGAATCCGTGTTCAGTGCCGGGGAAGGTGATCGCTTTGACCTCGGTCACGTAGGCGTTAAGTGCTGATTGAATATCGGGTTGACCCGCCATGAAGTTTTTCACGAACTTGGGTACGCGCCCTGTGAGGGACAAACCGAGCATGTCGTGCAGCACCAGAACCTGACCGTCGGTGTCGCTTCCAGCGCCAATACCGATCACCGGGATCTTGACTGCATGGGTGATTTCTTTTGCCAGCTCGCTCGGAACGCATTCAAGCAGCAGCATGGCTGCGCCTGCCTGTTCCAAGGCAATGGCATCGGATCGCATCTGGCGGGCTTGGGCTTCGTTACGGCCTTGCACTTTATAACCGCCCAGTACATTGACGGTTTGCGGAGTCAGGCCCATGTGCGCGCAGACAGGGATGCCGCGCTCGGTCAGCAAGCGAATGGACTCTGAAAGCCAGACCGCGCCCTCGACCTTGACCATGTGGGCCCCGGCTTGCATCAGCTGTGCGCTGTTGTTCAGGGTTTGCTCCAGCGTGGCATTCGCCATAAATGGCAGGTCGGCAAGAATCAATGCGTCCTGGTTGCCGCGTTTGACGCAGGCCACGTGGTACGCCATTTCTGCGGTGGTAACTGGCAGTGTGCTGTCATGCCCTTGCAGAACCATGCCCAAGGAGTCGCCTACCAGTAGCACTTCCACACCGGCTTGATTACAAGCGTGCGAAAAGGTGGCGTCATAGCACGTCAGCATGGTGATTTTTTCACCTTTTTGCTTAAGGCTTTGCAGGGTGGTGAGGGTGATAGCCGGCATGAAAAAGGATCCTCGTCAGGCAGTGTGACAATCACTGCGAGTCACGCGTGTGATTCATCGTTTAAGCAGGAGCACCACTTCTAAGGGGTGTTTGTAACGCCTGCTTTTCACATTGCGCCGTTCATTGGACGGCAGCGGGATGCCTATAGTCGTGACGAGCACACTGGAAGTCAATTACGGGTGTTACCGGGGCAGTGTTACCGGCGTTATTGATTCGATTCAGCCTGGGAGCCCAGACGTTCCAGCCCGACAAATGGGCATTCGCTCAAGAGCTGAAACAGGGGGCGACCATCGGCCAGAATCAGCGACTCGGGGGCTACTTCAGCCAGTGGATAGAGTACGAAAGGCCGTGCTTGCATATGGTAGTGCGGCACCTTGAGGCGGGGTTCGTTTATCAGTCGATCCCCGAACAGCAGAATATCGAGATCCAGTGTGCGAGGTCCCCAGCGCTCATGTCGTTCGCGGCCCTGACCCAGCTCGATGGCTTGCAGGGCATCCAGCAGCTGCAAGGGCGCCAGTGCCGTATCAAGCGCTGCTACGGCGTTGGTATAGCGGGGTTGGCCCGCGAGTAACGAGTCACTCTGATAGAACGCAGATACACCCACCAGGCGCGAGTCGGGCAACTGTGCCAGCGCTTCGACAGCGCTGCGTAATTGCTCAGCCGGGTCAGCCAGATTGCTGCCCATTCC
Source organism: Pseudomonas sp. 2024-210 (assembly GCF_045062345.1). Classification (NCBI taxonomy): domain Bacteria; kingdom Pseudomonadati; phylum Pseudomonadota; class Gammaproteobacteria; order Pseudomonadales; family Pseudomonadaceae; genus Pseudomonas; species Pseudomonas sp. 2024-210. Next base: position 26,566 of record NZ_JBJGEJ010000011.1, on the reverse strand, counting down.
AATGTAAGTGCGTTCCATCTTTTACTCGTCTGCCGCTGCGCTGCGTTTACGCTTGTTTGCCCCAGTACGGCGGCGTTTGCGGGGGGCAGGGCCGGCCCCTTCGTCTTTGGCATTGCTCAGGTCGCGAATCATTTCGCGGCGTCCGCTCTCGTTCGCATCCTGGTAGTCAGTCCACCATTCACCCAAGCCGTTAGTTTGCTCTCCTGCGCTCTCACGCAGCAGCAGGAAATCATAACCGGCCCGGAAACGCGGGTTGTCGAGGAGCATATCGGCGCGTTTGCCACTGCGCCGTGGCAACCGTTCCTGCATGTCCCAGATCTCGCGGATGGGCAGGGTGAAGCGTTTGGGAATGGCGATGCGCTGGCATTGTTCGCTGATCAGCTCGTGAGCGGCTTCTTGCATGGCAGGAATAGGCGGCATGCCTTGGTCTTGCAGGCGTAGAACGCGAGCTGGCAGGGCAGGCCACAGCAGTGCGGCAAACAGGAATGCCGGGGTAACAGGTTTACCCTGTTTGATCCGCAGGTCGGTATTACGCAAGGCTTCGCTGATCAAGGTATGGGTGTACGTCGGGTTGTTCTCCAGAGCTTCGGCGCTTGCCGGGAACAAAGGATCGAACAACTCAAGGTCAACCAGCATTTCAAAGGTGTCAGAAGCGTTACCTGAGAGGAACAGCTTGAGGACTTCTTCGAACAAGCGTGCGGAAGGAATCTCACGCAGCATAGGTGCCAATTCGCGAATCGGCGCAGCCGTGTGCTTTTCGATGCCGAAATTGAGCTTGGCGGCAAAGCGCACGGCTCGCAACATACGAACCGGGTCTTCCTGGTAACGCTGCTGCGGATCGCCAATCAGGCGTAGCAAGTGATTGCGAATGTCGTGTACGCCGTTGGCGTAATCGAGAATGCGCTCACTGACCGGGTCGTAGTAGAGGGCATTGATCGTGAAGTCACGACGTTGGGCGTCTTCTTCCAAAGTGCCGTAAACGTTGTCGCGCAAAATGCGCCCGCTTTCGTTACGCGAGGATTGATTGCTGTCTTCCTCTTCGTCGTTTTGCGGATGATTGGCGCGGAATGTCGCGACCTCAATGATTTCGCGACCAAAGTGGATATGGACCAGTTTGAAGCGGCGGCCAATGATTCGCGCGTTGCGAAACTCGGCGCGCACTTGCTCAGGCGTTGCACTGGTGGCGACGTCGAAGTCTTTTGGCGTGATATTGAGCAGCATGTCGCGTACGCAGCCGCCGACCAGATAGGCCTGATAGCCGGCGTTTTGCAGGCGTTCAACAATATTGACCGCGTACCGGCTGAACTGGGCGCGTTGCAGCGAATGCTGGCTGCTATTGAGCACTTCAGGGGTGCTGCGCAGTTGTTGCGTGCGACGCTTGGGAGTACGGAGTGACTGGAACAGCTTCTTCAGCATGGGATGCACTGTTTGAAGGAATGTTCGGCCAAAACGAGGAATGACCGCATGATGGGCGGGGATTCTAGCATTTAGTCAGGGGATGGTGTAGGAAGCTGAGTCGGTCTTGTGACCGAAGCGGCAGGCGGCCAGTAGAAACACCTGCAAGAGGTGCGAACTAGACAGGTGGAAGATTTTTCTAAATCTCAGCAAGCACAAGGGGAGCCGAAGCTCCCCCAGAAATTATTGCGTGCTCTATTTTTATTATTGATTGCGGGCTTTTTGTTTTTGTTAAGTGCCCTGGTGACACAGATTTTGCCTGTGTCACCCTCCCAATCGGGAGATAAGAGCAAACGGATTGCTTTGGTCGCTGTGTTGCTGTGATCAATGATCCAACCAGTTCAGGTTCTGCTTTAAGTGCAGTTTTTGTTCTTCTCTGTCTGGCTGTGGGGCAAGCCCCAATAACAACGCCTCTCCAAAACAATCAGTTAGCTGCGCCTCCGCCGTGTTGTTCTTGTTATGCGTGAGCCGATACGTCTTATTTTTATTGTGTGCTGCTGTGATTCTTATTGTTCTTGTACGAATACATATAGCAGGGGGCGTGCCAACTTTTGCGCGGGTCAGCAAAATAAGGGGTTTTCTGAGGTTTTGCCTTTTTTCGGGCTAAAAAAAGCCGGAGCTTCGTTACCGTAAGCCCCGGCTTTTGTTACGTCTTTGAGGTGCGGTAACAGTTTCTTCACACCTCTGTGTGTTACCTGGCGCGTTACCCTTCGGTGGTAACCCCAGTTTTTCGACGCGGAATACCCAGACGCTGACGGCGCTCCCACAGACATTTGCGGCTAACACCCAGCTTGCGTGCCAGTTCGGTCTCGGTCATGTGGTCCTGATGCTCAAGCACAAAGTGCTGGAAGTAGTCTTCAAGAGAGAGGTCTTCGGCTGGATCAAGGCTGGTGTTACCGCTACTGATGCTGTGTTGCGGACCCAAACCGACGAAGTCATCGTCTTTCAGATCACCCATTTCAATGTCGATACCCAGCAAGTCGGCTGAGATTTCCGGGTTTTCACACAAAATAACGGCGCGCTCGACGGCGTTCTCGAGTTCTCGAACGTTACCGGGCCATGAGTAATGGCTAATGGCACGCTCGGCATCCGGGGCGAATTTCAGGTCGGTACGGCCTACTCGCGCGCTTTGGCGTGCCAAGAAGGCGTGGGCAATTTCATTAACGTCTGAGCCGCGTTCGCGCAAGGGCGGGAGCTTGAGGGCGATAACGTGCAATCGGTAGTACAAGTCTTCGCGAAACTGACCCACTTTGGCCAGGCTCTTGAGGTCACGGTGAGTAGCAGCGATCAGGCGTACATCCACTTTTTGGGATTGCACCGATCCTACGCGACGAATTTCACCTTCTTGCAGCACCCGCAGCAAGCGCGCTTGGGCCTCAATAGGCAATTCGCCAATTTCGTCGAGGAACAATGTTCCGCCATCGGCTGCTTCAACGAGGCCGGCACGACCTGCGCTGGCGCCGGTAAATGCGCCTTTCTCGTGGCCAAACAATTCTGATTCGATCAGTGACTCGGGGATTGCCGCGCAGTTAACCGAAATCATCGGCGCTTTTGCGCGTCGCGACAGGTTGTGCAATGCGCGGGCTACCAACTCTTTACCGGTACCCGACTCCCCTTGAATCAGGACGTTGGAGTCAGTTGGCGCCACTTTGCGTATTTTGTTGTACATGTCCAGCATTGGCGGGCAGGAGCCGATGATGCCGATCTCGCTGTTACTGTTATCGACCGTATTTTTGTCTGTGCTATCGGCCTTGGCAGGGCGCTCGACGGATGTGCTTTGGGCGCTTTGGCGATCTCGCAGGATACGTGCCACGGCTTGCAGCATTTCGTCGTGGTCGAACGGCTTGGCAATGTAGTCCACTGCGCCCATTTTCATGGAGTCCACGGCAGAGCGCAGACTGGCATAGCTGGTCATGATCAGCACTGGCTTGCCTTGGCCCAGTTTGATCAGTTCAGTTCCGGGGGCACCGGGCAATCGCAGATCGCTGACAATCAAGTCGAACGAGGGAATACTGAAACGCTCTTGCGCTTCCTGTACCGAGCCCGCTTCGCTGACCTGGTATTGGTTGCGCTCCAGTAAGCGGCGCAGTGCGGAGCGGATGATGGTTTCATCTTCGACGATCAAAATATGCGGCATTGATTCAGTTCTCTCGACGGTCTCAGTTCACAGCGGACGTCGCTTCGACATGACGCGGCAGGGTGACCCGAATACGGGTCCCGCGTTGGCTTTGAATGTCAGCCGGGCTGTCGATGGTGATTTGTCCATAATGCTCTTCAACGATGGAATAGACCAGTGCAAGGCCCAGACCGGTGCCTTCGCCGGGGTCCTTGGTGGTGAAAAAAGGCTCGAATAATCGGTCCATGATGTTCTTCGGAATGCCTGTTCCTTCGTCTTCCACGATCAGATCAATGGTGTGCTCGCCAGCTTCACTTTTGACCCGCACAGCACTGCCGGCAGGCGAGGCGTCACGGGCGTTCGACAGCAGGTTGATCAACACTTGCGCTAATCGCTGAGGATCGCCCTCGACCCAGTGGTCGGGGTCGCACAGGTTATAGAACTGCACTTCAAAATTGCGCCGGTTCAACGCCAGCAAGCCAATCGCATCCTGGGCTACTTCAGCCAGACAGACGGGCTCGTCATTGTGCTGGTGGCTGCCGGCGTGGGCGAAGCTCATCAAGGACTGCACAATGCGAGAGATGCGCTTGGTCTGTTCAAGTATCTGGCTGCTGATTTCTGTCAGCTCTTCGTCATCTTCGCGCTCTTCACGCAGGTTTTGCGCCAGGCAGGCGATGCCGGTCACCGGGTTGCCGATTTCATGCGCCACCCCCGCCGCCAGTCGTCCGATACTGGCCAGTCGCTCGGAGTGCACCAGTTTGTCTTCGAGCATTTGAGTCTCGGTCAGGTCTTCAACCAGTAACACCAAGCCGCTGTTGCCCGGTGCCAACGGCTCGTCAATGGCTGCCTTGTGCAGGTTCAGCCAGCGGGTTTGACCGTCGAGAGCCAAGTGTTGTTTGTGCAAGTGCTCATCGGGCAAGTCGATAAACCCTTGCAGCAGTTCACGCCACGGATTGCCCAGCGTGCTCATGCGCGAACCCACCACTCGCTGTGCGGGGATGCCAGTCAGTTCCTCCATGGCTTTATTCCACATCAGGATCTCCTGGTCTTTGGCCAGTGAGCACACACCCATCGGCAACTCTTGCAGGGTTTGGCGGTGGTAGCGGCGCAGGGCGTCCAGTTCTGCCGCCAGTCCGGTCAGGCGAGAGTGGTAGTCTTCAAGCCGGCTTTCGATGAAGTGAATATCTTCGGTCACGTAGCTTTCGCCGCTCGATTTGTAGGGCAAGAAGGTTTCGACCATGTCCTGAGCAACGCTGGGGCCCATCAACCCCGAAAGGTTGGCCTCAATACGATCGCGCAGGCGGCGCAAGGCGTACGGACGACGCTCGTCGAAGGGCAGAAACAGGTCGCGCAAGGCTTGTTCGACTTCTTTTTGCGCTGCTTTTGCCCCCAGAGGTTTGGCAAGTTGAGTGGCAAACTCTTGTGGCGATGCGGCGTGCAATTCGCGTCGTTGCGGGCGACGAACGTTATCCACCGCGCAGGCTTCGGCGGCGCTGGCTTCTTCGGGGCTGGCATTGGTAAACAGAGATATCAGCGTGAACATCAGTACGTTTGCAGCGAGTGAGGCGATGGCTGCCATGTGCCAGCTGGTATCGTCCAGCACGTAGATCATGTTCAGCCACGGGATGTAAAAGCCCTGAAAATTGCCGATCAACGGGAACAGCATGCTGGCCATCCACACCAGAATGCCGGCCAGCAACCCGGCGATAAAGCCGCGTCGATTCGCCGTTGGCCAGTACAGGACTGACAGAACGCCCGGCAGAAATTGCAAGGTGGCGACAAACGCGACAATGCCGAGGTTGGCCAGATCCTGCTCTGCGCCCATCAGGAGGTAAAAGCCGTAGCCGGCCATAATGATGGCCACGATCAGCGCACGTCGGGTCCATTTCAGCCAGCGGTAGATATTGCCTTCGGCGGGTGGCTGGTAGAGCGGCAAGACCAGATGATTCAATGCCATGCCTGACAGTGCCAGCGTGGTCACGATAATCAACCCGCTGGAAGCTGACAGCCCACCGACATAAGCGAGTAATGCCAACGGCTTGCTGTTGGCGGCAATACCCACACCCAAGGTGAAGTACTCGGGATTGGTGGTGGCGCCCAGTTTGAGACCGGCCCATAGAATCAGCGGCACGGCGAGGCTCATTAGCAGCAGGAACAGCGGCAAGCCCCAGCTGGCGCTGACAAGCCCGCGCGGGTTGAGGTTTTCAGTGAACGTCATGTGATACATGTGCGGCATCACGATGGCGGATGCAAAAAACACCAACAGCAGGGTACGCCACGGCCCTTCTTGTAATGGGGTATGCAGAGCGGCGAGGGCAGTCTGGTTTTGCAGTAACCATACCTCGAGCTGTTGCGGGCCATCGAAGACCCCATATAAGGCGTAGAGGCCAACGCCACCGATTGCGATGAGTTTGATCACTGACTCAAAGGCGATGGCAAACACCAACCCTTCATGCTTTTCCCGAGTGGCAATGTGCCTTGAACCGAAGAAAATCGTGAACAGAGTGATCAATGCGCAAAAGCTGAGGGCTACGCGGTGTTGCACTGGCTCGCGTGTGAGGATGCTGATGGAGTCGGCGACGGCCTGAATTTGCAAGGCCAGCAGTGGCAGGACGCCAATCAACATGAAAATCGTGGTCAGTGCCCCGGCCCAGGTGCTGCGAAAGCGGAACGCAAAAAGGTCGGCGAGTGATGAAAGTTGATAGGTGCGGGTGATTTTTAGAATGGGGTACAGGAGCACGGGCGCCAGAAGAAATGCCCCGGAGACTCCGAGGTAGCTGGAGAGGAAGCCGTAGCCGTATTCGTAAGCCAGCCCCACCGTACCGTAAAAAGCCCAGGCGCTGGCGTACACCCCCAAAGACAACGTGTAAGTCAGCGGGTGGCGAATGATTGATCGCGGGATCATGCCGCGCTCACTGATCCAGGCTACGCCAAAGAGAACCGTCAGGTAGGCGGCGCTGATGAGAATCATCTGGGTGAGGCTAAAGCTCATCGGCATCTTTTTGGCTCTGCAAAATAAAGGTCACTACGATCAGAATCAGCCAAAGCAGATAAGGCCTGTACCAAGCGCCCGTCGCATCGATCCACCAATCCATGATGGCGGGTGAAAACAAGTAGATCCCTACAACCAGCAACAGGACCAATCTATAGATATACATCCTGCCCTCTCTTTTACTGGCCGCATGCTCGAAACGTGCGGCGATGGTAACGGATGGCTGTCACCTTCAACAGGGTTCAGCGTAACTGCGCTTCGGCCAACGTGAGCGTGCGTGGGATCAGCTCGGCATTCCAGTGCTGGATCCCCCATTTAAGAATTTCACGCGGGCTGGCGTGCTCAAGGCCCTCGTCAGGCTTCTGGCCCAATGCACGCAGGGCACGCAACAGCAGTGGTGTGGCTTGATCGGTCGTCAGAGGTGGCGAACGGTAAGATTTTCCAAGCTTGTGGCCATCCGGTTGCACGATCAATGGCACGTGCAGGTAGCGCGGCTGTGACAGCCCCAGTAGCTCCTGCATGTAGAGCTGGCGTGGGGTGGAGTCCAGCAAGTCAGCGCCGCGCACGATATCAGTCACGCCCTGCCAGGCATCGTCGAGTACCACCGCCAACTGGTAGGCATAAAGACCGTCACGGCGACGAATCACAAAATCGCTCACCTCGCGACCCAGGTGCTGGCGGAATTCCCCTTGAACCCTGTCCTTAAACGCGTACTGCAGTTCAGGCACACGTAAACGAATGGCGGCGTTCTCGATTGAGTTGCCGGCATTTCGGCAAAAACCGGGATAGATACCTTTATAGCCCTCAAGTTGTTTGCGCGAACAGGTGCAGGCATAGGCCAGCCCCTGGCTAAACAACCGATCGAGCACTTGGGCATACGCCTCGTGGCGGTCGCTTTGACGTACCAGCTCACCGTCCCACTCGAAGCCATACCGCTCCAATGCATCGAGGATGGCGGCTTGAGCGCCGGGCATTTCCCGCGGGGGGTCGAGATCTTCCATTCGCAGCAACCAGCGGCCACCCACCGAGCGGGCATCAAGGTAAGAGGCGAGGGCTGCAACCAATGAACCAAAGTGCAAATGGCCACTGGGCGTAGGGGCAAAGCGCCCGGTGTAAGCAGGGGTTGAACAAGCCGTCATGGCAAAGATCCTGTAGCCGCTGCCGAAGGCTGCGATGGGGGGCGGCAGCAGTCCCGTTAGTGTGAGGAACCTTCAGTCCTTATTGCAGCCAGTGCAGCAGCTACCCGGCCGTAGGACTTAATTTCAGAAACAAAAATGGGGCGTTCGCACGCCCCATTTGGTCAAACCGGCGATTACTTGCCGACTTGTTTTTCCTTGATTTCAGCCAAGGTTTTGCAGTCTACGCACATGTCGGCGGTAGGGCGGGCCTCAAGTCGACGAATGCCGATTTCGACGCCGCAGGATTCACACCAGCCGTATTCTTCGTCTTCGATCAATTGCAGCGTCTTGTCGATTTTCTTGATCAGCTTGCGCTCGCGATCGCGGGCACGCAGTTCCAGGCTGAATTCCTCCTCCTGGCTAGCGCGGTCGGCCGGGTCAGGAAAATTTGCCGCTTCGTCTTTCATGTGATCAACGGTGCGGTCAACTTCCTGCATCAAGTCCTGTTTCCACTTTTGCAGAATCTTGGTGAAGTGCTTGCGCATGCGCTCGCCCATGTACTCTTCACCCTTCGTTTCAACGTACGGTTCGAAGCCGCTGAGTTGACTATTCTGTTGCTTAGCTTGTGTGGGCATGAAATGGACCGCCTCTCATTCTTCTAATCCATTGCGCAGGATTGCAACATCACCGACACCTGCCGGCCCTGCGGCTGCAAGCGGGCGAACTTACCAGATCAAATCGGGCCGCGCTACTCCCTGTTGTCTGGCCTGCCGCCGGTGGTTGTGTCTGGAGCCTGTGATGCTTGAGATTAGTGGCTGAATAAATAATTTTAGTCGAGCTGTGACCAATGCTTGCGCCGTTTGGTTCTACTCATGTGCAGTGTAAGACTCTAATTCACTCTCTCTTGTGACAGTGCTTGGGTAGAATCCGGCTTTTGCTTACCCACAAAGGCAGGCTTATGGCTCAGTCTTACAGTGCGCGCAGTCGCGCGATCGAACCGTTCCATGTCATGGCGTTGTTGGCCCGCGCCAATGAATTGCAAGCGGCGGGACACGATGTGATTCACCTCGAAATAGGCGAGCCGGACTTCACTACGGCTGAGCCCATCATCGCTGCCGGCCAAGCCGCTTTGGCGGCAGGCAAAACGCGCTATACAGCCGCTCGTGGCCTGCCAGAGCTACGTGAAGCCATTTCGGGTTTTTATCACCAGCGTTATGGTTTGAACATCGATGCTTCGCGAATTCTGATCACCCCGGGTGGCTCCGGGGCCCTACTTTTAGCCAGCAGCTTACTGGTCGATCCGGGAAAGCATTGGCTACTTGCTGACCCCGGCTACCCATGTAACAGGCATTTCTTACGTCTTGTGGAGGGGGCCGCTCAGCTTGTTCCTGTAGGGCCCGATGTGCGTTATCAACTCACGGCTGATCTGGTTGAGCGTTATTGGGATCAGGACAGTGTTGGGGCATTGGTCGCATCACCGGCCAACCCCACCGGCACCCTTTTGACGCGAGATGAGCTTGCGTCGTTGTCCGCTGCTATCAAGGCGCGTAACGGGCACTTGGTGGTGGATGAGATCTATCACGGCCTGACGTACGGTTGCGACGCTGCAAGCGTGCTTGAGGTGGATGACAGCGCTTTTGTACTCAACAGTTTCTCTAAGTATTTTGGTATGACCGGCTGGAGGCTAGGCTGGCTAGTCGCGCCACCTGAGGCAGTTGCCGATCTGGAAAAACTGGCACAAAACCTCTACATCAGCGCGCCAAGCATGGCGCAATACGCGGCGCTAGCCTGCTTTGAGCCGCAGACGTTGGCCATTTTGGAAGCGCGCCGGGCCGAGTTCGGTCGTCGTCGCGACTTTTTGCTACCGGCGTTGCGCGAGTTGGGTTTTGGCATTGCGGTAGAGCCGGAGGGTGCCTTTTATCTGTATGCCGATATCAGCGCGTTTGGTGGCGATGCCTTCGCCTTTTGCCGGCATTTTCTTGAAACAGAGCACGTAGCCATTACGCCGGGACTGGATTTTGGGCGCTATCAATCCGGCCATCACGTACGTTTTGCCTATACGCAAAATCTGGATCGTCTTCAGGAGGCTGTGGACCGGATAGCCCGCGGCTTGAAAAGCTGGAGGGGCTGATGCACTTTTCTCCGGGTTTGGAAGAGGGTCGCTTGATTAAACGTTATAAGCGTTTTTTGGCGGATATCGAGACAGTTAGTGGCGAGTTGATGACTATTCACTGCCCTAATACGGGCTCGATGCTCAATTGTATGGTCGAAGGGGGACAGGTCTGGTTCAGCCGCTCTAATGATCCGAAACGTAAACTCCCTGGTACGTGGGAAATCAGCGAAACACCGCAAGGAAGGCTCGCTTGCGTCAACACCGGGCGTGCCAATCGTTTGATTGAGGAGGCGTTGCTAGCAGGTGTTATCACCGAACTTAAGGGGTTTACGGCACTTAAGCGCGAAGTTGCTTATGGGCAAGAAAATAGCAGGATTGATTTCCGGCTGGAGTATCCGCAGGGGTTTGCCTATGTCGAGGTGAAAAGCGTGACGCTAGGGTTCGATGACACGCGTATAGCCGCATTCCCGGATGCCGTGACGCTACGCGGCGCCAAGCACTTGCGGGAACTGGCCAGCCTGGCCCTGCAGGGTGTGCGAGCGGTGCAGTTGTACTGCGTCAATCTAACCGGGATCGACGCCGTGCGCCCGGCCGAAGAAATCGACCCTGGCTACGCAGCTGCTTTGCGAGAGGCTATTGCCTCTGGCGTTGAGGTGTTGGCGTACGGGGTCAGCTTGTCGCCGGATGCAATTGTGGTTGATCGCCGCTTAGACGTCTTCCTCTGACACAGGGGGTGTGATCCAGATCCCTCTTGTATCTTCTCGACATTGAAGGGCTGTCAGGGACTGTCCGGCACAAGGTCCGGCAACGCACTCGCCGCTTTCAATCAAAAATAATGCGGCATGAGTCGCGCATTGGATCAAGCTGGCGCTGGGGTCGAGAAACTGATCCGGTTGCCACTCCAGTGGAACACCGCGATGCGGGCAGCGATTTTTGTAAACGTACACCTGACCTTCGCGCCGCACTGCCAACATACGCACGCCATTGTGTTCGAAACCTCGGGCAGTGCCTTCAAGCAGTGCCTCTGACAGGCATAAAAAAATCATTGAAGTCCCATGTGAATTTACCCGTGGCTGACATCAGGGCGGGTTATTAGGTTGACGTGCAAATGCAAACAATTATCAAATAGAGCTTCAGCTGCAAGGGTCTCTTGGCTGCATCACCCGAACCTTGCCCGTTGTGCCCTCTTTATCAAGGAACATCTCTGTATGCGCTTGAGTACCCACCTGATTGCCCTATGTACTGGCCTTGTGATCAGTCATGCGAGTTTGGCCAGCGATTTGCCGCAACGCTGGGTCAGTGTTGGAGGTGCGCTATCGGAGTGGGTCAGTGTGTTGGGCGCGGAGTCTAAATTGGTTGGGGTCGATACTACCAGCCAACACCCGCATTCACTTAAGTCTCTACCCAGTGTGGGATACCAGCGCCAGCTTTCTGCAGAGGGAATCTTGAGCTTGAAGCCCGATGTTTTGATTGGCACGGATGAAATGGGGCCGCCGCCGGTGTTGGCGCAGATTCGTGGGGCGGGGGTGCCCGTTGAGATGTTTTCGGCTCAGCCTGACCTGGCAAGCCTTGAGGCGACACTCACCCATTTAGGGCATTTGTTGGGTGATGAGGCGCACGCCGCACAACTGCTTATGGATTACCAACAGCAATTGCAGGCGCATCAGCAGCAGGTGAAACGAGCGCAAGCCACTCAAAAAGCGCCGGGTGTGCTGTTGCTGTTGGGCCATGCAGGGGGCAAACCGATGATTGCGGGCAAGGGCACGTCAGCGGACTGGCTGTTGACCCAAGCGGGTGGGCACAACTTGGCGACGCATTCGGGGTATAAACCATTTTCTGTTGAAGCGCTGGTTGGGCTGAACCCTGAGGTGCTGGTGTTTGCCGATCGCGCACTGACTGGTGAGTCCGCTCGAAAGGCATTGATGAAAGAAAACCCAATTCTGGCGTCGATCAAGGCCGCTAAGGATGGGCGTTTGTATGAGCTTGATCCAACACTGTTGGTCGGAGGACTTGGCCCGCGTTTACCGGCCAGTTTGAAGCAGCTGACCGCTGAGTTTTATCCCAAGGCGCCTGCAAACCCATGAGGACACTGGTTAAGCCTCGCTCATTGTTTATTGGGTTGGGTGCGCTGTGCGTACTGGCTGTTTGGTTGTCACTGGCCTTGGGGCCGGTGAGCCTGCCTTTAATTGATACCTTGCGTGCGGCATTGCGCCTGATGGGAGTGCCTGTTCATGGCGAGGGACTGGAGCAGGCCGAGTTGATACTGGGGCAGATTCGTTTGCCGCGGACTTTGCTGGGACTGGCGGTTGGCGGCGTGCTGGCGTTGTCCGGGGTGGCGATGCAGGGATTGTTTCGCAACCCATTGGCAGACCCGGCCTTGGTCGGCGTGTCCAGCGGCGCCTCTTTGGGCGCGGCGATAGCGATTGTGGGAGGCGCAGCCCTGGGCGGGCTGCCTGAGTTTTTAGGCCCTTATTTATTGTCGTTTTGTGCGTTCGTCGGGGGGCTGGCTGTCACCGCGCTGGTGTATCGAGTCGGTCGTCGTAATGGTCAGACTCATGTGGGCGTGATGTTACTGGCAGGGATCGCACTGACCGCGCTGGCAGGCTCTATCGTGGGTTTTTTCACCTATCTGGCTGATGATGCGACGTTGCGCACGCTGACATTCTGGAACTTGGGAAGCCTTAATGGCGCCAGCTATGCACGGTTATGGCCGTTGCTGGTAGTCACGGCGGGTGTGGCCTTGTGGTTGCCGCGTCGGGCCAAGGCGCTGAATGCGTTGTTGTTGGGCGAGTCCGAAGCCAGTCATCTGGGCATCAATGTGGAAGGTCTCAAGCGTGAGCTGGTGTTGTGTACAGCGCTGGGGGTCGGTGCAGCAGTAGCCGCGGCTGGAATGATCAGCTTTGTCGGGTTGGTAGTTCCTCATCTGGTACGACTGCTGGCGGGGCCAGATCATCGAGTGCTGCTACCCGCTTCTGTACTGGCGGGCGCTACCCTGTTGCTGTTTGCCGACCTGATTGCACGACTGGCTTTAGCGCCAGCGGAATTGCCGATTGGTATCGTTACCGCATTCCTGGGCGCGCCCTTTTTTCTCTATTTACTGCTGCGAGGCCGCCACTGATGCTGCGCACTGAAAAGTTGCACATCCGACGCGGTGAAAAAATCGTGCTGGCAGATGTATCCCTTGAGGTGCGGGCGGGTGAAGTGCTTGGGGTGCTAGGGCCAAACGGCGCGGGTAAAAGTACCCTATTGTCGGCGTTGTGCGGGGAGCTTGCGCCCTCAGAAGGGCGGGTGTTGCTGGATGATCAACCTCTGGGGCAATGGAAAGGCCCCGAACGTGCCCGACGATTAGCTGTTTTGCCGCAAACATCGACGCTGGATTTTGCATTTCGAGTAGAGGAAGTGGTGGGTATGGGGCGCTTGCCTCATCAGACAGGGCGGGTGCGCGATGCACAGATAATCCATGACGCTCTGGAGACTGCGGATGTTGGACATTTAGCGGGTCGCAGCTACTTGGCGTTATCAGGTGGCGAACGTCAGCGCGTTCACTTGGCGCGCGTGCTGGCGCAATTATGGCCCGGGCAAAATGGTCAAACCCTGTTGTTGGATGAGCCAACTTCAATGCTCGACCCTTTGCATCAACACACGACGTTAAAGGCCATTCGCGCATTCGCTGATCGCGGGGCGGCCGTGCTGATCATTCTGCATGACTTGAATCTGGCTGCGCGTTATTGCGATCGCTTGTTACTGCTGGAGTCGGGGCGCCCCTGTGCACTGGGTTGTCCACAGGCAGTATTGCAACCCGATTTGCTCAAAGCCGTATTCGGTCTGGATGTACTGGTGCAACCGCACCCCGAATTGGGTCACCCGCTGATTATTGCGCGCTGAAGCCAAATGCTTGGTATTTAGCGAGGGCTTTTTCACAGGCAAAAAAAGACCCGGCAAGAGCCGGGTCAAATAACCGTGATTAGCCTGATGAGGAGATGTTCTGAGAGTCCGAACCAAGGGCCTTTCAGAATATCGGCTGGTCTCGCGACCAGATGGCGTAATCATAACAATTCTCATTTCCATGTCAACAACTGTTTTCAGCTTGATCCATAAGCGCGTAAACGGTTGTTTCAGCTTTTTCGCGACGTGGCCAACTGATCGACTTGCCGATTAAGCGCTTCTTTGCGCTCGACAGGGATGTCGTTCCAGTGCACATCCAGCAATGCGCCCTCAATGGCATACAGCAATACCTTGGAGGCTCTGAAACCTCTAGCCTTGACCGCCCGGTAGGCATCCACGGCACCCAGACGTTTCAAGTCCGATGCGCTATGAATACCCACAGCGTGAAGCCATTGCGCTGACGTTTTGCCAAGATTCTTCAAATGCTGAAGTTCATCGTTCATCAGCTCTCCTTGCGACGGCGTGAGCTCAGCGTTTACGGGACGAAACGGTTTTTACTGAAGTGTAGCGGCAGGTAGGAATAGCGCTGCCTATTAGTCGTTTTTGGAACAAGCATGCGGTGCCATAACATGAATAGAGCTAAAGAAAAGGCCGATGGCACAGCGCAGAACGTAGAAGGCAGAGCGCTTGCGTCGGCCCTTCTTGCGAGCTTGACTCCCGAGCGTGGCTTAGCGGCGAAGTGTCGTATTTGTATTACCGGGTGCGGTAGCGCAACCGAGTCCCGAAATTAACCGACATCAATATTTCATCGGCTGTCAGTTCTACGGGAAAGTACGCACCCGAAATTTGTGCATGAGCCAGGCTGGCGCCTTCGATGCAGGCAGTGCGCAAGTCTAGGCCGCGCAAATCGGCTGAGCGGAAGTAGCCATCAGTAAAATCTATGTCGTTCGCATTGAGCTCACGCAGATCCAGTCCTCGAAAATCTCCCCCGCGCATATCGACGGGCCCATCTGGGCGCTGTTGATTAAACCCGTTGATGTTGTCTTCATGCAGCAGTGTGTAGAGGGCTGACGCCAGTACTGAAGGGTGACTCATGGGGAGACTCCTGCGTGATCGATACTGGCATTATAGTATCGCTGTGGGTGCGCCGTTAAATCACGGTGTTTGACAGCGCACCCGAACACTTACAGGCCCGGCAAGCGCTGACGGATGTCAGCAATCAGGGTGTCGAGGCTTTTACTGTTGTGGGTTTCAACACGCTTGCTGTGCAATATTTCATCTGCCCCAAGCGGCTCCCGGCTAGCTTGTTGAGCCTTGACCACTTCCAGTGTGGCATCGGACGGATCAGTGCCAATGGCTCTGCGATGGGCCAGCCAGCCTTCAATGACGGCATCGGGGGCGGTGCAATCCAGGATCAGGCAAGGGACACCTGTTGCTTCAGCGACTTTGGCAGCGGCATCGCGTTGCGCACGTTTGAGGTAGGTCGCGTCGAGTACGACCGGGAAGCCTGCACGGAGGACGATTCCAGCCAGTTCGTGAAGTTTTGTGTAGGTAGCAGCGCTTGCATCAGCGTTATAAATACCTGTACCTACTGCATTTTCAGACTGTTGATTACCAAACATCTTCTTGCGGACTACATCTGAACGGATACGAATCGCCCCCAATGACTCGACAAGACGCATGGAGACGGAGCTTTTGCCCACGGCAGACACCCCGTGAGTAATAGCAAGAAAGCGTGAAGGGATAGTGCTGTAGCTTTCTGCCAGGTTGGCATAGTTGCGGTATTGGCGAAGGGTGGCGGCCCGTTGAACAGGGCTGGCTTCTGCAGGCATGCTGAACAGGCTGACCTTGGCGCGAACCAGTGCGCGGTAGGCTTTATAGAAGTTCAGCAGTTCCAGCCCTTGGTAGTCCTCGGTCAGCTCCAGGTACTGACTGACGAACCGTCGAGCCAAGGATTTCAACCCACGATCCTCCAGGTCCATCGCCAGAAACGCGGTATCGGCATACACGTCGGTGAAGCGGAAGGGCTCATTGAATTCAATGCAGTCGAAAATAACCACCTTGCCATCAATTAGAGTCGCGTTGCCCAGGTGAATATCGCCGTGGCATTCGCGAATAAAACCTTCGGCCTTACGCTTCTCAAGTAGCGGCTTTAGACGCTCAAAGCTCGCTTGAGCCCACGCCTGGAGTGCATCCAATTGTTGCAGGTCAGTTTTGTCCGAAAGAAACGGGCGAATTTGCTCGAAATTCTGGAGCACTGGGTCCATGACGGCTTGCGGGGTGCCTTGGTAATGCTCCAGAGGCACATGAGGGGCATGGGCGTGGAAGCGTGCAATCTGCTGGGCCATTTCATCAATATGAGCAGCATTTAACTCGCCGTTGGCTTGCAACGTACTCAGCAGTTGGCTTTGCGGGAATTGACGCATTTTCAATACATATTCAATGGCCGTTCCTTCTCCGCCCAGCACCGGCGCCTCGGCTGTGCCCGTGATGGGCAAGACGTCAAGGTACAGACCTTCGGTCAAGCGCTGGTTCAGGCGTAGCTCTTCTTTGCAGAAGTGCTCGCGGGCACTGAGATCGGTAAAGTCCAGAAATCCGAAGTTAACCGGTTTTTTCATCTTGTAGGCATATGAGCCGGTGAGGATGACCCAGGAAATGTGCGTCTCGATAACCTGAAATCCATCGACTTCATGTGGGTAAAGATCCGGGTTTTTCAGGGCGGCAATCAAATTCTGGCTCACGGTTGATCCTTCAAGGTTTAGAAAAATAATGGTGGCCATTATGGCTGCTGACAGCGGTACTGCAAACCGCCGGGCTGCGCATGATGAACATGAACAAAGTGCGTATAATCTCGCGCCATGACTCGAACCCGATCTTCTCGCACCCGTTCCAAACGTCCTTCCGGTGGTCCACGGCGCTGGCTGGGCTGGGCTCTTAAGCTCAGTCTGGTAGGCCTGGTTGTACTGGCAGGTTTTGCCATGTACCTCGATGCCATCGTTCAGGAAAAGTTCTCCGGCAAGCGCTGGACCATTCCTGCCAAGGTGTACGCACGCCCGCTTGAGCTGTTCGTCGGCCAGAAGCTGGCCAAGAATGACTTTCTTACTGAGCTTGATGCGCTCGGCTATCGTCGCGAAAGCGTAGTCAATGGTCCCGGCGTTGCAGCAGTCAATGGCAACACGGTTAACCTCAATACCCGTGGTTTTCAGTTTTATGAAGGGGCCGAAAAATCACAGCCGGTACGGGTGCGATTTTCGGGTGATTATGTCGCAGAGCTTTCGTCGACCAGCGGTTCAAAACTGCCCGTCGTGCGGCTTGAGCCTTTACTCGTAGGCGGCCTTTACCCGAAAAACCTTGAAGACCGCATTTTGATCAATATTGATCAGGTACCGCCGTTCCTGCTTGAGACGCTGGTAACGGTAGAGGACCGGGATTTCTACCATCACTTTGGGGTGTCGCCTAAATCCATTATCCGAGCGATGTGGGTCAATACGTCATCCGGGCAAATGCGTCAGGGTGGCAGTACCTTGACTCAGCAGTTGGTCAAAAACTTCTACCTGACAAATGAACGTAGCTTGAGTCGCAAGTTGACCGAAGCAATGATGGCTTTGTTGCTTGAGTTGCATTACGACAAGCGTGAGATTCTTGAAGCTTATCTGAACGAAGTGTTCGTCGGTCAGGACGGTCAACGGGCAGTCCATGGTTTTGGCCTGGCCAGCCAGTTCTTCTTTAGCCAGCCACTGGCTGAGCTCAAGTTGCATCAAGTGGCGTTATTGGTAGGGATGGTAAAAGGTCCCTCGGCCTACAACCCCCGTCGCTATCCTGAGCGTGCTCTGGAACGTCGTAACCTAGTTCTCGACTTGCTGGAGCAGCAAGGCGTCGCGACGGCGGAGCAAGTAGCTGCCGCCAAGAAAATGCCATTGGGTGTGACCAAGCGGGGCAGTTTGGCAGACAGCTCATTCCCGGGGTTCCTCGATTTGGTCAAGCGCCAGTTACGTGAGGATTATCGGGACGAAGACTTGACTGAAGAAGGGCTGCGGATCTTCACCAGTTTTGACCCGATCCTGCAAATGAAGGCAGAAGCCGCCGTCGGTGAAACCTTTAAACGTCTGTCCGGGCGCAAGGGTTCGGACGAAGTTGAGGCTGCAATGGTGGTGACCAATCCTGAAACGGGTGAGGTGCAAGCACTGATTGGCAGCCGGATGCCAGGGTATGCAGGCTTCAACCGCGCGTTGGATGCCGTGCGTCCAATTGGTTCGCTAATCAAGCCAGCTGTTTATTTGACAGCGCTTGAGCGTCCGAGCCAGTACACATTGACCAGTTGGCTGTCAGATGAACCGCTGTCGGTTAAAGGGGCTGATGGCCAGATCTGGAAGCCTCAGAACTACGATCGCCGCTCCCACGGTACCGTTTTCCTATACCAGTCGATGATGAACTCTTACAACTTGGGCACCGTTCGATTGGGGCAGGAAGTCGGCGTACCCAATGTGCTTAAAACCCTGGCACGATTGGGTGTTGAGCGAGAGTTCCCTGCGTTTCCATCCATGTTGCTGGGTGCTGGCGCCTTGAGCCCTATTGAAGTGGCGACTATGTATCAGACGCTGGCCAACGGTGGTTTTAATACACCGATGCGCGGTATCCGCAGTGTATTGACGGCAGAAGGCGAGCCGCTCAAGCGCTATCCATTCCAGATCCAGCAGCGTTTTGACCCGGCTTCAATCTTTTTGATTCAAAACGCTATGCAACATGTGATGCGTGAGGGTACGGGGCGCTCGGTCTATAACGTGTTACCGAGAAGCCTCGCTGTGGCGGGTAAGACAGGTACCAGTAATGACTCGCGAGACAGTTGGTTCGCCGGTTTTAGCCAGGACGTGCTGGCCGTTGTCTGGCTGGGCCGCGACGATAACGGCAAAACGCCGTTTACGGGGGCTACCGGTGCCTTGCAGGTGTGGACGAGCTTTATGAAAAAAGCTGACCCATTACCGTTGGATATGCCGCAGCCGGATAACATTGTTCAAGCCTGGATTGACCCGCACACGGGCCAGGGTTCCGATGCCAATTGCCCGGGTGCAGTGCAGATGCCGTATATTCGCGGCAGTGAGCCGCCAGCTGGCGCCAGTTGTGGTGCGCAGGAGCCTGCGCCGGGTGAAGCAGTGATGGATTGGGTCAAGGGCTGGTTGAATTAAGCAAAGAGGATTAGACGTGAACAAGTGGTGGATTCCGGCTGTTTCAGCCTTTGCTTTGCTTAATGGCTGCGCGAGCGTGCCGCAGGGTTCTATCCCTGTGGTCGACTCGGGTGTACCTGTGTCAAACAACGAGCGTGTATCGGCTCAGCGCACCGCCAGTCATTATCCGCAGGCGACGGCAGCTCGTGCAGCTCAGGCGCAGGCGATTCCTCAGGACTCGGGTGTCGTTGTGATGATTCCGGGGGGCGGGGCAGCTGTTTCGACTCCCATAAGCAGCGCGCCTTTTACGCCAGGGCCGATTACTCCTGGGCCGGCCTCAGCGCCCATCAGTACGGGAAGCTACACACCGAGCACGACCTACACGGCCCCGGCTCCAGTGAGCCCAAGCGGAATTCCCTCCAGCAGTGGTGGTCTGGCAGCTGATGAGCAATTGGACGGGCCGGTGCTGGCGCTGCTGACAACCGCTCAACAACAACAATCCAGTGGCGATTTGAATGGCGCTTCCTCGAGTCTGGAGCGGGCGCAGCGAGTAGCGCCTCGTGAGCCGCAGGTGCTTTATCGTCTGGCTCAGGTGCGCATGGCTCAAGGGGATGCCGCACAGGCGGAGCAATTTGCCCGCCGCGGCCTGACCTTCGCCAATGGTCGTCCCGACTTGCAGGCGAGCCTATGGGGTTTGATTGCTCAAGCCCGCGAAAAGCAAGGTGATGCCGCCGGCGCTGCATCTGCGCGTCAAAAAGCGAAGGTAAGTCTCTGATGGACGATCGTGTAGCGGCCCTTGCTGACCAATTACTGTTGATTGAGCGCGAATTGCGCGTGCAAGGCTGGTGGGACGATGTGGCTCCCAGTGCTGAAGCCTTGGCCAGTGTTGAGCCTTTTTCAGTCGATACGCTGGACTTTCATCAATGGTTGCAGTGGGTTTTCCTAACAAGAATGAAGCAAATTCTTGAGCACAACCTTCCCTTGCCCAATGCGTCCGGGATCCTCGAAATGGCCGAAATGGTGTATGCCGACCGTCCGCTTGAGAGCCTTGGATTGCGTGCGGCGCTGAAAAAGTTCGATCAACTGATCGTCGACGCTCGTTAATTGCCTGGCTGCCGGGTTTTCCGGCAGTCGAGCGCATATTTCTACCGCTTTGCGCCATTCGCGCGCGTTTTATCCCTCATCAAGCCCGCTTCTTATGAGTTCTGATGCGCTTTGTTGGAAAAAAGCGCAATTATTGCTTGACTTGCAGAGGCTGAAACACAAGAATCCAACGACCGCTGTACAGGGACTGCCAGAAGCAGACCCTCTCAGCAGATCATGAGGCGCACACCCGCGCCGACTTGTTACACCCGCAACGCGTTACCTCGCGCTGGGTGGGAAAACCCCGCAACACTTGGGGAGTTCCCAATACTTGCTCAGTCAGTGCTGACGTAGTCGGCGACTACCGTCGCTCATGCTCTGCTGAGAAGTAAACCTATTAAGACCCGTTCGTATTTTTGTGAGCGGTATTCTGGCGTTTTAGAGGTGAACAACGTGGAGCTTTTATCTGGCGGTGAGATGCTTGTCCGCTTTTTGCGCGACGAAGGTGTCAAAAATATCTACGGGTACCCAGGTGGTGCTCTCCTTCATGTCTACGATGCGCTGTTCAAAGAACCTGAAGTCACCCACATCCTGGTCCGACACGAACAGGCTGCCACCCATATGGCTGACGGTTATGCCCGTGCCACCGGTAAAGCCGGTGTTGTACTGGTCACGTCCGGGCCGGGTGCAACCAACGCCATTACCGGTATCGCTACGGCTTATATGGACTCCATTCCGATGGTGATCATTTCCGGTCAGGTGCCTAGCACCATGGTCGGAACCGATGCGTTTCAAGAGACCGACATGATCGGTATCTCCCGGCCGATCGTGAAGCACAGCTTTATGATCAAGCATGCCTCCGAAATCCCGGAGGTGATGAAAAAAGCGTTCTATCTCGCGCAATCCGGTCGTCCCGGCCCGGTGGTTGTCGATATCCCTAAAGACATGACCAATCCGGCTGAGAAGTTCGAGTACGTCTTCCCGAAAAAAGCCAAGTTGCGCTCTTACAGCCCGGCAGTACGTGGGCACTCGGGGCAAATCCGCAAAGCCGTTGAGATGCTTCTGGCGGCCAAGCGCCCGGTTCTCTATGCGGGTGGCGGCGTGATCCTGGGCGGCGGTTCTGAGCCGCTGACCGAATTGGCAAAAATGCTCAACGTGCCAGTGACTAACACGCTGATGGGGTTGGGCGCCTACCCGGGCACTGACCGTCAGTTCATCGGCATGCTGGGCATGCACGGCAGCTTTACGGCCAACATGACCATGCATAACGCTGATGTCATTTTGGCAGTCGGTGCGCGCTTTGATGACCGTGTCATCAACGGCCCGTCCAAATTCTGCCCGAACGCCAAGATTATTCATGTCGATATCGATCCGGCTTCCATCTCTAAAACCATCAAGGCTGATGTGCCCATTGTTGGTCCTGTAGAGAGTGTGATGACAGAAATGGTCGCCATCCTTAAGGATATCGGTGAAAAGCCGGATCCTGAGGCAGTTGCCAACTGGTGGAAGCAGATCGATGAGTGGCGGGGCGATCGCGGCCTGTTCCCTTATGACAAAGGTGACGGCAGCAAGATCAAGCCTCAAGCTGTGATCGAAATGCTCTGCGAAGTGACCAAAGGCGATGCGTATGTCACTTCCGATGTAGGGCAGCATCAAATGTTTGCGGCCCAATACTACCGTTTCAACAAGCCTAATCGCTGGATCAACTCTGGCGGTCTGGGCACGATGGGCTTTGGTTTCCCGGCTGCAATGGGTGTGAAGCTGAACTTCCCTGATGCTGACGTTGCGTGTGTGACGGGCGAGGGGAGTATCCAAATGAACATTCAGGAACTGTCCACGTGTCTGCAATATGACCTGCCGGTAAAAATTATCAGCTTGAACAACGGCGTACTTGGGATGGTTCGTCAGTGGCAGGACATGAACTACGGCAGCCGTCACTCGCACTCTTATATGGAGTCGCTGCCAGACTTCGTCAAACTGGCTGAGGCATATGGGCACGTGGGTATCAGAATCACTGACCTGAAAGACCTGAAGCCCAAGATGGAAGAAGCCTTCGCCATGAAAGATCGCCTGGTGTTCCTCGATATTCAGGTTGATACCAGTGAGCACGTTTACCCGATGCAGATCAAAGATGGCTCCATGCGCGACATGTGGCTGAGCAAGACGGAGCGTACTTAATCATGCGGCACATTATTTCTTTGCTTCTTGAAAACGAACCCGGTGCTCTGTCTCGTGTTGTCGGGTTGTTCTCTCAGCGTAACTACAACATCGAAAGCCTGACCGTAGCGCCGACAGAAGACCCGACTTTGTCGCGTCTGACGCTGACGACGGTGGGGCATGACGAAGTGATTGAGCAGATCACTAAAAACCTGAACAAGCTGATCGAAGTGGTCAAGCTGGTGGACTTGTCAGAGAGTGCTCACATCGAGCGTGAACTGATGTTGGTCAAGGTCAAGGCGACCGGCGCTCAGCGTGCAGAGATCAAGCGCACGACGGATATTTTTCGCGGGCAGATCGTTGACGTAAGCGCCAGTGTTTACACCGTGCAGTTGACAGGTACCAGCGACAAACTCGACAGTTTCATTCAGTCGATTGGCACTGCATCGATCCTGGAAACCGTGCGCAGCGGCGTTACCGGTATTGCTCGTGGCGACAAAGTACTCAGCATCTAACTCCAATTAAGTAGTACATGGCCGAATGGCCTGGATATATAAGGGAAAATCATGAAAGTTTATTACGACAAAGACTGCGACCTTTCGATCATCCAGGGCAAAAAAGTTGCCATCATCGGTTACGGCTCCCAGGGTCACGCTCAAGCCTGCAACCTGAAAGATTCCGGCGTAGACGTTACTGTTGGCCTGCGTAAAGGTTCGCCGACTGTCGCCAAGGCTGAAGCTCACGGTCTGAAAGTGTCTGACGTTGCCAGCGCCGTTGCTGCTGCAGACATTGTGATGATTCTGACCCCGGACGAGTTCCAGTCCTCGCTGTACAAGAATGAAATCGAGCCGAACATCAAGCAAGGCGCTACGCTGGCGTTCTCTCACGGTTTCGCGATCCATTACAACCAGGTGGTTCCTCGCGCTGACCTCGACGTGATCATGATCGCGCCGAAAGCGCCCGGTCACACCGTTCGTTCCGAGTTCGTAAAAGGCGGCGGTATTCCTGATCTGATCGCTATCTACCAGGATGCCTCGGGCAATGCCAAGAACGTTGCACTGTCCTACGCTTCGGGTGTGGGTGGTGGTCGTACCGGTATTATCGAAACGACGTTCAAGGACGAGACTGAAACTGACTTGTTCGGTGAGCAGGCTGTTCTCTGTGGCGGTACTGTCGAGCTGGTTAAAGCAGGCTTTGAAACGCTGGTTGAAGCGGGTTACGCGCCAGAAATGGCTTACTTCGAATGCTTGCACGAGTTGAAGTTGATCGTTGATCTCATGTACGAAGGCGGTATCGCCAACATGAACTACTCGATCTCCAACAACGCTGAGTACGGTGAGTACGTGACCGGGCCAGAAGTGATCAATGCTGAATCCCGTCAAGCCATGCGTAATGCCCTGAAGCGCATTCAAGATGGTGAATACGCGAAGATGTTCATCTCTGAAGGTGCTACAGGCTACCCATCGATGACCGCCAAGCGTCGTAATAACGCCGCCCACGGCATCGAAGTTATCGGCGAGCAACTGCGCTCGATGATGCCTTGGATTGGCGCGAACAAAATCGTCGACAAAGCAAAAAACTAAGTTTCAAGCGTAAAGAGAACGCGGCCTCGGCCGCGTTTTTTCGTTTCAGCGGCCGCTTCTGGTATAAAGCAGGATCGTTTGCGGGTGAGTCTTGGCCGCAAGCCTCTATCGAAAATTTTCATATCGTTGCAAGGTAATGTCCATGAGCGAACGTCCCGAAGAGCCAAAAACGGCTTCAGACGCCGATAGCCTGCTGCCTGTCGATGAGCATGTCGAAGAAGGGCATGACGCTGAGGGCCGTAAGGTCCGGCATCGTGGTATCTATCTGCTGCCAAACCTTTTCACTACGGCGAACTTGTTCGCTGGTTTCTACTCCATCATCAACTCAATGAGCGCACAAAGTGCTATGAGCGCTGGTGATGCTGCGGGTGCGAGCAAGTATTTTGCATTTGCTGCCATCGCTATTTTTGTCGCGATGGTGCTGGATGGCCTTGATGGTCGCGTTGCCCGTATGACCAATACTGAAAGCGCTTTTGGCGCTGAATATGATTCCTTGTCCGATATGGTCGCCTTTGGCGTCGCTCCTGCATTGCTGGCTTTTGGCTGGACGTTGGGTGATATGGGCAAGGTTGGCTGGATGGTTGCCTTTATCTATGTTGCGGGTGCGGCATTGCGTCTGGCGCGGTTCAATACCCAGGTTGGCACGGCAGATAAACGCTACTTTATTGGCTTGGCAAGCCCGGCCGCCGCCGGTGTGGTTGCAGGCATTGTCTGGGCATTCAGTGATTATGGAATCCAGGGATCCAAAATGTCCTTCCTGGTGGCCCTGCTGGTTGCTGCCGCGGGTATGTTGATGGTCAGCAATATCAAGTACAACAGCTTTAAAGAGCTGGACTTGAAGGGGCGAGTTCCGTTTGTAGCCATCCTTGCGGTGGTATTGGTGTTTGCCGTCGTGTTCAGCGATCCCCCGCGCATTCTACTGATCGCATTTTTGGCGTATGCCGCATCGGGTCCTATTCAATACTTGCTGCATCTGCGTCGTAACAAAACCCGCGATTGATGTAATTTCTCCCATACTCCGTAGTCTATTGGTGCATCAGCCCTCCAATGCTACGGAGTCGTCATGCTAATCAAGTTGCCTAAAGCGTCCGACAGTAAAGAGTCGGACGTAACGCCTGAATCCTTCTATCTATCCCGTCGTTCATTGTTGGGCAGTTCGCTTGCAGGCTTGGCTGTGGGCGTTCTTCCGCGTTGCTCCATTGCCGACGAAGCCGCCCGTTATACCGACGTCGAGCCGGGCAAGGCACCCAGTTGGTTGGTCGAAAAGCTTGCGCACACCAAATGGCAAGCCGTTACGGTAAAAGATGAAGCCATCACCCCTTTCAAGGACGCAACCCACTACAACAACTTTTATGAGTTCGGCACCGACAAGGGTGATCCCGCTAAAAATGCGGGGGCACTTATCACTGAGCCCTGGACAGTGGTTGTGGATGGGGAGGTGGGCAAGCCCGGTCGGTATGCTCTGGAAGATTTCATGAAGCCCTATCAACTGGAGGAGCGAATTTATCGATTGCGCTGTGTAGAGGCTTGGTCAATGGTGATTCCCTGGATGGGTTTTCCGATATCGGCCTTGCTTAAACAGGTTGAGCCCACATCCAAAGCAAAGTACATCCGTTTTGAAACATTGCAGGATCCCAAGGTGATGCCTGGTCAGCGCTCTGGTTTTGCTTTGATCGACTGGCCTTATGTGGAGGGGTTGCGACTGGACGAAGCCATGAATCCGTTAGCAATTCTGGCGGTGGGGATGTATGGGCGAGAGTTGCCCAATCAGAATGGGGCGCCACTGCGTTTGGTAGTGCCCTGGAAGTACGGGTTTAAAAGCGTTAAGTCGATTGTGCGAATCAGTCTGGTCGAGGAGCAGCCGAAAACCACATGGCAGGGCATCGCTGTGGACGAGTACGGGTTTTATGCCAATGTAAATCCTCAGGTCGACCACCCGCGCTGGACGCAGGCACGTGAGCGGCGTTTACCGAGCAGTCTTTTCAGTCCCAACGTGCGTGAGACACAAATGTTCAACGGTTACGGTGAAGAAGTCGCTTCTTTATATAGTGGGTTGGATTTGCGGAAGAACTATTGATGCGACTCCTGGTGTGGCGACTTTGCGTTTTCATAGCTGTGTGCATCTGGCCTCTGTATTGGTTGTATGAGGCTTGGAGTTTTGCTTTGGGGCCAGATCCCGGAAAGGTGCTCGTAGATCGGCTGGGGCTTGGAACACTGATTCTGTTGTTGGTGACATTAAGTATGACGCCCATGCATAAGGTTACTGGCTGGTCAGGGTGGATTGCTGTTCGGCGACAGCTTGGCTTGTGGTGCTTTGCCTATGTTGTACTGCACCTGTGTGCTTACCTGTTTTTTGTTCTTGGGCTTGATTGGTCGCAGCTAGGCGTGGAGTTGCGCAAGCGTCCCTACATCATTGTCGGCAGCCTGGGTTTCCTCTGTCTGCTTGCGCTGGCTGTAACCTCCAATCGCTACAGTCAAAAGCGCTTAGGAGCACGCTGGAAAAAGCTGCATCGTTTGGTGTACTTGGTTTTGGGGTTGGGCTTGCTGCATATGCTTTGGATTGTGCGGGCTGATCTCAAAGAGTGGACGGTCTATGCATTGATAGGAGTTGGTCTTCTGGCTCTGCGTATACCGGCGGTGATGCGCCGTATTCCACGGCTATACAAGAAAAAAACAGTTTCAGCGGCTTAATGGGTATTTACTGCTTGACCCAGAATTCTAACGGCCTATAATTCGCCCCACTTCCGGCGCAGTCGAAACGGAAAACTCCTTGACATTCAATGAGTTGTACGGTTTTCGGCGGTGTCAGCTTCAAGTCATCGAAGCAGGAAATGAGGTGTTGACAGCAGCGTGTAACGCTGTAGAATTCGCCTCCCGCTGACGAGAGATCGAAGGCGCAAGT
>NZ_JBJGEJ010000010.1:0-156078 GCF_045062345.1 Pseudomonas sp. 2024-210 | reverse complement strand
CCCCCACACCACCGTCCACCAAACCGTTTGCACCGTTATCCCGGCCATACACGGAAGAGCCGGTAAGGGTTAACTGTGAGCCCGATGCCTGAAAAACGCCCAAGCGAAAACCGCTAATAGAACTATCTTCAACAATGGCGATGCTTTCTGAATCCTCTCCAAAATTAGAAGCAAGCGTTAAGCCGGCATTGTTCGTACTGACCACGCTAGAACCAGCATTTATATTGACGAAACCATCTTGTGCAAGGATAGTCGATGTGGTGGCTGAATTGATATTGACAGTCCCTAGACTAAAAAGAGTAATCGTGGTGGCTTGAGCACCAGGGTCCAGTGTCAATTCCGCGCTGTTCGCGACCGTCCATGATTCAGGAATATCGCCAGGTTCAACAGTGATATCAACACCAGGTCCAGAAAGAGCGCCCGCATTAACAGTTGTGGCTGACATAAGGCTTAATGCATTAGCCATTACCACAACACTGAGGGCGTTCACGACGAAAGGGACGCTATGTATTCCTTTCCTGTTCATATCAACCACCTTGCTTGAGAAAATCGAGTTATATCAATGATAGAAAGCCGTGCTGCAACCCCCGAACTCCCAATCACTTGCCTTACTTCAAAACTTCACGCCGTATTTTTAATTATTAAAAATAACTGACACGAGATGTTTCGCCCTGACTTAAATGCGGACGCGAATACTAGTGACGCGCATAGTCACGGTCAACTCATATCAAACAAAAAAGAGCCGTTGAATAAACCATAATCCGCCCCCTACAAACCAACAGGAAAAACCCTACACACGCGCAATCATAAGAACCTTCTCAAACACCTCTAAATATGAGTATTAATGTCTTTCACACGCGCCGACCTGCTCGAAGGCTCTGCAAACCGCTCGACTTCGACCCAAGAATTAACGAGTTTAAGCCTTCCGAGGGATGAGCCGCAGTAGGTAAACGCTCAGGAGCCTGTCGATTGGGTAAGTTTAGGAATAACCTTTATTCCCTTTTACCTTTACTCGCTGCTTCATCGTTTTTTTTCATAAGCGTTGTTCCTAATTTGCACTTCCATTTCCACAGTAAAGCTCGGTAATCGGGAAATATAAACTGTTACTTATAACAGTAGACAATGCGTATAAAACCGTCGATACCTATATGTTTTGCTGTGAGAGAAACGCCCACCAGAAATTCTGCGCACGTCGCGTCTTCCCCCAGCCTTCCTCAGAAAGAGCGCAACAGCGCTACAGCCCACCCACTACCCCGTACGTGGCTTTGTCCGGGCCGTTGCATCAGCAACCAACGGATCATCGGGCCAGTAATGTTTGGGGTACCGCCCTTTAAGGTCCTTCTTTACCTCTGCATAGGTGCTACGCCAGAAGTTGGCCAGATCTTGTGTCACTTGCACCGGACGCCGGGCTGGCGACAGCAGATGCAATTTAACCACTTGGCGCCCACCTGCAATTCGCGGCGTATCGGCCAAGCCGAAGAGTTCTTGCAAGCGCACGGCCAGTATCGGCGGGTTTTCGCTGTAGTCCAGACGCACTGATGAGCCCGAAGGAACTGTGATGTGATGCGGAGCCAGCTCATCAAGACGCTGCGGCAAAGGCCACTTCAACAGGTTGCGCACAATGCTCGACAGGTCGAGGTTGGCAAAGTGACTTAACCGCGATACCCGCCCCAGATAAGGTGCCAGCCACTCTTCAAGGGTGGCCAGTAAAGCGGCATCGCTGACATCCGGCCATTCGCTTTGCCCCTGCCCCTCTAGATCAAGCTGACGCAATAACCCGACTCTGGCCTGCCACTGCCGCAGTTCGGGCGTCCACGGCAACAGTTCAAGGCCTTTGCGCTGCACCAGATTGACCAATGCCTGGGTGCGGGCCGTTTCTTCAAGACCGGTCAACGGTTCACGGCTCAGGACCAACTCGCCCACTTTGCGCTGGCGTTCAGCGCGCAGTACGCCTTCGCGTTCGTCCCAGTCGAGTTGATCAACCACGCTGACCTGCTCGCTCAGGACGCCGTCCAGCAAGGCGGGATCAAATTCGGCGGCCAGATAAATGCGCTCTTCACGCTGCCCCTGACGACTCCCCAAGTCAGCAATCACCAACCAAGGCTGTTTCATCAAGCCGTCAACTTCGCCGAACAGTGCTGCGCGGCCATTGGCCAGCCGATATTGCGCACCCCCCGGCTTGCGCTGCTGCGCAACGCGGTCGGGGTAGGCCAGCGCGAGCAGAGCGCCAAGCCAGCGCGGATGATCAGGATCTGCCACCGGCTGCGTGGCTTGGCCCCGTAACATGCCGCGGTATTGGCGGGCCAGTTGCCTTGCCCGCTGCACACCGCCCTGGCCGCCGCGTACCGCACGGCTTTCGCCAGACAGCAAGACGAGACGGCTGTGAACATCAGCTCCGGCGCCACGCAAAATATCGCGTTCACCCAACAAGGCTGCGACGTCACACGCCATGTCAGCCAGCCCGAGCGCTTGCCCACGCAACAACAAATGAGCGATGCGCGGATGCGCCGGCAATTCGGCCATTGCTTCACCGTGGGGCGTGAGTGTGCCGTTGCGCAGCGCGCCCAAGCGCTCAAGCAATTGCCGAGCCTGTGCATAACTGGCGGCGGGCGGTTCATCGAGCCACACCAGTTCAGGCGGGGTCACACCCCAGCGCGCCAGTTGCAACGCCAACCCGGCCAGATCGGCCTGCACTATTTCGGCGCTGCCATAAGCGGCCAGTTGTTCATGTTGGTCTTGCGACCACAGGCGATAACACACGCCCGGTTCCAGGCGTCCGGCCCGGCCCGCGCGCTGGGTGGCGCTGGCTCGGGAGATGCGCTGCGTGTCGAGTCGGGTCATGCCGCTGCCCGGATCGAAGCGCGGAACCCGCGCCAGCCCGGCATCAATCACAACCCGAACGCCATCAATGGTCAGGCTGGTCTCCGCAATATTGGTCGCCAGCACGACCTTGCGTGTACCGTTGGCCGCGGGTTCGATGGCCGCGCGTTGGGCGGCCAGATCCAACTCGCCATGCAAAGGGCAAAGCAGGATGTCAGTTCGTGAACTCAGCGCCTCAGCCAGTTGTTGATTGACTCGCCGGATCTCCGCCTGACCGGGCAGGAATACCAGCAGGCTACCGCTTTCGTCGTTGATGGCATCGAGGACAGTTTGCACCACCCGCGGCTCGATGAATTCGCCGGGTACAAACGGTCGTCCCCAGCGCAGGTCCACCGGGTACATGCGGCCCTCGCTGCGTATAACAGGGGCATTGTCCAGCAAACTGGACAAGCGCTCGCCTTCCAAAGTGGCGGACATCAGCAAGAGTTTAAGTGGCTGTTCATCGCGAAACAGCTCACGCCCATTCAGGCTCAACGCCAACGCCAGATCAGCATCCAGACTACGCTCATGGAACTCGTCAAAAATAAGTAAGCCCACGCCCTCCAAGGCCGGGTCGTGCTGCAAACGGCGGGTCAGAATGCCTTCGGTGACGACTTCGATACGGGTGTTGGGCCCGACTTTACTGTCCAGTCGAATCCGATAGCCCACGGTTTCGCCGACCTTTTCGCCCAGCTCGCTGGCCAAACGTTCAGCCGCCGCTCTGGCTGCAAGACGCCGGGGCTCGAGCATCACAATCTTCTGCCCGGCGAGCCACGGCTCATTCAACAGGGCAAGCGGCACCCGCGTGGTTTTACCGGCGCCGGGCGGGGCTTCGAGCACCGCTTCATGGCGTTCACGCAAAGCCTGACGCAGCGCAGGTAAAACTTCATCAATCGGCAAACAAATCATGGTGGCTCCAGAACAGTGCGACGAGTATAACGGCGAACAGTTCGGCATTAAGCACGGTCTTAATGTTGAGTCCGATTCTTTAAGCTTGAATGAGGTCTTGTGTATGCGTATCCCTTCTCGTGTGATTGGCGGCGTTGTAGTGGCCGCTTTGCTGACCCAGATGACCGCCTGCGGGAGTATTTTCTTCCCTGACCGGCGCGGTCAGATCGACGGCAAGATTGACCCGATGATCGTGGTACTGGATGCCGTGGGCCTGCTGTTTTATGTGATCCCGGGCCTGATTGCGTTCGGCGTCGACTTCGCGACCGGTGCTATTTACTACCCGCCGGGCAAAACCGCCTACATCGCCCCGGAAAAACTACGCGAGGCCGTCAGCACCGATGGCAAAGTCGACAACAGCAAACTTCAGGCGATCCTTGAAAGTGAGCTGGGCCATAGCTTCCCGCTGAACGACCCACGCCTGATCCAACACAAAGGCAGTTCCCAACAGTTGGCCCTTTACGGTTTGATTCCAGCCGCCTGACCCAAGGACGCTTTATGACCAGCAGCGCGGAACACGCTCGCCTATTACGCCTGGCCACCCGTGCGTCTGTAGCGGTGGCAGGCCTGTTGATCGTGACCAAGGCCATCGCCTGGTGGCTCAGCGGTTCGATCAGCATGCTCGCTGGATTGACCGATTCGTTGCTCGACGGTGTCACCTCGTTTCTTAACCTGCTGGCCGTCCATTACGCACTGCGCCCGGCAGACGAGGATCATCGCTACGGCCACGGCAAGGCCGAATCACTGGCCGGGATGGCGCAAGCGCTGTTTATTGGCGTGAGTGCGGTGCTGATTGCGTTTCAGGCCGTCGAACGGCTGAAACATCCGGAACCGGTGGGCGCAGCGTGGATCGGGATTGGCGTGATCATCTTTT
Organism: Pseudomonas sp. 2024-210; assembly: GCF_045062345.1. Taxonomy (NCBI): domain Bacteria; kingdom Pseudomonadati; phylum Pseudomonadota; class Gammaproteobacteria; order Pseudomonadales; family Pseudomonadaceae; genus Pseudomonas; species Pseudomonas sp. 2024-210. Next base: position 151,397 of record NZ_JBJGEJ010000010.1, on the reverse strand, counting down.
CACTGGTCATGACCGTCGGGCTGCTGGTGTTACAACATCGCGTGGTCAAGGCCACAGGTTCCAACGCCGTACGCGCAGACTCGCTGCACTACCGATCAGACCTGATGCTCAACGGCAGTATTTTGGTGGCGTTGGTGTTGGCCAGCGTGGGCTTCCCGCAACTGGACGCTTGGTTCGGACTGGGCATTGCGGTCTATATCCTCTGGAGCGCGTATCAGATCGCCCGTGAGAGTTTTTCTGTGCTGATGGACGAAGAGTTACCCGCCGATGTCAGTGACAACATGCTGACCTTGGCGTGTAACGTGCCCGGCGTATTAGGTGCGCATGATCTGCGCACTCGCATCTCCGGCAATGTTTGGTTTGTTCAGTTGCACCTTGAATTGCCAGGCGAACTGACACTGTCCCAAGCGCACAGCATCAGTGACAACGCGGCACACGCCATTACCCAGGTTTATCCACAGGCCGAAGTGCTGGTGCACGCCGACCCGCAGGAAGTCGTTAAACCTCAAGCCACTTCACTTAATAATTGACCTGATAGCCACGGCTGCCCAGACAGTTGCCTTGGGCCTGCCGATAGGTTTGCACCACGGCGGGCGAAGGGGCATAGGTCACTTTGGCCGGGTCAAAGCCACTTTGATCGACCGCCCAGCGATAACAGTCGTAGCGATCCTGATCGATTTGCGCAGCACTCTGGCCATTGGCCGGGTAGGCCACCACGTCATAACCGTTGCCTTGGGATTGCGGCATCGGCTGCGCAATGGCGGTCGGTGGCTGTACCACAATGTAATCCTGTGAGGCCGGTTGGTAGGCGTAATAAGCGCCGGCTGCGAGGAACAACAACGAACCCCCGATCCACACTTCTCGCGCGTAGTCCGGCAAATACCCGACGCGAATCCCGTAAGGCGGCTGCACGACGACGTACCTCGGACCTTGGGGGCGATACCAGTAGCCGCCGGAAAAGAAGTAGTTCTGCCCACGATACGGCACTTGCCAGTGGCGATCAGGGAACCGGTCAACAATGTAACCGGGACGGTATTGCGGCCCCGGGCCCCAGCCATTGCCGTGTCCACCGGGCCGTCCCGGCCAGTGCTGAACGTCAGGACGACCGTTGCTGGCACCCGGATTGTAGCCCGGCCTTGGGTGGTCGCCGCCCTGCCAATGGGAGGAATTGCCCTGCGGTCGCGGCGCGGTTTGCCAATGACCATTGGGCGGACGCTGGCTTTGCTGCACCGCATCGGGACGCGGCTGGATCACGAGGTTATTACCCGGCTGACCAGGTCGGCCAGAAGGCTGATGGTTGTCAGGGCGCGGTTGATTGCCTTGATGCTGATTCCACTGCTGACCTGGTGGCCGACCCTGCCCCTGCCAATGCCCCTGTTCGGGACGCGATTGATTGTTGCCACCTTGCCCTTGCTGGCCATGCTGTTGCCCACCATCCGGGCGACCTTGATGTTGAGGGGGTCCATCACCTCGCTCTTCGGCCAGCGCCTGACTGCCGACACTCAAGCAGATCAGACCAGCAGTAGCCAAACGCCAGATGCGCGATTTCATGGTGTTCCTCACGAGGGGTTGGGGCGTCAACATAAGACTGAGAAACCGGGGTCCGGTTCTGCGGAAGCCTAACAGGTGCGCCTCTTATTTTCGGCACAAAAAAAGGCGACCCGTCGGTCGCCTTTTGAATTTTTCGGTCCTGGCTCAACACTCGTGATGTTGGCTCACCTCACGCCGTCTTGTGGACAGTGTGTAGCCCGGGGGCCGGGGCAACCCTGTGGGGTTGGCGGCCGCGGCTGGCCTGATTCGGCGGGCCGCAGTGGACGCTATGTCCGGGCAGTGATTCTGGTGATAAGCATAGGCTTGAGGCGGTAGCAGAGGATTGCGAAGATTGCTGAATAAAACATTACTTGCGCAATTTTTGGCTTAAGGTGGATACTTTCACGCAATAGTTATGACAATGGGTGTCTTCGTGAGCAAACTCGACCGATACGATCTGAGTATTTTGGCGGAATTACAGCGTGATGCGCGCATCTCTAACCAGGAGCTGGCAGAACGCATTGGGCTGTCCCCCTCCCCGTGCTCGCGCCGGGTCAAGCAATTGGAGGATGACGGGTATATCTCGCGCCAGGTCGCATTACTGGACCGAAAGCTGTTGGGCTTGACGTTGACCGCCTATGTACTGATCGGCATGGATCGCCACACGCCGGAGCGCTTCGAGAATTTTGAAGCAGAGATTCGCACGTTGCCGCAGGTACTGGAATGCAGCCTGGTGACCGGCATTGACGCTGACTATCAATTGAAAGTTGTGGTGCCGGACATGGACCACTATCAAAAACTGTTGCTGGGCCACCTGACCCGCATCGACGGCGTGACCAGCGTGCGCTCCAGCTTTGTGCTCAATCAGGTACTCAACAGCACCGAATTGCCGCTGACTCATCTGCGCACGTGATCCCTGCTCATTTTCGTAGCAGCTGCCGGAGGCTGCGTCCGATGGCGAAGCCGTCGTAAAATCATGCACCTGGGCGTACCTGCAAACCCGGGACTCTGCATTTACGATCGCTACGCAATCGGACGCAGCCTTCGGCAGCTGCTACGAAACCCGACTTTCATCTTCCATACCACTGGAGAACACCGATGGACCCGGCCCTGCTTGAAGAATGGATGATGACGATTCTGGTCAGCGTCCTGATTATTTTTATGGCCTTTATCGTGTGGGATCTGGCGAAAAAGTCCAAGGCCGGGCGTTTTGGCTCGTTTATCCTGTTCTTCGTGTTGGGACTGGGCGTGGTGGCGTTCATCATCAAAAGCGTGGTGATCGGCCTGATCGAGTCGGGCGCGTTATAGCCGCGCCGGCACTTCTTTGTATTGACCCTGATCCAGCCCCTCAATCGTCCAGTCGCCAATGCGCACCCGCACCAGCCGTAAGGTCGGCAAGCCGACCGCCGCCGTCATGCGTCGCACCTGACGATTACGTCCCTCGCGGATCACCAGCTCCAACCATGATGTCGGCACACTCTTGCGAAACCGCACTGGCGGGTTGCGTGGCCATAGCTGGGGCTCTTCAAGGGCGCGCGCTTCGGCGGGCAGGGTCTTGCCATCATTGAGTTCGACGCCGTCGCGCAGTTGTTGCAACTGCTCAGGCGTCGGTTCGCCCTCTACTTGCACCCAATAGGTCTTGGGCAGTTTGTGCTTGGGGTCGGCAATCCGAGCTTGTAACTGACCATCATTGGTCAGCAACAACAAACCTTCACTGTCGCGGTCCAGGCGTCCGGCCGGGTAGATGCCGGGAATGGGGATAAAATCCTTGAGCGTCGCCCGGCCGCCTTCATCGCTGAACTGGGTGAGCACATCGAACGGTTTGTTAAACAGAAATAACTTGGGATCAGACGGTGGGGCTTTGGCCACGCGGCGACCGGCTGCACTCGCAGCAGGTTTTTTGGGCGCCGGACGGCGTGCAGGGGGATGGGCAGGACGGGACATGACAAAAGGACATCTAGCGATCAGGGCTCAATATGCTAGTGCCCTGATCGCCAAATGACCATCGTCTATCAGCGGAACGGTGGTTCGTCGAAACTGCGCAGCTTGCGCGAATGCAGCGATGCCAGTTGCTTGCGCATCAATTCCACGGCAGCGATGCCGATTTTCAAATGCTGGTTCACCGCCCGCTCATAGAAAGCGTTGGCCGAACCCGGCAGCTTGATCTCGCTGTGCAAGGGTTTGTCCGACACACACAGCAGCGTGCCGTAAGGCACCCGCAAACGATAACCCTGAGCGGCAATGGTGCCGCTTTCCATGTCCACCGCCACCGCGCGGGACAGGTTGATCAGCGGTCGCTCCTGCGCCCAGCGCAGCTCCCAGTTGCGGTCGTCGTAAGTCAGCACGGTACCGGTGCGCAGGCGTTTCTTCAGTTCATCGCCATGTTCGCCGGTGACTTGCGCCGCGGCTTCTTGCAGCGCCAACTGAACTTCAGCCAAAGCCGGGATTGGAATATTGGGCGGTACTACACGGTCAAGAATCCCGTCGCGGCGCATGTATGCGTGTGCCAGTACGTAGTCGCCAATGGTCTGCGACTGACGCAGGCCACCACAGTGACCGATCATCAGCCAGCAATGCGGGCGCAATACCGCCAGGTGATCGGTGATGTTTTTCGCATTGGACGGGCCAACGCCAATATTCACCAGCGTCACCCCATGACCATCACTGGCCTGCAAGTGGTAAGCGGGCATTTGGTAACGGTGCCACACCACGCCAGCGGCAATCGCTTGAGCTTCGCCATAGTCCATGGCCTTTTCGATCATCACATTACCCGGCAAGACCATGCGCACAAAACGCGGGTTATCGCGCAATTGCTCAAGCCCGTGAACGATGAACTGATCGACATAGCGGTGGTAGTTGGTCAGCAGGATCCACGGCTGAACATGGCGCCAGTCGCTGCCGGTGTAATGCACCAGACGACGCAGCGAAAAGTCGACGCGGGCCGCATCAAACAGCGCCAACGGCAGCGGATCGGTGTTTTCCCAATCGTACAGACCGTCGGCAATGCCATCGGTGGCGGCCGACAAATCGGTACTCGGGAACACCCGAGCCAGCGCAGCGGCGGTCACACCGGAGCCGGCCAGCTCATCGCCCTGCTCGACCACGTAGGGATAAGGAATGTTTTGCTGACTGACCCCCACTTCTACCTCGACGGTAAAATCGCGCATCAACGGCACCAGCTGTTCCAGTAAATAATTACGGAAGGCCGCCGGATGAGTGACGGTCACGCTGTAAGTGCCGGGCAATTGAACCTTGGCATAGGCGCGAGTGGTCGTCGGAACTTCGCCATTGATCCGGTAGACCAGACGCAGTTCCGGGTAGCGAAACTGGGCGCGCTCCTCGGCCGTGGGCTCAAGCCGGTCTTTGAGATAACGCTTGAGCGCCTGGCTCAACGCCTTGGTTGCACGTTCGTGGAGGGCTGCGAGGCGATCGACGGCCTCTTCAGCGGTTGCAACGACAATAAAATCTTCAGTCACGATAAGCATCCTGTCTTCAGAACGGGCTGACCTTTATCTTGCCTGCATCGTTGCGCAAAGCACAGAGCGGTCTGGCGCGGGATTATCAAAACACTTGCGGTGTTGAGCGGGCGACGATAGCGCAGATATTCAGGCCACGGGGCAACACGCCATACACCCGGGCGCTGCCGTGCAACCGGCTGGCAATGAACGCGTCACTGACATCGCTGTTGCCCGCCTCCAACAACAGCTTGGCCTGCAAGCCCAAGGCAATGTCCTCGGTCAATTGCCGTGCACGGTACTGAATATCCTCAGTGTCTTTAAAGGCTTGCTTCAAGGTGCGGATATGCGTGGCCAAACGTACATCGCCATGGCCATCCCCCAGTTCGGCAAACAAGGCGTCAAGCACACCGGGTTCTTTGGACAAGGCCCGCAAGACGTCAAGGCATTGCACATTGCCTGAGCCCTCCCACGTAGAGTTGACCGGCGCCTCGCGATACAGACGCGGCAGAATGCTGTCTTCCACGTATCCCGCGCCCCCCATGCACTCGGCGGCTTCATTGATCATGGCCGGAGCCCGTTTGCAGATCCAGTATTTGCCCACGGCCGTTACCAGCCTCGCGAACTTGGCCTCTTGGGCATCATCCAAATGATCCAGCGCTCGTCCCATACGCAGGCTCAAGGCCAGGGCGGCTTCACTTTCCAGGGCCAGATCGGCGAGTACATTTTGCATCAAGGGCTGCTCGGCCAGCACCCGGCCGCCGACCAGACGATGCGCACAGTGATGGCTGGCCTGGGTCAGTGCCTGACGCATCAAGGCACTGGAACCGACCATGCAATCGAAGCGGGTCATGGCGACCATTTCAATAATCGTCGGCACGCCACGTCCTTCTTCGCCCAGCATCCACGCCAGCGCCCCACGAAATTCGACCTCACTGGAGGCGTTTGAGCTGTTGCCCAGTTTGTTTTTCAGACGCTGGATGTAGAACTCATTTCGGCTGCCGTCCGGGCGATGGCGCGGCAGTAAAAAACAACTCAGGCCTTTATCGGTCTGCGCCAGCGTCAGAAACCCATCGCACATGGGGGCAGAGCAGAACCACTTGTGCCCCAGTAACTCATACGGCTGCCCCGGCCCGCTGGCACCCACAGGGTAGGCCCGCGTGGTGTTGGCCCGCACATCCGTACCGCCTTGTTTTTCGGTCATGGCCATGCCCAGGGTCACACCGGCTTTTTGGCTGATGTCGACGTTGCGCGGGTCGTACTGGGTCGACAGCACTTTAGGCAGCCACAGTTGGGCAATGTCCGGTTGCAGCCGCAGGGCCGGAACGCTGGCAAAGGTCATGGTCAGGGGGCAGCCACTGCCGGCCTCTGCCTGCGAGTGCAAATAGGTCATGCAGGCTCGAGCCACATGGGCTCCGGGCTGAGGGTCGGTCCAGGGCAATGACGGCAAACCGTGCTCAATGGCCGTACGCATCAACTCGTGATAGGCCGGATGAAACTCCACCAGATCAATCCGATGGCCAAAACGGTCATGGCTGACAAAAACAGGCTTGTTTTCATTGGCCAGAAAACCCGCCGCCATCAAGGGGCCGCCTGCCAATGCGCCGTACTGATCAATACGCGCCTGCGCCCAGCCGGCCCCGAAATGCTGGCCCCACTGCTGCAACGGCAGGTCGATGCGGTACAGGTTGGTGCCGTCCAGAGACGGCGGCTGATTGGTGACCTGATGGGTTTCGGCGAATTGATGCAGGTTCATGGCGAGGCTCCTGAGTTCAATGAACCCAGTGAAGCACGCATGGCCGCCACCACAAGGGGCATAAGCGCCTAACGTCCGGCGTTTATGCCGTCTTGCCCATCAACAACCGTTGCCGCAGCGTACGCTGGACCTCTTCAAAACGCAGAGGCCTGACCCAGTCGTCGCTAATGCCATCGACCTGTTCACGCACTTGCTGCGCTTGCGCCTGAGAGTCAAATAACGCCATCACGGGCAACTGCGCGCAGTGGGCCAAGCTAAACAGTTGCCTGCCTGCCGATGCCTGCGTGACGAGGTTAACCGGGCATCCGACGATCACCGCATCAACGCGTTCGCGACGCAAAGCAGCCACCGCCGACTCGCCGCTGTCGGCATTGATCAGTCGATAGCCCAGTTTGAGCAACATGCCACGCAGTACCCTGCTATCGGCGCTGTTATCTTCCACCAGCAAAATCACACATTCATGTGAGCTTCTGGCCGCTACCGCGCTCGGCGGCTGGATAGGCGAAGCCAGCATCAGCAACAGTTGGAACTGAGATCCCTTGCCCGGCTGCGAATGATGCGTGAGCTGACCGCCCAACAATTCCACCAAGCGCCGACAAATAGCCAGGCCGATTCCCAGCCCGCCATAGCTACGGGTCATGGAGCCATCAACCTGAAAGAAATGCTGATACAACTCGCCCTGCTCCTGATGAACAAAACCAATACCGCTGTCGATGACATTAAAGGTCAGCGCCCAGCGACCGGGTTCTTCAGAGCTACTGCCCGTAACCCGCAAAATCACGCCGCCTACGCTGGTGAATTTAATCGCGTTGTCCAACAGACACGCCAGGCATTGGCGAATCTTGTCGCAATCCCCTTCCCATTGATCAGGCAGGTCGCTGGCGATTTCATACGAGAATTGCAACCCTTTACTGTGGGCCAATGGAGCAAACTGGGCGTTCAAATCCTGCACCAGCCCCTTCAAGCCAAAAGGCTGAGGACGTGCGATCAAGCGCCCGGCTTGCAGCTCAGTCAGGGACAGAATGCCATTAACCATGTGCATCATTTCTCGGGCCGAGCCTTCAGCCGTTTGCGTATACAACTCCAGCTCCGGGCTTAAATCCAGGGTCTTGATCAGCTCTATTGACCCCAGCACGCCGTTCATGGGCGTTCGCAATTCGTGGGTCACCGTTGACAGAAATTCGTCCTTGAGCTGATTGGTACGTGCCAATTGCTGGTTCATGGCGGCCAGCTTTTGCCCGGACTCTTGCAACGTGCGCGCTTGTAAGTCGCGCATCGCATTGATCCGGTCAGCCAGCGCCAGCGACAGCAGGCCCACTTCAATGGCTGCGCCGATCTGGCTGGAGTACATGGTCAAGAACACGTTAGGCAGGTAACCGAGCACCATTAAGGTATTGATCAGCCCGCCCAGCAAGAAGGCCGACCAGGCAATCACAAAGTAGCGAGCGACCCGCAGGCCGCGTGCCCAGGCAACGATACCTGCGGTAAAAATAGTGACGATAAAGGCCAGCGCCAACCCGGTCGCCAAACGCAACGACACGGCATAGCTCGTCGCCAATGCGAGCACCATCACCAGCACACCCACCGCCATCAGGACTTTCAATGCCCAATCAAGCTTGCGGCTAAGGGTGGCCGTTTGCAAAAACGTGCGGGCGAACTGGCAGCCAAAAAAGGCCGCCGAACCGATCAGAAACGGTGTGGACGCATTGGCCCACCACGGATTGTTCGGCCAAAAATACTGCACCGCGGCGCCATTGACTGACAGCTGGTACAACCCGAAAGAGGCGATATAAAAGATGTAATAGAGGTAGCTGGTGTCGCGCACGCTGAGGTAAATAAACAGGTTATAAACCAGCATCCCCAGCAACACGCCGTAGATCAGGCCCAATATATAAATTCTGACGGGCTGATTTTCGAGGTAGGACTGCGCTGACCACAAGGTAATCGGTGCCTGTACCGACCCTTGGCTGGCCAGCCGCATATACACCGTCTGAGCCTGCCCGGGCTTGAAGGTGAGCTCGAACAGGTAGTTGTTTTCTTTTATCTCGCGGCTGTCGAAAGGCAGGGAGTCACCCGTCCGGGCGGCCAGGTGATAGTGCCCGGTCGCGTCCTGGGTATACAGATCAATTTGATCCATGGGCGGGTACGCCAACTCCAGCAACCATGTGCGCTGTAGGTCGGGGTTTTGCGGCTGATAACGCAAGTCCAGCTTGATCCAGAAGGCCGATTGAGAATAGCCGGCGTTCAAGGTGTCTTTATTAAGCGGCTTGAACAGTTCGTCATGGTCGATGACATCTGCAAGCTTTGCGGTACCAGCCGAATCCTCAAAGACTTGCATCACTCGGCCCAAGGGCAGGCTCTGTGTGGTTTCGTCAAAATCCACTGCGCTGGCCAGCATCGGCAGCCAGCCCAACAACATCATCAGCAAATAGCGCATACAGCCCCAACGTGGCTGCCTGGCAGTATGGGTAATCCGCTCATTCCCTTTGAGATCCCACTGACCCGACAACCTGTTATTAATTTGCGGCCACTTTAACATAGCCAGTAGTGGCAAATATGCATCACTCAAATATTCTATTTAGTGGCTCTAAACCGGGCATTACAGCGATATTTAAACGAATGAAAGATAGTGGCAAAACGCCCACTTCTGATTGAGCGCGCTCTATGCATCAGGCATCGGCCAACGCGCCTGAAAAAACCGTTTGGTGGTAAGCTCGCGCACCATGAATATCTACAGTTCTCGCCCCGTTGTCCTCTGTCTCTCCGGCCATGACCCCAGTGGGGGTGCCGGTTTGCAGGCAGATATCGAAGCCCTGCTGGCTCAAGGCTGTCACGCCGCTCCGGTCATCACCGCATTGACTGTGCAGAACACAGTCAATGTGCGCGATTTCCGTGTGCTGGATCGCGAGTGGGTGCTGGCGCAAGCCGATGCCGTACTCACCGACTCCTGCGTTGCGGCCGTCAAGCTGGGCATGCTCGGCTCACTGGAAATGGTCGACACCGTCGTCCACTTGCTGCAAGCCAACCCGCATCTGCCGATGGTCTGCGACCCGGTCCTGCGCGCTGGCGGCGGGGGACGTCTGGGCAAGGACGAAGTGGGTTTCGCCATGCGCGAGCGCCTGCTGCCCTTGGCCACTATTGCCACGCCAAACTTGCCCGAAGCCCGGATTCTCGCCGAACTGCCTGACGGCAGTGCCGACGAGTGCGCGGAAAAGCTCCTGCCCTTTTGCAAACATTTATTGATCACCGGCGGCCACGGTGACGAACATGAAGTCCATAACCGCTTGTACAGCCGCGACGGCAGCCGACACACGTTTACCTGCTATCGCTTGCCCGGCAGTTACCACGGCTCGGGTTGCACACTGGCCAGTACGCTGGCCGGTCGGTTGGCCATCGGTGAAAACCTGGTCAGCGCCGTCGAAACTGCGCTCAACTACACGTGGCGCACGCTGCGTGATGCCGAGCAATTGGGCCAGGGACAATTTGTGCCCCGTCGCCTGCCACTGGATTTCTGTTCGTAACGCGAGAGGCTCGACCTATGACCTTGCGAGGCCTGTACGCAATCACTGATAGCCAGCTGCTCGCTGGCAAACTGCTCGACTATGTAGAGGCGGCCCTTGAAGGCGGTCTTACCCTGTTGCAGTACCGCGATAAAAGCAGCGATGAAGCCCGTCGACTGCGTGAAGCCGAGGCCTTGCGCGATTTGTGCGCGCGTTACAACACCCGGTTGATCATCAATGATGATGCCGAGCTGGCAGCTCGTCTGGGCGTTGGCGTGCACCTTGGCCAGACAGATGGCCCGCTGACCCCGGCCCGCGCACTGCTCGGCCCCAAGGCGATCATCGGTTCGACCTGTCACAGTCAGATTAATCTGGCCGAGCAGGCTGCCAAAGAAGGCGCGAGCTATGTCGCCTTCGGTCGCTTCTTTAATTCCAGCACCAAACCCGGCGCCCCGACTGCGACCCTCGACGTGCTCGACCAGGCTCGATCGCAGCTTAAACTGCCAGTCTGTGTAATCGGCGGTATCACCCTCGAAAATGCCGCGCCCCTGGTCGCCCACGGTGCCGATTTACTGGCCGTGGTGCATGGCCTGTTCGGTGCTGACAGCACTCGGGAAGTGACTCGCCGCGCCAAGGCATTCAACCAATTGCTGTCTATTTAATACCGAATCCTGATTCAGAGAGAGCCCATCATGTCTCGTTCCGAAACCTTGTTTGCCAACGCCCAGAAACACATCCCAGGCGGCGTCAACTCGCCCGTTCGCGCGTTTAAAAGCGTGGGCGGCACACCGCTGTTCTTCAAGCACGCCGAAGGCGCTTACGTCACCGACGAAGACGACAAGCGCTATGTTGATTATGTCGGCTCGTGGGGCCCGATGATTCTGGGCCACAGCCATCCGGATGTACTGGACGCTGTGCGTGCGCAACTGGAGCACGGCCTGTCGTACGGCGCGCCAACTGCCATGGAAACCGAGATGGCCGACCTGGTGTGCTCGATTGTGCCGTCGATGGAAATGGTCCGCATGGTCAGCTCCGGCACCGAAGCCACCATGAGCGCCATCCGCTTGGCACGTGGCTTTACCGGCCGCGACAATATTCTCAAGTTTGAAGGCTGTTACCACGGCCACTCCGACAGCTTGTTGGTCAAAGCCGGCTCTGGCGCACTGACTCAGGGCGTTCCCAGCTCAGGGGGTGTACCTGCTGATTTCGCCAAGCACACCCTGACCACTACCTTTAACGACCTCGACGCCGTTGAAAAACTGCTGAGCGAAGTGGGCGACACCGTCGCCTGCATCATCGTTGAGCCCGTCGCGGGCAACATGAACTGCGTACCGCCCGCGCCGGGCTTCCTGCAAGGTCTGCGCAGTCTGTGCGACAAACATAGCGCGGTGCTGATTTTTGACGAAGTGATGACGGGCTTCCGTGTCGCGTTGGGCGGTGCTCAAGCGCACTACGGTGTGACGCCCGATCTGAGCACGTTCGGCAAAATCATCGGCGGCGGCATGCCAGTCGGCTGCTTCGGCGGCAAACGCGAAATCATGCAGCACATTGCCCCGCTGGGCCCGGTTTATCAGGCAGGCACCCTGTCGGGTAACCCACTGGCCATGGCTGCCGGCCTGACCACCTTGCGCTTGATCAGCCGCCCGGGCTTTCATGCCGAGCTGAGCGACTACACCACGCGCCTGCTAGACGGCCTGCAACAACGCGCCGATGCGGCCGGTATTCCATTTGTCACCACCCAGGCCGGTGGCATGTTCGGCCTGTATTTCAGCGGCGCCGATGACATTGTTACCTTTGACGATGTGATGGCCAGCGATGCAGACCTGTTCAAGCGTTTCTTCCACCTGATGCTGGAAGGCGGGGTGTACTTGGCCCCTAGCGCCTTTGAAGCGGGTTTCACCTCGATTGCCCACGGCGACACCGAGCTGAAGTTGACCCTCGACGCGGCCGAGCGTGCCTTCGCCGCGCTGAAATAAGACGTGAAACCGGCAAGGATTTTCGTCCTTGCCGGCTTTTTAGGCGGTTAATGGCTCATTCAATTACGCCACCCGTCCAAAATCGTCTTAAATCAACGGATATCTCGGTCAGGCAGCAGAAAAACGAGTAAAGACTTTGTAAGGTTGCCTCTGCTTATTTCATAATGCGCGCCTAAACCCCTTGGTTGTACTTGCCCCCCTTTCAGAGGTACGTCGAATCTCATGAACCGCACCGGCCGCGCCCTTGCACTGGGCTGCCTGTTGCTCCTGCAGCCGCTGCTTGTCCAGGCTGGCGGTAACTCGTTGTTGATTCCGGCAATGGGTCGCTGCACCCTCGATACACAGCCAGAAAACCTGGCTGAGGCGATGGCCGCCTGCGAAGCAGCCGCCAAAACCGGAGATGCTGAAGCTGAATACGAGTTGGGCGAGTTCTATTACGACGGCAAAAACACTCCCCGCGATCTCAATAAAGCCTTGAGCTACTTCGAGCAGGCTTCCTTGCAAGGTCACGCCATGGCCCAATACCAGCTCGGCACGATGTTCTTCAAGGGTGAAGGTGTACCGGCCAATAACATTCAGGCGTATATCGTATTGAAGATGGCGGCCGTCAATGGCGCCGAAGAGGCACTGGACACAGCGGATCAGGTGGCAGAGCAAATGCCCCGCGACCAGCTCGAAACCGCGACCCAGGTGCTGGGACAGATCTTCCGCAAATACCTGCTTGAACTGCAATCAGCCGACGGGCGTTCGCCGTTTTCGCCGTTGCCTTGATAGGCCACCCGCTAAAAACTATCTACTGCCCAGCCTGACTGACGCTTTTATAGACTGGCTTACTCACTTCTCGGGCATCGGAAACGGAAATGGCATCACATTGCTGACGCCACGGGCTTCACTGATTTTCGGGGTGCCCAGTCGTTCCACTTCGTCGATGCGCACAATCGAGTGCATCGGTACAAAACTGCGCACCACACCTTCGAACTGAGCCTTGAGCTTTTCTTCGCTCGGGTCGACGACCATTTGCGTACGCTCACCGAAGACGAACTCCTCCACTTCCAGAAACCCCCACAGATCACTTTGATAGATCTGCTTGGCGTACATCTCGAACACCTGGCCCTGATTAAGGAAAATCACCTTGTAGATTGGAGCGTCACGTTTGGTCATGGTGGGCGGGTAAACATCTGAGGATATAAAAGAGGGCGCGAACTATAGCATAGCCACCAGACGCACAACGCTAGGAAGCAAAGGCCATGCCCCCTATAATGCGCGGTTCTTTGAATCACTTGATGAACACCCATGGCCAAGAAGCTTTACATCGAAACCCACGGCTGCCAGATGAACGAGTACGACAGCTCACGCATGGTCGACCTGCTGGGTGAACATCAAGCCCTGGAAGTCACGGCGCGCGCTGAAGACGCGGATGTCATTCTGCTCAATACCTGCTCGATCCGCGAACGCGCCCAAGACCGTGTGTATTCGCAATTGGGCCGCTGGCGCGAACTGAAACTGGCCAACCCGGACATGGTGATTGCCGTTGGCGGTTGTGTTGCCAGCCAGGAAGGCGCCGCCATCCGTGACCGGGCGCCCTACGTTGACGTGGTATTCGGCCCGCAAACCCTGCACCGCCTGCCTGAAATGATCGACGCCGCGCGCATCACCAAGCTGCCACAAGTGGACGTGTCGTTCCCTGAAATCGAAAAATTCGACCACCTGCCAGAACCTCGTATTGACGGACCCAGTGCTTACGTCTCGGTAATGGAAGGGTGCAGCAAGTACTGCACATTCTGTGTAGTGCCGTACACGCGAGGCGAAGAAGTCAGCCGTCCGTTCGACGACGTGCTGGCAGAAGTGTTTCACCTGGCTGAAAACGGTGTGCGTGAAGTCACGTTGCTGGGGCAGAACGTCAACGGTTATCGCGGCTTGACCGAAGACGGTCGTTTGGCCGATCTTGCCGAATTGATTCGTGTGGTCGCGGCCATCGACGGGATCGAACGCATTCGTTACACCACGTCACACCCGCTGGAGTTCTCCGACAGCCTGATCCAGGCACATGCCGAGGTGCCTGAGCTGGTGAAGCACCTGCATTTGCCGGTGCAGTCCGGGTCGGATCGCATTCTATCGGCCATGAAGCGCAACCACACGGCACTGGAGTACAAATCCAAGCTGCGCAAACTGCGTGCGGCCGTGCCGGGCATTTGCATCAGCTCTGACTTTATTGTCGGCTTCCCGGGCGAGACTGAAAAAGACTTCGAGCAGACCATGAAGCTGATTGAAGACGTTGGTTTCGATTTCTCTTATTCGTTTGTGTACAGCCAACGCCCGGGCACGCCCGCAGCCGACCTGACTGATGACACCCCGGAAGAGCGCAAGAAAGAACGCCTGAACGCCCTGCAACATCGTCTCAATCAGCAAGGTTTTGAGATCAGCCGACAAATGGTGGGCTCCACTCAGCGGATTCTGGTCACCGATTATTCGAAAAAAGACCCCGGCGAATTACAAGGCCGGACCGAGAACAACCGCATCGTCAACTTCCGCTGCGACAATCCGCAACTGATCGGGCAGTTTGCCGACGTGCACATCGATGCGGCGCAACCGCACTCGTTGCGGGGTTCATTGCTGAATTGACCTGAAGCCGCTGCCGAAGGCTGCGATAAGATCCGCCAGGATCTTCAGCCCTGAAAAACGTGCGTCCACTGCGTGGACGTTCGCAGCCTGCGCCAGCGACTACAGGTTTTACTGTCGCCTCAGTAAACCCTTTCGCCCATGACCTGCTAGCGTTATCCTTCAATTCATCTTAATTGCCTAAGGGCGGCTAAATACGACCTTGAACGCACCCATCGAACCACATCGTTTTCTTCTCGAGCCGTTTGAGGCTCGCCGTTTCGCCAATCTGTGCGGGCAATTCGACGAGCACTTACGCTTGATCGAACAACGCCTCACGATCGTAATCCGCAATCGCGGTAATCAATTCGAACTGATTGGCGACCCCAAACTGACTTCTTCCGCAGAAATCCTGCTGCGCCGTCTGTACCGCGAAACGCAAGCCTCTGAGCTTTCGCCGGACATGGTGCACCTGTTTCTGCAAGAATCTGCCGTAGAAGACCTCGCCAGTAACCCGGTGGCTGAAGCCAGCGTTTCGTTGCGCACCAAAAAGGGCATGATTCGCCCCCGCGGTATCAATCAGCAGCGCTACGTCAAAGAGATTCTGGGTAACGACATCAACTTCGGCATTGGCCCAGCCGGTACGGGTAAAACCTATCTGGCCGTGGCCTGCGCCGTCGATGCCCTAGAACGGGAGCAAATCCGCCGCATCCTGCTGGTGCGTCCAGCGGTTGAAGCGGGCGAGAAGCTGGGGTTCCTGCCCGGCGACCTGTCGCAAAAAATCGACCCGTACCTGCGCCCGCTTTATGACGCGTTGTACGAAATGCTGGGTTTCGAATACGTAGCCAAGCTGATTGAGCGCCAGATCATCGAAGTGGCACCGCTGGCCTATATGCGCGGGCGCACATTGAACAACAGCTTCATTATTCTCGACGAAAGCCAGAACACCACCGTTGAGCAAATGAAGATGTTCCTGACCCGTATCGGCTTTGGTTCTACGGCTGTGATTACCGGTGACATCACCCAGATCGACCTGCCAAAAGGCACGAAATCGGGGCTTAATCACGTCATCGAAGTGCTGAAGGATGTGCCCGGCATCAGCTTTACCCATTTCCAGTCCAAAGACGTCGTGCGTCACCCATTGGTGCAGCGCATCGTCGAAGCCTACGGGCGCTATGAACAGGAAGCCGCTGACAAGCTCGCCGCACTGCCTGCTGCCAAGGATTACCGCAAAGATGCTTGAGCTTGACCTGCAACTGGCGACCGACGCCACTGCCCCCAGCGAAGCCCAGTTCCGGCAATGGTGCGAACTGGCTTTGCGCCAGCGCACAGCTGATTCAGAAATGACCATTCGTCTGGTAGACGAAACTGAAGGCCGTGAGTTAAATCACACGTGGCGCCAGAAAGATTACGCCACCAACGTGCTGTCCTTCCCGGCCGACGTGCCTGATGAGTTTCTCGATATCCCGTTATTGGGCGATCTGGTGATTTGCGTCGCCGTGGTTGAACGCGAGGCGGCTGAACAGGGTAAAGCACTTGAAGCTCACTGGGCTCACCTGGTGATTCACGGTTGCTTGCATCTTCTGGGTTACGACCATATAGAAGATGACGAAGCCGAAGAAATGGAAGCGCTGGAACGAACGTTGCTTGCCGAATTGGGTCATCCAGACCCGTACGCTGACGACGACACTGAATAACACCCACTGAAACAACCAAGGGATACGAGTAAATCGCTATGAGCGAAGACCGATCGAGCAACGGGCAAAAGTCATGGTTAGGTAAACTGACCCAGGCCTTTGCCCATGAGCCGAAAAACCGCCAGGAGCTGCTTGAGCTGCTGCGCGAAGCACACCAGAACAAACTGTTGGACAGTGAAGCGCTGGCCATCGTCGAAGGCGCCATTCAAGTGGCTGACCTGCAAGTACGGGACATCATGGTTCCGCGCTCGCAGATGATCAGCATCAAGGCGACCCAGACACCCCGCGAATTTCTCCCGTCGATCATTGATGCTGCGCACTCGCGCTATCCAGTGATCGGGGAAAGCCATGATGACGTCTTGGGCGTCCTTTTGGCTAAAGACCTGTTGCCGCTGATCCTTCAAGAAAACGGCGATAAATTCAACATCAAGGACTTGCTGCGCCCGGCGACTTTCGTCCCGGAATCCAAGCGCCTGAACGTGTTGTTGCGTGAGTTTCGTGCCAACCATAACCACATGGCCATCGTGATTGACGAATACGGCGGTGTGGCCGGTCTGGTGACCATCGAAGACGTGCTTGAACAGATCGTCGGCGACATCGAAGACGAACACGACGTAGAAGAAGACAGCTACATCAAACCGCTGCCAAGCGGAGATTTCCTGATCAAAGCCCTGACCCCTATCGAGAACTTCAACGAGTTCTTCGACAGCGAATTCTCAGACGATGAGTTCGATACGGTAGGTGGCTTGGTCATGAGCGCGTTCGGGCACCTGCCAAAACGTAATGAAGTCACTGAAATCGGTCCTTATCGCTTCCGCATCCTCAATGCCGACAGCCGCCGGATTCACTTGATTCGACTGACGCCTATCACCCGCTAAACCTCCCAACCCCAAGGATTGAAATGCGCTGGATAACCTCCCCCGGCTGGCCCGGTAACCTGCTGGCCGTGGTGGCCGGCGCACTGACCACCTTGGCGTTGGCGCCTTTCGATATATGGCCACTGGCACTGGTTGCTCTGGCCATGTTCTACCTGGGCTTGCGCGAATTGTCGCCCAAGCAGGCGCTGGGCCGGGGCTGGTGCTTCGGCTTTGGCCTGTTCGGTGCCGGCACCAGCTGGATTTACTACAGCATCCATAACTTTGGCGGCGCCTCCGTACTGCTGGCAGGCTTGTTGATGCTGGCCTTCACCGCAGCAATCGCCTGGTTCTTTGCCCTGCCCGCCTGGGTTTGGGCGCGCTGGATACGTCGCAACGAAGCCCCGCTGGCAGACACCTTGGCGTTTGCGGCTCTGTGGGTGGCCCAGGAGATGTTTCGCGGCTGGTTCCTGACGGGTTTCCCGTGGCTTTACTCGGGTTATAGCCAACTCGACGGCCCACTTGCCGGGCTCGCACCGCTGGGCGGCATGTGGCTGATTTCGTTCACCCTCGCATTGACCGCAGCCCTGCTGTGCAACCTGCCTCGCTTGATTCAGGCCAAACGCAAAGCCTTTATATTCGCGGGCGCGGTGTTACTGATTGGCCCTTGGTGCGTTGGCATGGTGCTTAAACATCACGCATGGACAAGCCCGTCGGGCGATCCGCTCAGCGTGGCCGCTATTCAGGGCAACATTGAACAAAGCATGAAATGGGACCCGGCACAGCTCAATGCCCAGCTGGCGCTGTACCGCGACATGACATTGAGCTCCAAACGCGTTGACCTGATCATCTGGCCAGAGACCGCGATTCCGATACTGAAAGAGAATGCTGAAGGGTTCCTGGGCATGATGAGCCGGTTCGCGGCTGATCGAAATTCAGCGTTGATTACCGGCGTGCCGATACGTGAGGACGTGCACCATGTGGCGCGCTACTTCAACGGCATCACAGCGGTCGGTGAGGCGGATGGCAATTACCTGAAACAGAAGCTGGTGCCATTTGGCGAGTACGTGCCTTTACAGGATGTGCTGCGCGGATTGATCGCGTTCTTTGACCTGCCCATGTCGGACTTTGCTCGCGGCCCGGCTGATCAGCCCATGCTGCAAGCCAAGGGCTATCAGATTGCACCGCTGATTTGTTATGAAGTGGTGTACCCCGACTTCGTGGCCGGTCTTGCGGCTCAAAGCGATATTTTGCTGACCATCAGTAACGACACTTGGTTTGGTACCTCGATTGGCCCGTTGCAACACTTGCAGATGGCACAGATGCGCGCACTCGAAGCGGGACGCTGGATGATCCGGGCAACCAACAACGGCGTTACGGCGTTGATTGATCCGTATGGCCAAATCACCACGCAAATACCGCAGTTCGAGCGCGCGATCATGTATGGCGAAGTGGTGCCCATGCACAACCTGACGCCCTACCTGCAATGGCGCTCATGGCCGCTGGCTATTTTGTGTTGCTTGTTAATGGGTTGGGCGCTGGTGACCAGCCGGATTGCCAAGACGGTATAACAACCCTCACCCCAACCCTCTCCCAGAGGGAGAGGGAGCAGATTGGCGGTGATGGTTGAGCTTGCGCACGGACAGCCCCTCTCCCTCTGGGAGAGGGGCTTTTGATCTTCAGCTCATCGGTAAATAAACCGATAAGCCACCTGCCCCGCCGCCTCGTTGAGCAAAAGCCCGTTCTGCCAAAAGGCTAACGCCTCCGGCATCCAGCCGCCCATCGGCAGCGCACTATCCACAGCCAAAAACCCCACCGGCGCAGGCACCACCTCAAATCCTGCCTGCTGAAAGCTCCACACCGAGCGCGGCATGTGCCAGGCCTGGGTGACCACGACCACACGCCTGATCCCTTGAGGCAATAGCACCCCAGCCGTCATTTGCGCGTTTTCCCACGTCGTGCGGCTCTGCTCCTCTTTCCAGCGCACTGTCACGCCAAAATCATCACGCAGCGAATCAGCCATGATCTGGGCCTCGCTCGGCGGTGCGCCATAGTGCAAACCACCGCTGGTCAATACTGGCAGACCCGATGCCTTGGCCAATCTGGCCGCATAACGCAGGCGCTCCAGCCCGAGCGTGGTGGGCTGATCGCTGCGCCATGCCGGATCTTGACGTTGACGCCCTGAACCCAGCACGACAATCGCATCCGCTCGCGCTGCCAGCGTTGACCACTCGCTTGTAGCGAGAACGGGCGAACGCTCCATGAGCCGCGCAGACCATTGCACCATCACCGGCAAACTCATCAGCCAAAAGCCGCCCACCGCCAATACAAATAAAGCGACCGCAATACGCGGACGCGAAGACATCAACCACAGGCCAAGCACCAGTAGCAGCAAAAAAAGACCGGGCGGTAATAGAAGGTGTTTAACAACATATCGAATAGGCATCGAGCATCTCCACAGATGCCCGAAGCCTAAGGGGGCTGAAGGGACACATCAACAGGACTGACCACAATTGAACGCTCACGCCTGCTGCATCAACCCGGGAAACACACGCGGGTATACGATTTTCAACAAGGGTGTGATTGGTATGCTCAAGCACCCTTACTTTGCTGCACCCTGTCTTTGAGCCAGATGACCTTGGCTTTATAAGGGGCTTCTTGCGCACTCATGCTGCTGTTGGGGCGTACATCAGCCTCACGCCCTATCCGGTTCAAATACACATTGATCAACTCTAACTCGGCACGACTCAAACCACGCAATTCCAAATCGACAGGGTGCTCATTACGCAATTGCACTGCCGTTCTTGCTGAATCAAGAGCCACACTCAAACGATCAATCAGCCGCTCGTACACCTGCGTTTTTATAGCGGTTCGTTGCATCTCTGCCATCCGTCCACCTCACACTAAGGAATTATATCCTCCCCCCGGATAGCTTAGCTGTGCTTCAAAAACAGGTTCAGTGCTGCGACCAACGGAGCCATGAGGCAATCAAGGTTTCCCTCGATAGAGTGGGGTCATGTATGCTACGGAACTTCCTGTAACCCCTGCTCCAACCTGACCGGGCGCGCAAACGCCTGAGTATGTTGAAGAGGATTAGGCCACCCTTTATTAGTACAAGTAGCCATGCACGAACAATATCAGCCCCGTGAAATAGAAGCCGCCGCCCAATCATTCTGGGACAACCAAAAGTCCTTCGAAGTCAGCGAAGATCCAGGCAAAGAAACCTATTACTGCCTATCGATGTTCCCGTACCCAAGCGGCAAGCTACACATGGGGCATGTGCGCAACTACACCATCGGCGACGTGATCTCCCGCTACCAGCGCATGCTCGGTAAAAACGTTCTGCAGCCTATGGGTTGGGATGCGTTCGGCATGCCGGCAGAAAACGCCGCGATGAAAAACAAGGTCGCCCCGGCCAAGTGGACCTACGAAAACATCGCTTACATGAAAACCCAGTTGCGCAGCCTCGGGCTGGCCGTTGACTGGTCGCGTGAAATCACCACCTGCAAGCCGGATTACTACCGCTGGGAACAATGGCTGTTCACTCGCCTGTTCGAAAAAGGCGTGATCTACCGCAAAAATGGCACCGTGAACTGGGACCCGGTGGACCAGACCGTTCTGGCCAACGAACAAGTGATCGACGGCCGCGGCTGGCGTTCGGGCGCGGTGATCGAAAAGCGCGAAATCCCGATGTACTACTTCAAGATCACGGCTTACGCCGATGAACTGCTTGAAGGCCTTGATGACATGCCCGGCTGGCCGGAGCAGGTCAAGACCATGCAGCGCAACTGGATTGGCAAATCCCGCGGCATGGAAGTGCAGTTCCCTTACGACCAAGCCTCGATCGGTGAAGCCGGCGCACTCAAGGTGTTCACCACCCGTCCCGACACCCTGATGGGCGCGACCTACGTGGCCGTGGCTGCCGAACACCCACTGGCCACACTGGCTGCGCAAGGCAACCCTGAGCTGCAAGCCTTTATCGCTGAATGCAAGGGCGGCAGCGTTGCAGAAGCCGATATGGCCACCCAAGAGAAAAAGGGCCTGCCGACCTCGTTGTTCGTGCTGCACCCGCTGACCGGCGAAAAACTTCCGGTATGGGTCGCCAACTACGTGTTGATGCATTACGGCGATGGCGCTGTGATGGCCGTACCGGCACACGACGAACGCGATTTCGAGTTCGCGACCAAGTACAACCTTCCGGTGAAAGCGGTCGTGCGCACCAGCGCTGGCGAAGAAACGCCAGCCCCGTGGCAGGATGCTTACAACGAACACGGCGTGCTGATCAATTCCGGTGAATTTGACGGCCTGGACTTCCAGGCAGCCTTCGACGCCATCGAAGCAGCCCTGACTGCCAAAGGCCTGGGTCAGTCGCGCACCCAGTTCCGCCTGCGCGACTGGGGCATCAGCCGCCAGCGCTACTGGGGTTGCCCGATCCCGATCGTACACTGCGATACCTGCGGTGATGTTCCGGTGCCCGAAGACCAATTGCCTGTCGTCCTGCCAGAAGATGTCGTACCCGACGGTGCAGGTTCGCCCTTGGCCCGCATGCCCGATTTTTACGAATGCAGCTGCCCTAAATGTGGCGCTCCGGCCAAACGCGAAACCGACACGATGGACACTTTCGTCGAGTCCTCGTGGTACTACGCCCGTTACGCTTCGCCGCACTATGAAGGCGGCCTGGTTGAAAAATCGGCGGCTGACCACTGGCTGCCGGTTGATCAATACATCGGCGGCATTGAACACGCGATCTTGCACCTGCTGTACGCGCGCTTCTTCCATAAACTGATGCGCGACGAAGGCCTGGTCAGCTCCAATGAGCCGTTCAAGAACCTGCTCACTCAGGGCATGGTGGTTGCCGAGACCTACTTCCGTACGCTGGACAACGGCGGCAAGGACTACTTCAACCCGGACGATGTTGAAATCGAACGTGATGCCAAAGCCAAAATCGTTGGTGCCAAGCTGAAGACTGACGGCTTGCCGGTCGAGATCGGTGGCACGCAGAAAATGTCCAAGTCGCTGAATAACGGCGTTGACCCGCAATACATGATTCAACAGTACGGCGCCGACACCTGCCGCCTGTTCATGATGTTTGCTTCGCCACCTGATGCGAGCCTGGAATGGTCCGACTCAGGGGTTGAAGGCTCGCACCGCTTCCTCAAGCGTGTCTGGCGTCTGGCTTACCACCATGTTGGCCAGGGCCTGCCCGGCACACTGGACATCGCCAGCCTCAATGACGAGCAAAAAGTTGTTCGCCGTGCGATCCATCATGCAATTAAGCAAGCCAGCCAGGACGTCGGTCTTCATCACAAATTCAACACGGCCGTCGCTCAGGTCATGACCGTGATGAACGTGCTCGAAAAAGCCCCGCAGGCCACCGAGCAAGATCGTGCCTTGTTGCAAGAAGGCCTCGAGACCGTTGCACTGATTCTTGCGCCTATCACGCCGCACATCAGCCATGACCTGTGGAACCAGCTGGGCCATGCCGGCGCCATCATCGACGCTGCCTGGCCAACCCTCGACGAAAGCGCGCTGGTTCAAGACACCTTGCAACTGGTTATTCAAGTCAACGGCAAACTGCGCGGTCACATCGACATGCCAGCCGGTGCCAGCCGTGAAGAGATTGAAGCGGCAGCCCGCATCAATGAAAACGTGCTGCGGTTTACCGAAGGCCTGACGATTCGCAAAGTGATCGTAGTACCAGGAAAACTGGTCAACATCGTCGCCAGCTAAACAGCAAAAGGCACCTGCAATGAATGCGGGTGCCCATTAAAGCCTTCAGGGCCGCGTCGTCGGCCTATCCGGTTTCAAGGGGAGCTACACATGATCAAACGCAATTTGCTGGTGATGGGTCTCGCTGTTCTGTTGAGCGCCTGCGGCTTTCAGCTACGCGGTACCGGCACAAACCAACTGAGCATCACCGAGCTTGATGTGACTGCGCGCAATGCTTACGGCGAGACCGTTCGCCAACTGCGCCAAGTACTGGAAAGCAGCGGCGTCAAAATCACCGAGAGTGCGCCGTACAAACTGGTACTGACCAGCGAGCAGGAATCCCAGCGCGCGGCCACGTACACCGGTGTGGGTGGCACGGTTGAGTATCAACTGACCAATGTCTTGAACTACGAGATCGAAGGCCAGAACCACCTGCCGTTGCTCAGCAACAAGATCGAAGTCCATAAAATGTACGTGCAGGACACCAGTAACATCACTGGTTCAGAGCAAGAAGCTGCCATGGCCCGTCAGGAAATGCGTCGCGAAGTCGTACAGCAAATGGTCCTGCGCCTTGAACAGCTGACGCCTGAGAAACTGGCCGAACTGCAAACACTGGCTGATGAACGGGCTAAAGCCGAAGCGGCCGCTATCGAAGCGGCCCGCAAGGCTCAAGAAGAAACCCCTCAGCAGTCGCCACTCGAACTGCAAGACCAGTAAGGCATACGGGGCGCGCAAGCGCCCCGTCATCTATCAAGCCCCTATGAAACTCGCCCCCGCCCAACTCGCCAAACATCTGCAAGGCAGCCTTGCGCCGGTTTACATCGTCAGCGGCGACGACCCGTTGCTCTGCCAGGAAGCCGCAGACGCCATCCGCAGCGCTGCCCGCCAACAGGGTTTCGACGAACGTCAGGTATTCAGTGCCGACGCCAGCTTTGACTGGGGCTCACTGCTTCAAGCAGGCGCGAGCATGTCGTTGTTTGCCGAAAAACGCCTGCTGGAACTGCGCCTGCCGTCGGGTAAACCTGGCGACAAAGGTGCTGCGGCACTGATCGAGTATTGCTCGCGTCCGGCCGAAGACACCTTGCTGCTGATCAGCCTCCCCAAGCTCGATGGCAGCGCACAAAAAACCAAATGGGGTAAAGCGCTGGTTGAAGGTTCACACACCCAGTTCATCCAGATCTGGCCTGTGGACGCCAACCAGTTGCCGCAATGGATTCGCCAGCGCTTGTCACAGGCGGGTCTGACCGCCAGCCATGATGCCGTCGAGTTGATTGCTGCCCGGGTGGAAGGCAACTTGCTGGCCGCCGCACAAGAAGTCGAAAAACTCAAACTGATGGCCGAAGAAGGTCAGATCACGGTTGAAACCGTGCAAGCGGCGGTGGCCGACAGTGCGCGCTTTGATGTGTTCGGCCTGGTCGATGCGGTACTCAACGGTGAGGCTGCTCACGCTCTTCGCATGCTCGAAGGCCTGCGGGGTGAAGGCGTTGAACCGCCGGTCATCTTGTGGGCGCTGGCACGAGAACTACGGGTCTTGGCCAATATTGCCTTGCAATACAGTCAGGGCATCCCGCTGGATAAAGCCTTCAGCCAGGCCAGACCGCCGGTGTGGGACAAGCGCAAACCGTTGATGAGCAAAGCCTTGCAGCGCTATTCGGCGCAGCGCTGGGCCCAATTGCTCATGGATGCGCAGCGTATCGATGCCCAAATCAAAGGGCAGGCTGCGGGTTCCGCCTGGAGCAGTCTGAGCCGATTGACCTTGTTGATGTGTGGGCAACGTCTGAATCTGCCAGCAGAGTGACTTGACGCCGCGCCAAACCTGACACTGGACAACCCAAAAAAACTGGCCGATGATTTGCGCGTGTTCAAACCACGCGAGAGTCAATGCCATGAGCAAACGCCCCAACAAGGCCAAATCCATCGTCGCCCAACCCTTGTTCCGCAGCCGCCAGGAACGCCCCGCCAAAGGTAAAGGCAGCTATCGCCGCGAAGCCTTCCAGTCGAAAGACCGGGAGGCTTTTTACTTTCTGGCTGCCTGACAGCGGGAATGATAAGGTCTGCATCTGATTTGCATTACCTGGACCTGAGCATGCCCTTAAGCCATAAACGTGGTTGGCCGATGCGCCAACTGATCGCAGCATCCAGCGTCATTCTATTAGTCGCCTGCGCCGAAAAACCGACCGCGGCCGATGCTCAACCCTTGCCTGTCACACCCTCCGCGCCAGTGGTGACTACAGGTACACCCAATACTGACATGCCTGTTATTACGCCCGAGCAGAGCTTTAGCGAGTGGAAAGCCAATTTCCGCGTTCAGGCACTTAACGCCGGTATCACCCCGCAGGTATTCGACAGCGCCTTTGCCGGCATCACCCCCGACATGAGCGTGATCAAGGCCGACCGCAGCCAGCCCGAGTTCAGCCGCCCAGTCTGGGAGTATCTCGACGGCGCCCTTTCGCCTTTGCGTGTACGAAACGGCAAACGCTTGCTGGAAGAAAACGCTGAACTGCTGACCCGAATTGAGCAACGTTACGGCGTCGACCGTCAGGCGCTGGTCTCGGTCTGGGGCATGGAAAGCAACTTCGGGACTTTCCAGGGCAACAATTCGGTCATCCGTTCGTTGGCGACACTGGCTTATGAGGGCCGCCGTCCCGAGTTCGCGCAGAGCCAATTGATTGCAGCGCTGAAGATCATTCAGGAAGGCGACGTAACGCCTGAGAAAATGCGCGGCTCCTGGGCGGGCGCAATGGGCCAGACCCAATTCATCCCCACGACCTATGAAACCCACGCCGTCGATTTCGATGGTGATGGCCGCCGTGACATCTGGAACAGTTCGGCCGACGCACTGGCTTCAACCGCACACTACTTGCAGAGTTCTGGCTGGAAGCAAGGTCAGCCGTGGGGCTTTGAAGTCAAACTGCCTGAAGGGTTCGACTATGTTTTGGCCGATGGTGCCGTGCGTAAAAGTGTCAGTGACTGGCAGAAACTGGGCGTAGCACTGCCTGCGGGCAAAAATGTACCAGCTGGCACTGAAGCGCTGACGGCGACCTTGCTGCTGCCGGCCGGTTACCGGGGGCCGGCGTTTTTAGTGCTGGATAACTTCCGCGCCATACTTCGCTACAACAACTCATCGTCCTACGCACTGGCAGTCGGTTTGTTGTCTGAGCGCTTTGGGGGTGGCGGTAACATTTTGGGCGACTGGCCCAAAGATGATCGCCCGCTAAGCCGCTCTGAACGCGTAGAGCTGCAAACCCTGCTGAACCAGCGCAACTATGATGCAGGCAACCCGGACGGCATTATCGGCGCCAATACCCGCAAAGCGATTCGCAGTGCGCAGCAGGCGTTTGGATGGCCAGCAGATGGTTATCCTTCACATAAGCTGCTGGAAAGTTTGCTCAGTCAGTAAGCACCCTCACCCCAGCCCTCTCCCAAAGGGAGAGGGGGCTTGATCGGGGCGTTACGCCTATCTGCTTTTGCTTTTAGTCCACTCTCCCTCTGGGAGAAAGAGCTTGATGGGGCGTCGCACACATTTGCTTTTGCTTGTAGTCCCCTCTCCCACTGAGAGAAGGAACTTGATGGGGGGCGTTACGCCTATCTGCTTTTGCTTTCAGTCCCCTCTCCCTCTGGGAGAGGGCGCTTGATGGGGAGCGTTGCACACATCTGCTTTTGCTTTTAGTCCCCTCTCCCTCTGGGAGAAAGAGCTTGATGGGGAGCGTCGCACACATTTGCTTTTGCTTTTAGTCCCCTCTCCCTCTGGGAGAGGGTTAGGGTGAGGGGCTTTTGATTCTGGCGGTATCAACCACCGCCTGCTCTAGCACCACCTGCTGGCGATCCGCATCCAGTCGCACCACAGCGCCCATTGGCAACGTCAGGTTGGGATCACAATGGCCACTGCGCCAGCCAGACAAAATCGGAACGCCCAACGGCCCCAACTCCCGCACGAGCAAACGCTGCAGCGCCAATCCATCAACCCCGGCAACATCCCCAACCAAGACCCCACGAACCCGGTCGAGCTTGCCCGCCAATCGCAACTGCGTGAGCAGCCGGTCAATTCGGTACAGCGGCTCGTTTACATCCTCAATAAACAGAATGATGCCCTCGGCATCCAGCTCGAAGGCCGTGCCTATGCCAGCGCAGATCATGGACAGATTGCCACCCAGCAGTCGGCCACTGGCCGAACCCGGCGCCAGGGTGGTCAGCGGATACGCGCTAGGGTGTTCCAACACAGCACCTTGCTGACCCGTGAGCATACGCAGCAGTGAAGATTGCGTCGGCTCATGTTTACCACCCAACAGGTCCGCATTCAGCATCGCCCCGTGAAAGGTCACGAAGCCCGCGTAACGGGTGATTGCCAGGTGCAGTGCGGTGATGTCGCTGTAACCCACAAAAGGCTTGGGGTGGCCGCGTAGAAGCTCAAAATCGATACCGTCAAGCAAGCGCGGACTGCCATACCCACCGCGCAGGCAAAAGATGGCATCAATGCTGTCGTCGGCGAAGGCCGCGTGCAAATCTCGCAAGCGCACGGCGTCTGAACCGGCCAGATAGCCGTCTTTCTCCCACACACCGTCAAACACCCGCAGCGTGTAGCCGTGGCTGTTCACCCATTGGGTGGCGCGTTCAAGGTCAAGTTCAGCGGGACCTGCCGGGGCGATCAGGCCGATCACCCCGCCAGCGGGTAGCGCGGGTACCGCGCTGTGAACCGTGTAAGTCACGGGCGCGGTAAGCCGGCTGTTCATCGTATCAATCACCTACCAGCATGGTTTTGACCAGCTTGGCTTGCTCGTCAGCATGGTACGAGGAACGCACCAGTGGACCCGACGCGACGTTTTTGAAGCCCATTTTGTAGCCTTCTTCGGCAAACCAGGCAAACGTGTCCGGATGCACAAAACGTTGAACCGGCAAGTGACTGCGCGACGGTTGCAGGTATTGACCCAACGTCAGCATGTCGATGTCGTGCTCACGCATGCGCTTCATCACTTCAATGACTTCTTCGTCGGTCTCACCCAAGCCCAGCATCAAGCCGGATTTGGTCGGAATATGCGGCATCATTTGCTTGAAGCGCTGCAACAAGGTCAGCGACCACTGGTAGTCGGAACCCGGACGCGCAGCCTTGTACAGGCGAGGGACGGTTTCGAGATTGTGGTTGAATACGTCAGGTGGCTCGGCAGCGGTAATTTCCAGCGCTACATCCATACGGCCACGGTAATCCGGGACCAAGGTTTCAAGCAGCACGTTCGGCGACAGTTTGCGAATTTCACGAATGCAGTCAGCAAAGTGCTGAGCACCGCCATCACGCAGGTCGTCGCGGTCTACCGAGGTGATCACCACGTACTTCAAGCCCAGGTCAGCAATGGCAACGGCCAGGCTTTGCGGCTCATTGACGTCCAAAGGCTTGGGACGACCGTGGCCCACATCGCAGAACGGGCAACGACGGGTGCAGATGTCGCCCATGATCATGAACGTTGCAGTACCACCCGAGAAGCACTCACCCAGGTTCGGGCAGGAGGCTTCTTCGCACACGCTGTGCAGCTTGTGCTTACGCAGCAAGGCCTTGATACGGTCGACTTCAGGCGAAACCGGAATGCGCACACGAATCCAGTCCGGCTTCTTGGGCAGTTCTGTCGTCGGGATGATTTTTACCGGGATACGCGCAACCTTCTCGGCACCGCGCAATTTGACGCCGGTCTCAACCTTGGAACGGGCCTCGTTCGCACGGGCCACACGTTCGGAGATATCCAGCGTAGGGATCAGGGTTTGAACAGCGTCTTGCGCAGTAGTCATATCAATCGATTCCGCCCGTAAGGGTCGTCTGCTCAGCATAGTCGAGGTGTTTGACGAGTTGCGCACGCAGCCTCGCAACGACCTCGGCAAATTCAATCGGCCCTGCACGGTCACGCAACTGGGTCATCGCCAGCCCCGCGTAGCCACAGGGGTTAATCCGTCGAAACGGTTCCAGGTCCATGTCCACATTCAGGGCCAGACCATGGAAAGAGCAGCCATTGCGAATCCGCAGGCCCAAGGAGGCAACCTTGTCGCCCTCCACGTACACACCCGGTGCATCAGCCTTGGCCGCCGCATTCACGCCATAGCTGGCGAGCAGGTCAATCAGGCAAATTTCCATCCGGCTGACCAGCTCTCGCACACCAAAGCCCAAACGGCGTACATCCAGCAACAGGTAAGCCACCAGTTGCCCAGGGCCATGGTACGTCACCTGACCACCACGGTCCGACTTGACGACCGGAATATCGCCCGGTAACAGCAGATGTTCGGCCTTGCCTGCCTGACCTTGGGTAAACACCGGCGGATGCTGCACCAGCCAGACTTCGTCTTGCGTGTCCGGCTTGAGCTTGCGCTCGTCGGTGAATCGCTGCATCGCTTGCCAAGTCGGCTCATAGTCAGCCAGGCCCAGCTCGCGAAACCCCAGGACCTGCGACATCACAACACCATGTGCACAAAGCCGGTGGCGCGCAATTCGCTGTTGATGTTGTAAAGCTGGTCTTGATCAATCGCCACAATGTGCAACTGGATCGTGGTGTACTTGCCGTTGGTGCTCTGGCGTTCATCCACACGCTCATCATTGACCGTCGCGTGCTTTTTCATGATTTCAATGATTTTGTCCTTGTTGCCAACACCCGTGTCGCTGATGACCTTAACGGGGTAATCAGTCACAGGGAATTCGATCTTTGGCGCCTTTACTTCGGTATCGCTCATGGCGTATTGGCCTCGTAAGCCGAGAACTACAGAGATAACCCCGCGCCGTGTCAGCGCGGGGTCATGCAGATGACTGCAATCAGTTGAACAGTCCATAGAAGAATAGACGGATGCTATCCCACACGCGTCGGAAAATACCACCTTCCTCAACGGGTTCAAGGGCGATCAGGTCTGCACTGTGCACAACCTTGTCGTCCAGTTTGACTTCTACCTTGCCGATCACGTCACCTTGGGCAATAGGTGCCATCAATTGCGGGTTCATGGTCATGCTGGCAGCCAGTTTTTTCAATTGGCCTTTAGGCATGGTCATGGTCAAGTCTTCTGCCAAACCGGCTTTGACCTGATTAGTCGTGCCTTTCCAGACAGGAGCCTGGGCCAGCTCAACACCCTTCTGGTAGAAGGTCTGGGTTTCGAAGAAACGGAAACCGTACGTCAGCAGCTTTTGTGTTTCGGCAGCACGAGCCACTTCGCTGTTGGTGCCGAACACCACGGCAATCAGGCGCTGGCCGTCACGAACCGCTGAGGACACCATGCAGTAACCGGCTTCATCGGTGTGACCGGTTTTCAGACCGTCAACGGTCTTGTCGCGCCACAGCAACAGGTTGCGGTTAGGCTGCTTGATACCGTTCCAGAAGAACTCTTTCTGCGAGTAGATCGCGTAGTGAGTCGGATCTTCGTGAATGATCGCCCGGGCCAGCAACGCCATGTCGTGTGCCGACGAATAGTGCTCTGGGTTCGGCAGGCCGGTCGGGTTCATGAAGTGGCTGTTGCTCATGCCCAGCTCGCCAGCGGTTTTGTTCATCATGTCGGCGAAGGCGTCTTCGCTGCCGGCGATGTGCTCGGAGAGCGCAACACTGGCGTCGTTACCCGACTGAATGATGATGCCGTGCAGCAGGTCGCTGACCGACACTTGAGTGCCGACCTTGATGAACATCCGCGAGCCACCGGTGCGCCACGCGTTTTCGCTGACCGTGACCGGGTCATTTTCGCCGATCTGACCGCGACGGATTTCCAATGTCGCGATATAGGCTGTCATCAGCTTGGTCAGGCTGGCCGGAGGCAGGCGCTGGTCGCCATTGTTCTCAACCAGTACGTTACCGCTGCTGGCATCCATCAAAACGTAGGCTTTGGCTGCAAGCTGGGGGGCCGATGGCATCATCTCGACGGCCCAAGCAGCGGGCGTGATGATCAGCGGTACAAGCAGACACAGGCGTTTGGCAAAGGTGGTGATGTTCATCCGTCTCTCGAAATTGTTAATAAAACTTACCCTCACGGGCAAAACGGGTGTGGCAGCCGTTTGACAGGCTGTCGCGTGTTCAGTTGCAGGTCAGCCGTTAAAGGCTTTTTATTTTAGAGCCTGCCAACTGCGTCGAGCCTTCACGCATGAATGCCCGACGCTTTAATCAGTGTTACTGATCCGTCACAACGCTCGGTTGGCCCAGGTTGGCCAATCGCACGCTGTTTTGGGTCTGCTGCACTTCATTCACCGAGCCGATCGGCCCCATGCGAACGCGGTGCAAGGTTTGCTGGTTACGCACCACCGAGCTGATAAACACCGGGGCGCTGACCATGCCACTGAGCTTGGAGCGAAGCAACTCTGCCGCATCAGGATTGGCGAATGCACCCACTTGCAAGTAGGTGCCCTGCCCCTTCTGAGCAGTCTGTAACGGAATCACATCCGAGGCGTGCTGCTGTGCGGGCGGCGTCCATTGCTCGACCTTACCCGTATTGACCGTCGGACCCGGCGCAGCCTGAGCCACTTTTGGCTCGTTGAGCATCAACGGTGCCGGTTGCCCACGCTGAGCCCACCAGGCTTGCGGGTCAATGCCTTCAACCTTGACCCGCGCGGTGCCGGTCTCGGCATAACCCAACTTCTTGGCCGCCGCGTAAGACAGGTCAATGATGCGGTCCGAATAAAACGGGCCACGGTCATTGACCCGCAGTACCACCGCTTTGCCGTTATCCAGGTTGGTCACTTTGACATAGCTGGGCAGCGGCAAGGTTTTGTGGGCGGCACTCATGCCGTACAAGTCGTAGACCTCGCCATTGGCCGTGTTTTGACCGTGAAACTTGGTGCCGTACCAGGACGCGGTACCCGACGCCACGTAAGTCTTGGACTCTTGCATCGGGAAATAGGTCTTGCCCAGCACGGTATACGGGTTGGCCTTGTAAGCCCCGGTGTGCAGGGTCGGGGTGGCATCCGGGATGCGAGAAACATCGACGTCCCACCACGGTGCGCCATCTTTATGCGCACGGTTGATGTCCAGCCCCGGCTTGGCAGCAACGGCCACGGTAGGCTTTTTTTGCGGGGTGCTCGGGCGGCTGCTGGAGCAGCTCACCACCACCAGCGCGATCGACGCGCAGGCTACGAGTTTCAAAGGTGTGCGGATCGCTAAAAACGGCATTACTTGTTGCCCCGGGCTTGAACCAGCAGGTCGGACAGTTGGTGCACTGCCATGGCGTACATCACGCTACGGTTATAGCGCGTGATGGCATAAAAATTCTTCAGGCCCATCCAGTATTCAGGGCCATTAGCGCCTTCCAGACGGAATGCCGTGACGGGCATTTCGTCATGCAGCGCATCATGACTCGACCAGCCCAGCGCTCGCAACTCCCCGACGGTTTTGATCGGTTCGATGCCTTGGGTCAACCCTTCGTCTGCGCGCTCGCCCTGCACCTGTGCGCGAACCACGACGGGCTCACCGGCGACCCAGCCATGACGTTTGAAGTAGCTGGCCACGCTGCCAATGGCATCGTCCGGGTTGCTCCAGATATTGATGTGGCCATCGTTGTCGAAATCCACGGCGTAGGCGCGAAAGCTACTGGGCATGAACTGTGGCAAGCCCATGGCTCCGGCGTATGAGCCCTTGAGGGTCAACGGGTCGACCTGCTCTTCGCGGCTTAGCAGCAGAAACTCACGCAGCTCCTTGCGGAAAAACTCGGCGCGCGGCGGATAGTCAAAGCCCAGCGTCGACAGGGCATCAATCACTCGGTAATTACCGGTGTTGCGGCCATAGAAGGTTTCAACGCCAATGATCGACACGATGACCTGCGCTGGCACGCCATATTCCTGCTCGGCGCGAGCCAATACCGCTTCATGTTCACGCCAGAAATCGACACCCCGAGCCACGCGAGCGTCGGAAATGAAGATCGGACGGTACTCTTTCCATTGTTTGACGCGTTCTGCCGGGCGCGAGATGGCATCGAGGATGCTCTGCTTGCGCTGCGCCTCACGGAACACGGCCATGAGTTGCTCGCCGGCAAAGCCGTAATCGCGGGTCATTTCACCGACGAACTCTGCTACTTGGGGCGAGCCTTCATAGTCGCCGGCTACCGCGCTTTGCGCTGCACCGAACAGGCCAACAAAGCCCATCCACGGCGCAAATCGAGCGGCCCAGCCACGCATTACTTGCATTGAATAATTCACCTTAATCAAACTTGTGCGATCCATTTGCGATGTGTGTGGATCGACATCAAAACCCCGAACGCTGACAACAGCGTCACGAGCGAAGTACCGCCGTAACTGATAAACGGCAAGGGCACGCCCACCACCGGCAACAAGCCACTGACCATACCGATGTTGACGAAGACATACACAAAAAAGGTCATGGTCAGGCTGCCCGCCAGCAATTTGCCAAACAGGGTCTGCGCTTGGGCGGTGATCACCAGGCCGCGACCAATCAACAGCAGGTAGATGAGCAGCAGCGCGCAGATGCCGACCAGGCCGAATTCTTCACCCATCACCGCGATAATGAAGTCGGTGTGGCTTTCAGGCAAAAAGTCCAGATGCGACTGCGTACCCAGCAACCACCCCTTGCCAAATACCCCGCCTGAACCGATCGCGGCTTTGGACTGAATGATGTTCCAGCCGGTGCCCAGCGGGTCGCTTTCAGGGTCGAGAAAGGTCAATACGCGCTGTTTCTGGTAGTCGTGCATGATGAAATACCACATGGCCACGGCCACCGGCACGGCTGCCGCCAGCACGCTGATAATCCAGCGCCAGCGCAAGCCCCCCATAAACAGCACGAACGCACCGCCCGCCAGCACCAACAGCGCGGTGCCGAGGTCGGGTTGGCGAACGATCAAGCCAAAGGGAATGCCGATCAGCAACAAACTCACGGCCACGTGCTTGAGTTGCGGCGGCAAGGTGCGTTTGGACAGATACCAGGCAATCGTTGCGGGCATCAGAATCTTCATGAATTCCGACGGCTGGAAGCGAATAACCCCCGGGATGTTGATCCAGCGCGTCGCGCCCATGGCGTTGTGGCCCATGACATCCACCACTACGAGCAACAATACGCCAGCCAGATAACCGATGGGCACCCAGCGCGCCATGAAACGCGGCTCCAGTTGGGCAATGATAAACATCGACACCAGCCCGATACCGAATGAGGTGGCCTGCTTGGCCAGCAAATCCCAGCTTTTGCCGCTGGCTGAATACAGCACGAACAAACTGCCCGCCGCCAGGGTCAGGAGCAGAATCAGCAAAGGGCCATCAATGTGCAAACGCTGAAGCAGCGTGGCACGCCGACGCATCACATCCTCACTGGAGAGGATGCGGTCAAAATTACTCATCATTGGCCGTAACCTCGGCTTTCATAGGGCCGGCGTACTCAGGTTTGAGCTTGCCTTCGGCGTCCAGCAGCCAGGCATCCATAACCTTGCGCACAACGGGCGACGCCACCCGGCTGCCGGCTTCACCGTTTTCAATCATCACCGAGACGGCAATTTGCGGATTGTTGGCTGGCGCAAAGCCCACGAACAAGGCGTGGTCACGGTGACGCTCCTGTACTTTGGAGCGGTCATATTTCTCACCCTGCTTGATCGCGACCACCTGCGCCGTACCGCTCTTGCCCGCAATCAAATACTGCGCACCAACGCCCGCCACCCGAGCCGTACCGCGAGCGCCATGCACCACTTGCTGCATGCCGTGGTTGACCTTGGCCCAGTTGGACGGGTCACGCAGCACAATATCGGGCATCGGGTTCGGATCAACCGGCGGTACGCCCTCAATGGTTTTGGCCAGATGCGGACGTATCCATTTGCCCTTGCTGGCGATCAACGCGGTCGCCTGCGCCAGTTGCAACGGGGTTGATTGCATATAGCCCTGGCCAATCCCCAAAATCAGGGTTTCGCCCGGGAACCAGGCCTGGCGTCGGGTGGCGCGCTTCCAGTCACGGGACGGCATCAACCCTGCCGACTCTTCAAACATGTCGAGGGAGACTTTTTGGCCAATGCCGAACTGGTTCATGTAAGTGGACAGACGATCAATGCCCAGCTTGTGCGCCAGATCATAGAAGTAGGTGTCGTTGGAACGCATGATTGCCGTGTCCAGATCCACATAGCCATCGCCTGTGCGGTTCCAGTTACGGTACTTGTGATCGTAATTGGGCAACTGGTAATAGCCGGGGTCGTAGACCCGTGAGCCGGCCGTGATCACACCACTGTCCAGACCGGCAATAGCCACCGCCGGCTTGATGGTCGAACCTGGCGGGTACAGGCCACGCAGGATACGGTTAAACAAGGGCCGGTCAATCGAGTCACGCAACTCGGCATACGCCTTGAAGCTGATGCCGGTGACGAACAGATTGGGGTCAAAACTGGGTTGACTGACCATTGCCAGCACTTCACCGGTCATCGGATTCAGTGCTACCACCGCGCCTCGGCGCCCTGCCAGCGCCTCTTCGGCCGCCTCTTGCAGCTTGATATCGAGGCTGAGCACGATGTCTTTGCCCGGGATCGGGTCGGTGCGTTTAAGCACCCGCAACACCCGGCCCCTTGCGTTGGTTTCGACTTCTTCGTAACCCACCTGACCATGCAACTCGGCTTCGTAAAAACGCTCGATGCCGGTTTTGCCGATGTGATGGGTGCCGCTGTAATTAACCGGATCGAGGGTTTTAAGCTCTTTCTCGTTAATTCGCCCCATATAGCCCACCGAATGCGCAAAATGCGCGCCCTGCGGGTAGTGGCGAACCAATTGCGCCACGACCTCAACCCCGGGCAAGCGGAACTGGTTCACGGCAATGCGGGCGATCTGTTCTTCATTAAGCTCAAACAGAATGGGCACTGGTTCAAACGGCCGCCGCCCCTGCTTCATGCGCTTTTCAAAGAGCGCACGATCATCCGGGGTGAGCTCCAACACCTGAACGATGGTGTCGAGCACTTGTGACCAATCACCGGAGCGTTCGCGTGTCATGCTCAGGCTAAAGCTGGGTCGGTTGTCTGCGATCACCACACCGTTGCGGTCAAAGATCAGACCCCGTGTCGGAGGGATCGGTTGTACGTGCACCCGGTTATTTTCTGACAGCGTCGAGTGATACTCGTACTGCACCACTTGCAGAAAATACAGGCGGGCGATCAGCACACAAATCAGTCCCACCACCACACATGCGCCGACCACGACACGTCGGCGCACAAGGCGGGCGTCTTTCTCGTGATCTTTTAGGCGAATCGGCTGAGACATTCGGGACGCTGACTATTTGTGATAAGGGTGCCCGGACAACACCGTCCAGGCGCGATACAACTGCTCACCAATCAGAATCCGTACCAACGGGTGCGGCAACGTCAACGGCGACAGCGACCAGCGCTGATCGGCGCGGGCGCAGACTTCCGGTGCCAGCCCTTCAGGGCCACCGACCATAAAGTTCACCGTGCGCGAGTCCAGGCGCCAGCGGTCGAGTTCGACCGCCAGTTGCTCCGTGCTCCAAGGCTTACCGTGCACCTCAAGGGTGACGATCCGCTCGCCCGGGCCGACCTTGGCCAGCATGGCCTCGCCTTCCTGACGGATAAAACGGGCCACGTCGGCATTCTTGCCGCGGGTATTGAGCGGTATTTCTACCAGTTCAAGGGCCAGCTCGGATGGCAGACGCTTGGCATATTCATGCCAGCCTTCTTCCACCCACTTGGGCATACGCGAACCGACAGCAATCAGGCGCAGGCGCACAACGAACCCTTACTCTTGGTCTTTGTTGAGCTTGGTGAAATGCTCATGGGTGTTTTCCGGGCTGTGGTGAGCAGCGCTTTCAGCACGGCTCTGTGCAGCACCGGCCCACAGGCGTTCCAGGTCGTAGAACTGACGGGCGCTGGCGGTCATCATGTGTACGATCACGTCGTCCATGTCCAACAGCACCCAATCGCTGTCGCCCTTGCCTTCTTCACCCAATGGCTTGATGCCCAGGGCTTTGACGGCTTCACGGACCTTGTCCAGCATCGCGCCGATCTGACGGTTGGAGGTACCGGTGGCGATGATCATGAAGTCAGTGATGCTGTGCTTGTCACGCACGTCGATGACCTGAATGTCCTGGCCCTTGACATCTTCCAGCGCGGCCACTGCAATCTTGACCAGCTCTTCGCCTTTCAGAGGCTCGGCAGCGAAGGTTTTTTCTGGCAGTGGCGCGCTTTTGAAGGTGCCTTTACGCTTTACTTTGCTTACATCTTTGTCAGTCATATAAAACTCGTTTTGCTCGTATGTTCGGGGGGTTCATTACACGTTAGATCGTGCCATGAACCACGCCTTTCAGTTCGACGCACGGTAAAGCCCGTGCGCATCGATATAGGCCAGGACCGCGTCGGGCACCAGGTAACGTACCGACTTACCGCTGGCCAGCAGTTGACGGATCTGGGTGGCGGATACCGCGAGCGGTGTCTGCCAGACGAATGCAATCTGTCCGCTCGGCCCTTTCAGGGCCAGCGGGTCGCTTACCGAGCGCGCTGCCAGCAGGTTGCGCAAGGCATCCGGCGGTTCGCTGTCGGCATCCGGGCGCTGTAGCACCAGGATATGGCAATGCTGGAGCAACTCTTCCCAGCGGTGCCACGTGGGCAGGCCGCAAAAAGCGTCCCAACCCAGCAATAAAAACAACTGGTCAGCTGCGGCCAGCTCGGCCCGCATCAGTTCCAGGGTGTCAATCGTGTAGGACGGTGTGTCCCGATGCAGCTCCCGAGGGTCGACCTTGAGCGTCGCCACTCCGGCAACCGCACACTCCACCATCGCCAGACGATCGAGGGCCGACACTCTTGGCGTATCGCGATGAGGCGGCCTGGCATTGGGGATCAGACGCAGCTCATCGAGCGTCATCATCTCCGCCACTTCAAGCGCACCCCGCAAATGACCGATGTGCACCGGGTCGAAGGTTCCACCCAGCATACCAATGCGCAGCGGTAACGCTTCGATGACCGGTTGTTCCGCTATCGGGCTAAGGTCGACCAAGTCAGACTGGCTCCTGACCGCGTAACTGGCCGTCACCGACCACAATGTACTTCTCGCAGGTCAGACCTTCGAGACCTACCGGACCGCGGGCGTGCAGCTTATCAGTAGAAATGCCAATCTCGGCACCCAATCCGTATTCAAATCCATCGGCAAAGCAGGTTGGCGTGTTGAGCATCACCGAACTGGAGTCGACTTCAGCCATAAAACGCCGGGCGTCGCCCTGATGTTCGGTCACAATCGAGTCGGTGTGATGGGAGCCATAGTGATTGATGTGCTCAATTGCCTGATCCAGCCCATCCACCACGCGAATCGATAAAATCGCGTCCAGGTACTCGGTGTGCCAGTCTTCTTCGGTGGCGGGTTTCACGTCGATCAGCGCCTGCGTACGCTCACAGCCGCGCAATTCGACGCCCTTGGCACGGAACTGCTCAGCCATAGCCGGCAAAAACTGCGCCGCTACTGACTGATCCACCAGCAAGGTTTCCATCGCGCCGCAAATGCCATAACGGTAGGTTTTGGCATTGAACGCGATGCGCTGCGCCTTCGCCAGATCAGCCGAGGCACTCACGTACACATGGCAAATGCCATCCAGATGCTTGATGACCGGCACCTTGGCGTCACGGCTGACGCGCTCGATCAAGCCTTTACCGCCACGAGGCACGATCACGTCCACGTATTCGGGCATCGTGATCAACGCGCCAACAGCGGCGCGGTCGGTGACTTCAACCACTTGCACCACCGCCGGCGGCAGCCCGGCCTCGGCCAGACCTCGCTGGATACAGGTGGCAATCGCCCGGTTGGAGTGAATAGCCTCAGAGCCGCCACGCAGGATGGTCGCGTTGCCTGATTTAAGGCACAGACTGGCGGCATCAATGGTCACGTTTGGACGCGATTCATAGATGATGCCGACGACCCCCAGCGGCACGCGCATTTTGCCGACCTGAATCCCCGAAGGGCGGTAGCTCATGTCGCGGATGGCACCGACCGGGTCCGGCAAACTGGCCACCTGGCGCAAACCGACGATCATGCCGTCGATGCGCGCCGGGGTCAGCGCCAGACGTTCCAGCATGGCGGGTTCAAGACCATTGGCCCGGCCAGCGGCCAAGTCCAGCTCATTGGCAGCCGTCAGTTCGGGTCGCGCGGCATCCAGTGCGGCAGCCGCCGCCAGCAGGGCACGGTTTTTTTGCCCGGTACTGGCACGGCCAATCACCCGGGAAGCTTCACGAGCAGCGCGACCCAAGCGGGTCATGTAGTCAAGAACGGACTCAGTCATGGTCTCAAGGGTCTTGGCAGGGAGGAAAGCGGCCGATTATAGCTGTCGCGTAGCCTCAATCACAGCAGTGGCTGGCGGATGGTCGAAATGGACTGCGAATACAGCGTGTTCAGCAAGGATTAAGCATGAGTTGCTATGCTCTGCGCTTTTTCAGCCATTCACTGACCGCCCTGAACATGCCTATTGTGTTGCCGGACTCATTTTTCGACCGAGATGCCCAGTTATTGGCGCGCGAACTGCTGGGCAAAGTGATCCGCCATCGGGTCGACGGCCTGTGGCTCAGCGCCCGCATCATTGAAACCGAAGCGTATTACTGCGCAGAAAAAGGCAGCCACGCCTCGCTGGGTTACACCGAAAAGCGTAAAGCGCTGTTTATGGATGGCGGGCATATCTATATGTATTACGCGCGCGGTGGTGACTCGCTGAATTTTAGCGCTCATGGGCCTGGTAATGCCGTGCTGATCAAATCGGCTCATCCCTGGCTGGATGAACTGTCAGGCCCGGCCAGCCTGGCCCGGATGCAACTGAACAATCCAGACGCCCAAGGCAACCCGCGCCCCGCGCAAAAGCTGTGTGCGGGTCAAACACTCTTGTGCAAGGCACTGGGGCTAAAAGTCCGCGAATGGGATGCAAAATGTTTCGACCCCGAACGTTTAAGGGTCGATGACGTCGGAGCAAAACCGACGCGCATCCTACAGACCACACGTCTGGGCATCCCCCACGGGCGCGACGAACACCTGATGTACCGCTTTGTTGACGCTGACTACGCAGCGTACTGCACGCGTAATCCGTTGCGCCGCGGGCAAGTTGATGGGCGCGATTATTTGGTGGTTGAACCGCTGCCCTCACCCCAACCCTCTCCCGGAGGGAGAGGGGGCTGATCGGGGGCGCAGTACACATTTGCTTTCGCCTTTAGTCCCTCTCCTCCTGGGAAAGGGCGCTGATCGGGGGCGTAACACCTATCTGCTTTTGCTTTTAGTCCCCTCTCCCTCTGGGAGAGGGCTAGGGTGAGGGGCTTTTGATCCAACACAAAATAAGGACGTGAAACATGGGCCCATGGCTCGACAGCATCACCGGCTGGCTCACTGCAAATCCACAATGGTTGGGCCTTGCGGTATTTATTGTGGCGTGTGTGGAGTGCCTGGCGATTGCCGGGATCATTGTTCCTGGCACGGTTCTGCTATTCGCCATTGCCGTCTTGGCCGGCAGCGGTGCGCTGTCTTTAGGCGAAACCCTGCTACTGGGCTTCCTCGGCGGTTTACTCGGCGATGCGGTGTCTTACTTTCTAGGCAGACGCTTCCACCAGAACATCCGACGCTTACCACTCCTGCGCACGCACCCTGAGTGGATGAACGGCGCTGAAAGCTACTTCCACAAATACGGCATTGTCAGCCTGTTGGTGGGCCGTTTTATCGGCCCACTGCGACCCATGCTGCCCATGGTCGCCGGCATGTGTGACATGCCAATCCCACGCTTTATCGGCGTCAGTCTGCTGGCAGGCGCGGGTTGGTCGGTGGCTTATCTGCTACCGGGCTGGGCCACGGGCGCGGCCATTCGCCTGCCACTGCCCGAAGGCTTCTGGCCACAAGCCGCCATCGTCGCGGTAGGCCTGTGCGCACTGCTAGGGCTGAGCATTAATGCCAGTATTCGTCGCCAACCCAAAGCCACACTGCTGATTGGCGCGTTAAGCCTGGCCTTGCTCCTGGGTATATTCATGGGTTACCCGTACATGACGGCGTTCGATCAGGGCATCAACGCCCTGGTGCAAGAGCATCGCAGCAGCGCCATGGACACCGCCGCCGTGCTGGTGACGCAAATTGGCAACTTCCGCACGCAGTTTTTGGCCGCCGCACTGATCTGCGTGATTTTGCTGTTCACGCGCCAATGGCGAGCCATGTGGTTTTTTGGTGGGGTGACACTGGTGACCGCGCTGGCCAACACCGGAACCAAGCACTTCTTTGCGCGGGTTCGCCCTGAAGTGCTGGTTGACCCACTGACCAGCTACAGCATGCCCAGCGGCCACAGCTCCGGAGCCTTTGCTTTTTTTGTCGCGCTGGCCATTCTGGCAGGCCGCAATCAACCGCAACGCATGCGGGTCACGTGGGTGTTGCTGGGGTGCTTGATGGCGATCACCGTGGCGATGTCGCGGGTATACCTGGGTGCTCACTGGCCAACCGACATCACCGCAGGTGCGCTGCTCGCCATTACCGTCAACGCCTTCGCACTGGCCCTGAGCCAGCGGTTCATGCCGCTTGAGCCCGTCCCGCAAAAAATCTGGTGGCTGATCTTGCCTTCAGTGACCGCCCTGTACGGCTTTTTTATGCTCGGTCACCTGTCCAAAGAGCTGCTGCGTTACGCCTATTAGCGCTCGGCACGCCGCTCATCCATTGAGCATCTCGCCCTGCATTTCATCGAGCAGGACCTGGATGCCGTCCAGACGCTGCTGCGGGTCGTTGACCAGCAGCAGCTGCAACTTGTCCTCTTCGGCAAAGGGCAAGAGATACGCCAACTGATTGGCCAGCGACTGCTGCCCCGCCACCTCGGTGCTCATGTTCAAGGCTGCAACCATCGGATGCTCGGCCAGCGCCTTGAGCAATGCCAGCAGGTCCTGGTCTTCTTCAGCCAAGGGCTGTTCGGGGATCTCGTCCAGCCATTCAACCTTCGCCACCCTCAACTGGTCGCGCTGAAGCTCGGTGTCCAGCACCTCAAAACGACGCCCGCCTTCAACCCGAATACCCAGCAGGCCGTTGTCCTGACGCTGAAAGTCACGGACTAACGCCTCACAGCCCACACGAGCAATACCTTGCGGCGCATCACCGACCTCTTCCCCCTCCAGAATGCACACCACACCAAAGCCCGTACCCTGCTTCATGCAGCGAGCAATCATGTCCAGATAGCGCGCCTCGAAGATCTGCAAGTCCAGTACGCAGCCCGGAAACAACACCGTATTCAAAGGAAACAACGGCAACGTCATAATTTCGTTCCTACGCTATAAGGGAAACGGCCAACGGCAAAAACACAGCCGTTGCCACGCCCATCAAACTCATCGCCAGCGCCGCAAACGCGCCGCACTCTTCGCCTTCCTGCAAGGCCACCGAAGTGCCCACTGCATGCGCGGTCATACCCAGCGCCATGCCGCGCGCTTCCGGGCTGTGAACCCGCAAAAGCCGTAACAGACCGGGGCCAAAGATGGCTCCGATCACGCCGGTAATGAGCACAAACACCGCAGCCAGCGCAGCAACGCCGCCGATTTGCTCGGCAACCAGCATGGCAATCGGAGAGGTGACCGACTTGGGTGCCAATGTCATCAACATCATGTGCTCGGCTCCGAACCACTTCCCCAACAGCACCACTGAGGCTGTCGCCACCACGCCTCCAATTACCAGCGTAGTAAAAATGGGCCAGAACAGCTGATGAATCCGCCGCAAGTTCAAATAAAGCGGCACTGCCAGCGCCACAGTCGCCGGGCCTAACAGAATGCTGAGAATTTCGGTGCTTTTACGGTACTCCACATAACTCAAACCGCAACTGAGCAACACACCAATGACCAACAGCATTGACGCCAACACCGGTTGCAGGAAAATCCAGCGGGTCTTTTCATAGGTCGCCAGCACTAATTGATAGGCACCCAAGGTAATACCGATGCCAAACAAGGGGTGATGAATCACCGACTGCCAGGCGTCATGCCATTGCAGGTTCATGGCCGCTCCTCAGGATGAATGTGCCTTTTAAGCAAGCGCTGCATCAGCACGCCGACAAACGCCATTGAGACGAGTAGAGACAGCACCAACGCTCCGGCAATCGCCCAAAAATCGGCCGCGATGTCAGCGGCATAGACCATGACCCCAACAGCGGGCGGCACCAACAGCAAAGGCAGATAGCGTAACAAACCACTGGCGGCCTGGCTTAAAGGCTCGCTCACTTGGCCACGCACCATCAAGAACACCAACAGCAGCAACAGACCGATGATCGGCCCCGGCAATATCGGGACGAACAAGTGATTGAGGGCCGTGCCAACCAATTGAAACAGCACCAGCCAAGTCAAACCCCGTAACAACATTTCACCTCTCCAGCGATTATTATTTTTGGTCCCGGCATTATAAGCACGTCCCTTCTCCACCCGGCATCGGCGGCTCCCCTAATAAGTGTGCATGTTTCATGCGCACCTATAGAGCCGCTTGGGTTGCTGCGGCATACTCGCAGGCCTAACTTTGCGGATCCTGCCATGCGCTCACTTGCACCCCTCGCTTTGATATTGCTGCTGACTGCCTGCGGTGAGGGAGAATCGCTGTTGCCACCCGATGCCCGCCTGCCAGATGGCGGGCGTTATCGCGGCGAAGTGGTCAATGGGCTGCTACAAGGCCAGGGCCGCATCGATTACCCGAATGGCAGTTGGTACGCCGGCGAATTCAATAAGGGCTTGTGGCATGGCCAGGGTGAATGGCACGCCAGCAACGGCGACGTCTATCGCG
This sequence comes from Pseudomonas sp. 2024-210, assembly GCF_045062345.1. Classification (NCBI taxonomy): domain Bacteria; kingdom Pseudomonadati; phylum Pseudomonadota; class Gammaproteobacteria; order Pseudomonadales; family Pseudomonadaceae; genus Pseudomonas; species Pseudomonas sp. 2024-210. Next base: position 107,666 of record NZ_JBJGEJ010000010.1, on the reverse strand, counting down.
GCGGTTTTGAGCAAGGTCTCTATAGCGGCCAAGGCAGCCTGACCACCCACGACAGCACCTATGTCGGCGGCTTCAAGCAAGGCCGACGCGAAGGGGAAGGCACCCTGAAACAGGGTGAAATGACCTATCGCGGTGAATTCAAGGACGATCAATTCTCAGGCATCGGCCACCTTGAGCTCGAAGACGGTAGCCAATACCAAGGCCAGTTCGCCCACGGCAAACCCCACGGCGAAGGTAAGCGCAGCGATGCCAGTGGCAATGAGTTCAGTGGTCAGTTCGTGAATGGCGATCTTGAAGGCAACGGCATTTTTAACAGCGCAGAGGGCGACCAGTACGAAGGTGCCTTCAAAAACAATCAGTTGAATGGCAAAGGTCGCTATGAAAATGCCGACGGCGATGTCTGGATCGGTGAGTTCAAGGAGGGCGCCCTGACCGGTCAGGGCGAACTGATCGGAATCGACGGTTCCCATTATCGCGGCCAGTTCAATGAATGGCGTTTTAACGGCCCTGGCCACCTGAGCATGCCCGATGGCAGCAGCTATGTCGGTGAGTTTGCCGCCGACACTTATCATGGCCACGGCACGCTGACCTTGAGTGATGGCACCGTACTGAGCGGCGAGTGGAGGAACGGCCAGCGGGTACGCGATGCCAAAGGCACCGTACTGCCCGACCCGCTGGAGTTGGGGCTGCTCAATCAAGGCACCTTGCTTAAAGAAGCGCTGGACGCCGTTGCCCCCTCGACCCCGGCCGTCGAGTTGTACAGCCTGGTGTTGGCCGGCGATGGCAAGCAAAGCGTGTTCAAGCGCGAAGCCGAATACGTCAACGATATGCTCGCCAGCCGCTTTGGCAGCCGAGGCCAGATCAGCCTGATCAACCATCGCGATCACCTCATGGACCGGCCAATGGCTACCCGAGAAAATCTCCACCGGGCGGCTAAAACCTTGGCCGAGCGCACAGGCCCCGAAGATTTGGTGTTCATCTACCTCACCAGCCACGGCACCGCCGAACATCAATTGGTGCTGGAACAGCCACGCATGGAACTTGCAGACCTGGCTGCTGACGAACTTGCAGCGGCACTGGCACCCTTAAAGAACCGCGACAAGATCATCGTCATTTCGTCCTGCTATTCAGGCGGATTCATTCCGGCCCTCAAAGATGAAAAGACCCTGATCATGACCGCCTCCAGTGCCGACAATGTTTCATTTGGTTGTTCGGAAGAAGCCGACTTCACCTATTTCGGCAATGCGCTATTCGCTCAGGCGCTTAACCAGACCGACGACCTGCAAAAAGCCTTCAAGCTGGCCACTCAAAGCATCGCAGAACGTGAACAGGCTGAAGGTTACGAAGCTTCCGAGCCCCAAATATGGGCGCCAAAAGGCGTTCTGACCCACTGGCAACGCTTACGTCAGCAACAAGCAAAACAGGCGTTGCAGTAAGCAAAGCACCCTGAGCTGACTAAGCTGAATGTAACAAGGGAGATACACCATGCATTTGACACCTTCCAACATTCTGCTGGCGGGAGCGTCCGGCCTCACCGGCGAACACTTGCTTGACCGTTTGCTTAACGAGCCCACCATCAACCGTGTGTTGGCCCCGTCGCGCAAACCGTTGGCTCCCCATCCGCACCTCGAAAACCCTGTCGGCGAACCCGCCGTGTTCCTGCCCCAACTGAGCGGCAAAGTCGATGTGGCGTTTTGCTGCCTGGGTACCACGATCAAAATAGCGGGTTCTGAAGCAGCCTTCCGGGCGGTTGACCATGACATGGTGGTGGCATTTGCCAAGCGCGCTCTGGAAATGGGCGCACGGCATCTGGTGGTGATCAGCGCCATTGGCGCCGACCCGGAGTCGTCGGTGTTTTATAACCGGGTCAAAGGCGAGATGGAGCAGTCGCTGCGTGCTCAGGGCTGGCCACAACTGACCATTGCCCGCCCCTCAATACTGATTGGTGATCGCCTTGAACCGCGACTGGCCGAGCAAATTGCCGGACCGTTGTCCAAGCTGATTCCGGGCAAGTACCAAGGTATCGAGGCCTCCCACCTCGCCCGAGCACTGTGGCGCCTGGCACTGGAGGAACAAGACGGTACGCGGGTTATTGAGTCCGATGAATTGAGGCGCTTGGGCAAATAATTTCGCCTCACTTCGCGTAGTCGCTGCCAATCGCAGGCTCATGCCTCGTCAGCGACTACAAAAGATGCACCGCTTACAACCCGCCGGATGCCTGAACGCCGACACCCAGCACCGTCAGCACTGACAAGGGCAACAGCAGCGTGTCGAGCAACGCGCTGGCGGGCAGGTCGGCACCCGGATAACGCGGCGCCTCAGCGCCAAAGCGCTCGTGTGCGCAACACCCACCTTGCAACGCATACAGGTCCAGCCGAGTCCCTGAGTAGACGACCGGGGCGCCCGGTTTGGCAGCGTCCAGCGTACGAACACTGGCGCAACCACCGACATGCAAGGTCATCAACAGCGCCAGCGCCAGCAGCGCCTTATTCATCGCCGCCGACATGGTGCTCGCCCCAACGCGGGAGCATGTCTTGCGGGATGTTCAGCAGATTGAGAATCCGCGCCACAACAAAATCCACCAGATCATCGATGGTCTGCGGCTGATGATAAAAGCCCGGTGATGCAGGCATTATCACCACGCCCATGTTTGACAGCTTGAGCATGTTTTCCAGGTGGATACTGGAATACGGCGCCTCACGCGGCACCAGAATCAACTGACGTCGCTCTTTAAGGGTGACATCGGCCGCTCGTTCAATCAGGTTGTTGCAAGCGCCAGTGGCAATCCCCGACAAGGTGCCCGTTGAACACGGCACGACCACCATCGCCGCAGGCGCGCCTGAGCCGGAGGCCACTGGCGACATCCAGTCTTCTTTGCCGTATACCCGAATCTGCCCGGCAGCCGCGCCGGTGTACTCGGTCAGAAAGGTTTGCATGGCCTGAGGCTTGGGTGGCAACAGCACATCGGTTTCCGTGGCCATCACCAATTGCGCGGCCTTGGAGATCAGGAAGTGCACTTCACGGTCTTCACGCACCAGACAATCGAGCAGGCGCAAGGCGTACGGCATGCCCGAGGCGCCAGTGACGGCCAGCGTAATACGTTCTGGCCCGCTCATCGCAGAGCGTCCGCCAATTTACCGTGCAGGCCGCCAAAGCCGCCGTTGCTCATGATCACCACATGCGTACCGGGCGTGACCTTCGCCTTGACCTCGGCAATGATGGCCTCCAGCGAATCGCAGACCCGTGTCGGCACAGGGCTGGAAGCCACAGTGCCCGCAAGGTCCCAGCCCAGGTTGGCCGGTGCGTACCAGACCACGTGGTCGGCTTGCACGACACTTTGCGGCAACCCCTCGCGGTGCGCGCCCAGCTTCATGGAGTTGGAACGTGGCTCAATCACCGCAATCAGCGGGGCATCGCCGATATGCTTGCGCAGGCCATCCAGCGTGGTGGCAATAGCGGTCGGGTGATGGGCAAAGTCGTCATAAATGGTAATGCCATGCACCTCAGCGACTTTCTCCATGCGCCGTTTTACGCTTTTGAACGCATTAAGGCCGGCTATCGCCAGGCTCGGCACCACGCCTACGTGACGGGCGGCAGCCAGCGTGGCCAGAGCATTGGCCACGTTGTGCTGCCCCGTCATGTCCCATTCAACCGTGCCTTGAACGTCGCCTTCAAACAGCACGTCAAACCGCGAGCCGTCGTCGCTGAGCAAGCGGGCTTGCCATTGGCCGCCTTCGCCTGTGGTTTGTACCGGCGTCCAGCAACCCATTTCAACCACGCGCTGCAAGGCAGGCTCGGTGGTCGGGTGAATGACCAGACCTTCACTCGGGATGGTGCGCACCAAGTGATGGAATTGGCGCTCAATGGCCGGAAGATCGGGGAAGATGTCGGCGTGATCGAACTCAAGATTGTTCAGGATCGCAGTGCGTGGACGGTAGTGAACAAACTTTGAACGCTTGTCGAAAAAGGCGCTGTCGTATTCGTCGGCTTCCACCACAAAGAACGGCGTATCACCCAAGCGGGCCGACACGGCAAAATTCTGCGGCACACCGCCAATCAAGAAGCCCGGCGCCATGCCCGCGTGCTCCAGCACCCAGGCCAGCATGCTGCTGGTGGTGGTTTTGCCGTGGGTGCCCGCTACGGCCAGCACCCAGCGACCTTGCAACACGTGATCGGCCAGCCATTGCGGGCCTGAAACGTAGGGCAGGCCTTTATTCAGGACATACTCCACGGCCGGATTGCCGCGTGACAGGGCATTGCCAATCACTACAACATCGGGCGCGGGATCCAGCTGGGCCGGGTCGTAGCCCTGCGTCAATTCAATGCCTTGAGCTTGCAGTTGGGTGCTCATTGGCGGATAGACGTTAGCGTCGGAACCGGTAACGTGATGGCCCAGTTCTTTGGCCAACACCGCCAGAGACCCCATGAAAGTGCCGCAAATACCAAGAATATGAATGTGCATAGTCGACCTCGTAAACATCGGCGAAGGGTAGCGTAGGAGGTTTCTTTTCGCACCTGATGATTGTTGTTGAATGCTGCAGCCCTCACCCTAGCCCTCTCCCAAAGGGAGAGGGAACTGACCGCATGCATCTTCATAATCAGCGCCAATCGGCCCCTCTCTCCCAAAGGGAGAAGGAACTGACTGAATGCATCTTCATAATCAGCGCCATTCTGCCCCACTCTCCCAAAAGGAGAGGGAACTGACCGCATGCATTTTCATAATCACACACATCTGCCCCCTCTCCCTCTGGGAGAGGGTTGGGGTGAGGGTGCTTCAAGGGTTCAACGCGCGATCCCATGCCTGCGCAGTTTCCGGTAAAGCGTGTTGCGACTGACCCCCAACTGCTCCGCTGTCTGTGTCATGTGCCAGCGGTGCTGTTCCAGCGCCACCAGCAAGGCCACCTTTTCTGCGTCTTCAAGCGGATGTTCAGATAACCGGACAGGTACGGCCCTAACCTGACGAATGGCTGCCGGCAAATCATCCACTTCAATCACCCCGCTGTCACACAACGCGGCCATCGCGCGCAGCACAGTGCGCATTTGCCGCACGTTGCCCGGCCACTCAAAGCCCAGCAACGCAGCACGCGCGCAAGGGCTGAGGGTGATCCGCTGCTCACCCGCTTCCCGGGCCAACAAAAAGTCCAGCAACTGCGCTTTATCCGTGCGATCCCGCAGGGCCGGCAAGCCGATTTCCAGTCCATTCAACCGGTAATACAAATCTTCACGAAAAGTGCCCGCCGCCACATGTTCCTGCAAGTTGCGGTGGGTGGCACTGATGATGCGCACATTGACCGCCAGCGGCTCCCCCCCAATAGGCACCACCAGGCGGTCTTCCAACACTCTTAATAGCCGGGTTTGCAGCGTCAGCGGCATATCACCAATTTCATCCAGAAACAGCGTGCCACCATCGGCTTGTTGCAGCTTGCCCGGCATCCCCTCTTTGCGTGCGCCGGTAAAGCTGCCGCCGCGATAACCGAACAGCTCACTTTCGATCAGGTTTTCGGGAATCGACGCGCAATTGAGCGCTATAAAAGGTTGGCTGCTGCGCACACTGGCCTGATGCACGGCCTTGGCAAACACCTCTTTGCCCGAGCCCGTTTCGCCATTGACCAACAACGGCACATCACGTTCGAACACCCGCAACGCCCGTCGAAAATGCAGTTGCAGACCCTCGTCCCCCAAGCAGATAGCGTTCAGGCGCGGGGCGACTTCAGGCAACTGATGACCCTTGACCGGCGTCGGCACACTGCGCGGTTGTCCTCGCACGACGGCAAACAGACTGCGGCCGTCGCGGGTTCGTAACGGCCAGCACTGACTGGCCTGTGCGCTGGCCCGAGAGAACAGTTCGTCACGCGGGCAGTCGAATACGCTTTCAACGTCTTGCCCGAGCAAGCCTGCGCGGCCGTTGCCCAGCAAATTCAAAGCACTTTGATTAATGGCCACAATCACGCCGTCGCCATCGAACGCCAACATCCCTTCACTGAACAGCCCTACCGCCTGCGCTTGGACATTGAAACGCAGCAGCCACTGATGCTCGTAGTGGCGCTGGAAGTAGCTGTTTTCGATGAGCTTGGCCGAGAGATTGATCAGCGCCATGGTATGGAACTGACTCTGGCGTGAAACCTCATGACGGGCCGAAGACACATCCAGCACTGCCAGTAATTCACCATGGGGATCGAAGACCGGGCTCGCTGAACAGGTCAACCCGGTATGACGCCCGCGAAAGTGTTCGTCCTGATGAATCGTCAACGCCTGGCGCTCGATCAGGCAGGTGCCGATTCCGTTGGTTCCCTCGCGCGCCTCACTCCAGTCAGCGCCCAGCCACAGACCTGCCCGCTCAAAGACCTTGCGCTCAGTCGACGCCGTGACGCAGTTCAGAATCACCCCGTGAGCATCCGTCAGCAACACCGCATGCCCGGCCCCCGACAGTTGCTGGTGCAGGCTGTTCATTTCATGCCCGGCAAATTGCAGCACCTGCTGCAAACGCTCGCGCCCCTCCAGAATCTTGCCGTGCTCAAGCACGGTCGGGGCGATGGTCTGAGCAGGATCAAGGTGGTAGTCGTCCAGGCAGCGTTGCCAGGAACGAATAATAGAAGGGTCACAGCCCAACGGGCGACCTTGGGTGACATCAAAGACTTGCCGCGCGTGGCGGCTGAGATCGCTGCTGTGCATTGTTATTGTTCTCCGTGCTGTCTCGGCGGTCTCGCGCTCGTCAGAGGCAACCTTCCTCCACGGCAGCAAAGATCCACTCCAAACCGAATCCCCAGCATCCTCTTGGCACCCGACCATTGCAATCACGAACTGACTGACCGGTCGTCGACTGTGTCACCTATGGCACACCCTGTCACAACGAGCGTGTCACCGTTGGCACAATCCCCCCAACTATCACCTTGCCCAAAGCCAGACAAACCCCGGCCCGCCTGAGTCTCAGCACTATGGCCCAGCCTTTGCTGCTGGATAGACCAGCGCCACTGCGCACCCTCCCATAAGCACAATAAAGCCAGGAGACACTCACCATGCGTTACGCACAACCCGGTACTGAAGGCTCGATCGTCTCGTTCAAGAGCCATTACGGTAACTACATCGGCGGCGAATTCGTGGCACCGGTCAAAGGCCAGTACTTCACCAACACCTCGCCGGTTAACGGCAAAGCCATCGCCGAATTCCCGCGCTCCACGGCAGAAGACATCGACAAAGCCCTCGATGCTGCCCACGCAGCGGCAGATGCCTGGGGCGCGACCTCGGTGCAGGCCCGCTCTCTGGTCTTGCTGAAAATTGCTGACCGCATCGAACAAAATCTCGAACTGCTGGCCATCACCGAAACATGGGACAACGGCAAAGCGGTGCGTGAAACCCTGAATGCCGACGTCCCGCTGGCGGCTGATCACTTCCGTTATTACGCGGGCTGCATCCGCGCTCAAGAAGGCAGTGCTGCCGAAATTGACGGCAACACCGTTGCTTACCACATCCACGAACCGCTGGGCGTGGTCGGGCAGATCATTCCGTGGAACTTCCCGCTGCTGATGGCCGCCTGGAAACTCGCCCCGGCGCTGGCGGCCGGTAACTGCATCGTGCTTAAACCGGCCGAACAAACGCCGCTGAGCATCACCGTGTTCATGGAACTGATCGGCGATCTGTTACCGCCGGGCGTGCTCAACGTCGTACAAGGTTTCGGTAAAGAAGCCGGCGAAGCGTTGGCCACTAGCAAACGCATTGCCAAAATCGCCTTCACCGGCTCCACCCCGGTGGGCTCGCACATCATGAAATGTGCCGCGGAAAACATCATTCCATCGACCGTGGAACTGGGCGGCAAGTCGCCCAATATCTTCTTCGAAGACATCATGCAAGCCGAACCGGCCTTTATTGAAAAAGCGGCCGAGGGCCTGGTGCTGGCGTTCTTCAACCAGGGCGAAGTGTGTACCTGCCCATCGCGGGCACTGGTTCAGGAATCCATTTACGACGACTTCATGAAAGTGGTCATGCGCAAAGTCGAAGCCATCAAGCGCGGCGACCCGCTGGATACTGACACCATGGTCGGCGCTCAAGCGTCCGAGCAACAGTTCGACAAAATCCTGTCCTACCTGGAAATTGCCAAAAACGAAGGGGCTGAACTGCTGACCGGCGGCGCTGTAGCCAAGCTTGAAGGCGACCTGGCCACCGGCTACTACATCCAGCCGACGCTGCTCAAAGGCACCAATAAAATGCGGGTCTTCCAGGAAGAAATCTTTGGCCCGGTGGTCAGCATCACCACTTTCAAGGACGAAGCCGAAGCGCTGGCCATTGCCAACGACACCGAGTTCGGTCTGGGTGCAGGCCTGTGGACGCGCGACATCAACCGCGCCTACCGCATGGGCCGTGCCATCAAAGCGGGTCGTGTCTGGACCAACTGCTACCACCTCTACCCGGCCCACGCCGCGTTCGGCGGTTATAAAAAATCCGGTGTCGGCCGTGAAACCCACAAAATGATGCTCGACCACTACCAGCAGACCAAAAACCTGCTGGTGAGCTACGACATCAATCCGCTGGGTTTCTTCTAACCCATCGCCCCGTAGCCGCTGCCGAAAACAGCGGCTACAGAGCCTTCTGGCTCATCTTTTGCTTTACACCCTGTCAAATTTTTCAAACGATAAAGCACAGGTGACTGCACATGCCTAGCGAACCGATTGCCGCAGCAGCGGCCCCGACTTCCGTCGACTTTGAAAAGGTCGGCTCCGACTACTTCCAACAACGCGAACTGAAAAAAGGCGCCGCCGGCTGGGTCCTGCTGGTGGGACTTGGCGTCGCCTATGTCATCTCCGGCGACTACGCCGGCTGGAACTTCGGCCTGGCCCAAGGTGGCTGGGGCGGCATGTTTATCGCCACACTGCTGATGGCCACCATGTACCTGTGCATGTGCTTTTCGCTGGCCGAACTGTCCTCCATGATCCCGACTGCGGGCGGTGGCTATGGCTTTGCCCGCAGTGCATTCGGGCCGTGGGGCGGCTTCCTCACCGGCACCGCCATCCTGATTGAATACGCCATTGCGCCCGCCGCCATCGCGGTATTTATCGGTGCTTATTGCGAATCGCTGTTCGGCATTGGCGGCTGGATGATTTACCTGGCCTTCTACATCATCTTTATCGGCATCCACATCTTCGGGGTCGGTGAAGCGCTCAAATTGATGTTTATCATCACCGCCGTCGCCGCCATTGCTCTGGGTGTATTTCTGGTGTCGATGGTGCCGCACTTCAGCGTCGCCAACCTGCTCGACATTCCAGTGACAGAAGCCCAGGGCGCCAGCGCCTTCCTGCCCTTCGGTTATGTCGGCGTATGGGCCGCCATCCCCTATGCCATCTGGTTTTTCCTCGCGGTCGAAGGCGTGCCCTTGGCCGCCGAAGAAACTAAAAACCCCAAGCGCGACCTGCCCCGCGGCTTGATCGGCGCCATGCTGGTGCTCGTGACCTTCGCCCTGCTGATCCTGATCATTGGGCCCGGCGGTGCAGGCGCCCATCACTTGATGGCCTCCGGCAACCCGTTGGTTGAAGCCCTGAGCAAGGCCTATGGCGGCTCGACCTGGATGGGCGGCTTTGTGAATCTGGTGGGCCTGGCAGGCTTGATCGCCAGCTTCTTCTCGATCATTTACGCCTACTCACGTCAGATCTTCGCCTTATCGCGCGCAGGCTATTTGCCGCGCAAACTGTCGCAAACCAACAAAAGCAAAGCACCCGTGCTGGCCTTGATCATTCCCGGCATTATCGGTTTTGGCCTGTCATTGACCGGTCAGGGTGATTTGCTGATTCTGGTGGCCGTGTTTGGCGCAACGATTTCCTACGTGCTGATGATGGCTGCGCACATCACCCTGCGTATTCGTCGCCCCAAAATGGAGCGCCCGTACCGTACGCCGGGCGGTATCTTCACTTCAGGCACCGCTTTGGTGCTGGCCTGCGTCGCGGTTGTCGCCGGTTTTCTGGTGGACCCGCGTGTGGTGATTGGCGCGGCGGTGATCTATGGCGTATTAATTGCGTACTTCGCGTTCTACAGTCGACATCACTTGGTGGCCGGTACGCCGGAAGAGGAATTCGCGGCCATTCAACAGGCCGAAAAAGCCCTGCACTAACCGCTGAGCGTCACGTCAGGCGCATAGCGCCTGACGTTAAGGAGCACTTGAATGGCAACTTTTTCTCACGCGGTCGGCACTCAGACTTACCGTTTTGATAGCCTCAAAGACCTGATGGCCAAAGCCAGTCCGGCCCGTTCAGGGGACTTTCTCGCCGGCGTGGCCGCGCAGAACGACGGTGAACGCGTCGCTGCACAAATGGCACTGGCTGACACTCCCCTCGCCTATTTCCTGCAAGAAGCACTGATCCCCTACGAAACCGACGAAGTCACCCGACTCATTCTCGACAGCCATGACCGGCTCGCCTTTGCACCGGTGAGCCATCTGACTGTCGGAGGTTTTCGCGACTGGCTGCTCAGCGACGCCGCCGATGAACACAGCCTGCGGGCATTGGCGCCCGGCCTGACCCCGGAAATGGCCGCCGCCGTCTCGAAGATCATGCGCGTGCAGGACTTGGTGCTGGTGGCACAGAAGATCCGCGTCATCACCCGGTTTCGCGGCACTATGGGCCAGCGCGGGCGGCTTTCGACGCGCCTGCAACCCAATCATCCGACCGACGACCCGGCCGGTATCGCGGCCAGCATCCTCGATGGCCTGTTGTACGGCAACGGCGACGCCATGATCGGCATCAACCCGGCCACTGATAGCATCGCCTCCATCTGCGACTTGCTGAACATGCTCGACGCCATCATTCAGCGTTACGAGATTCCCACCCAATCGTGTGTATTGACCCATGTCACCACTTCAATTGAAGCGATCAACCGAGGCGTACCACTGGATTTGGTCTTTCAGTCGATTGCTGGCACCGAAGCTGCGAATGCCAGTTTCGGCATCAATCTGAATGTATTGCAGGAAGGCTACGAAGCCGGATTGAGCCTCAATCGCGGCACAGTGGGCAACAACCTGATGTATTTCGAAACGGGCCAAGGCAGCGCATTGTCGGCCAACGCGCATTTTGGCGTTGACCAACAGACCTGCGAAACCCGCGCTTACGCCGTCGCGCGGCACTTCAAGCCGTTTTTGGTCAACACCGTGGTGGGGTTTATCGGCCCCGAGTATTTGTACAACGGTAAGCAAATCATCCGCGCCGGGCTTGAGGATCACTTCTGCGGCAAGTTGCTGGGCGTACCGATGGGCTGCGACATCTGTTACACCAACCACGCCGAAGCCGATCAGGACGACATGGACACCCTGCTCACGCTGTTGGGTGTGGCCGGGATCAACTTCATCATGGGCATTCCGGGGTCAGACGACATCATGCTCAACTATCAGACCACCTCGTTCCATGACGCCCTTTATGCGCGTAAAACCTTGGGACTGAAGCCTGCCCCTGAGTTCGAGCAATGGCTGAGCAAGGTCGGAATATTTACCCAGACCGATGGCCGGATTGAGTTTGGTCATCAGCTGCCGCCTGCATTTCGTCAGGCGCTGGCTCATTTGGGAGGGCGACAAGCATGACTCAACCTCTTAACCCGTGGCTTGAACTGCGTCGCTTGACCCCAGCCAGGATTGCGCTGGGCCGCACGGGCACCAGCTTGCCCACCCATGCCCAGCTGGATTTTCAATACGCCCATGCGCAAGCGCGGGACGCCGTGCATCTACCCTTTGATCATGCAGGCCTCAGCGAACAACTGGCCGAGCGCGGGCAAAATACACTGCTGCTTCACAGTGCCGCCCCGGACCGTAACAGCTACCTGCAACGTCCCGACCTGGGGCGCAAGCTCGATGATGGCTCGGCGCAACAACTACGAGATTACGCACAAGCCAATCCCGGTGGCATCGACCTGGCCATCGTGGTGGCAGATGGTTTGTCGGCGCTGGCTGTTCATCGCCACACCCTGCCTTTTTTGAACCGCATGCAAGCACATATCGCCCAAGCGGCATGGCGCCAGTCGCCGGTGATTCTGGTGCAACAGGGCCGAGTGGCGGTGGGGGATGAGATTGGCGAGCTGTTGGGCGCCCGTATGGTGGTGATGTTGATTGGCGAGCGTCCCGGTCTGAGCTCACCGGACAGCCTGGGGCTGTATTTCACCTACGCGCCCAAGGTCGGACTGACCGATGCCTACCGTAACTGCATCTCCAACGTCCGGCTTGAAGGGTTGAGCTACAGCATGGCCGCTCATCGGTTGGCGTACTTGATGAATGAAGCCTGCCGTCGGCAACTGTCGGGGGTTAACTTGAAAGATGAAGCGCAACTGAACACCCTCGAAACCGAAGCCCCTCGCGAAAACTTTTTGCTAAAGGGCGCAGACTACAAAGCGAGCTAACGCTCTGTAGCAGTTGACGAGTAGTGCGAGGCTACGTCCGACGGCGAAGCCGTCGTAAATCATTCAGCCGGGTGATATCAGATACATCGCGCTCAAATAACTTGCGACGATTGCATCGTCGAACGCAGCCTCGCACTACTCGTCAGCTGCTACGGGGCTTTGCGCTCCCCGTTCAACCTGCAACAAAATATCTACGAGACTTTCATGCCAAATACACGCTTCGCTACAAACTCGATCAGCAGAATTCGCATCAGCCCGTATAATCCAACTCGTCAAAATTGTACGAAATTACTACTTGGCTTGTAGTTAAATACCCTCTCCCCCCGCACAGGCCTGCTGAGTCGGGTCATCAACACAGGTGCTTCACATGGATTTCAACCCGCTCGACATTATCTTGCACCTCGATGTGTACCTCGATTTGCTGGTAAACAATTACGGGCCGTGGATCTACGCCATCCTGTTTCTGGTGATCTTTTGCGAAACCGGTTTGGTGGTCATGCCGTTTTTGCCGGGTGATTCGCTGCTCTTTATTGCTGGCGCGGTCGCGGCTGGCGGTGGCATGGACCCAGTATTGCTGGGGGGCTTGTTGATGGTGGCGGCGATATTGGGCGACAGCACCAATTACGTCATCGGACGAACGGCAGGCGAACGCTTGTTCAGCAATCCCAACTCGAAAATTTTCCGCCGCGACTACCTGGAAAAAACCCACGACTTCTACGAACGGCATGGTGGCAAAACCGTGACCATGGCGCGCTTCCTGCCGATCTTCCGCACCTTCGCGCCTTTCGTTGCTGGCGTCGCGCACATGTTCTATCCGCGCTTCCTGATGTTCAGCGTCATCGGCACCATTCTGTGGGTGGGCGGTCTGGTCACGCTGGGTTACTTCTTCGGCAACGTACCGTTCATCAAGACCAACCTGTCCTTGCTGGTGGTCGGCATCATCCTGCTGTCGCTGGTGCCGATGATTATTGGTGTCGTGCGCAGCCGCATGGGTCGTACGCCTGTTAAAGCCAAAGCCTGATCGAGGCGCCCCTGATGTGGTCTTTGCACGAATGGCGGCGCCAGCGAATTCTGGCGCAACACCCGGTAGCGCCGGATGTGTGGCACAACGTTCGCCAGCACCTGAGCATTCTCGACGGCCTGAATGACGAGCAGGACCAATGGCTGCGCGAGCGCAGCGTGTTGTTCCTGCAAGAAAAAGCCCTGACACCCATGCCGGGTGTAGACCTCACCAAAGAAGGCCGGCTGTTGCTGGCCGCGCAGGCACAACTGCCGCTGCTGAACCTCGGCGATCTGGACTGGTATCAGGGATTTCACGAAATCGTCTTGTACCCCGATGACTTCATCAGCCCCCAACGCCATCGCGATTCAAGTGGCGTGGAACACGAATGGGAAGGCCATCACAGCGGCGAAGCCTGGCAACACGGCCCCGTCGTACTGGCGTGGCCCGGCGTACTCGCCAGCGGTGGATGGGAAGGTTACAACTTGGTGATTCACGAACTGGCGCACAAGCTCGACATGCTGAACGGTGCGGCGAACGGCATGCCACCCCTGCACAGCCACATGGTCGTCAGCGACTGGACGCACGCCATGCAACAAGCCTACGACCACCTCAATCACACCCTCGATCATCACCCGGATCACGCGCCCATAGACCCCTATGCGGCTGAAAACCCCGCTGAGTTCTTTGCCGTTATCAGCGAATACTTCTTCAGCGCGCCCGACCTGCTGCAAAGCGCCTACCCGCAGGTCTATCAACAGCTCGGCCTGTTTTATCGCCAGGACCCGCTGGCTCGCCTGCTTACGCTGCAAAGCGAACACCCCGAATACCGTGCGCAGCCCGTACACGGCCACACGTGACGGCGTTATACGAATACGCCTATAATCGCCGCCACTTTTTGGTCAAATTGGCCAAGTAAATTCGCCTATACACGGGGGCACCGCCCAATGAGCTACAGCAAGATTCCGGCTGGCAAAGACCTGCCGAATGACATCTACGTCGCCATCGAGATTCCGGCCAACCACGCGCCGATCAAATATGAAATCGACAAAGACAGCGATTGCCTGTTCGTTGACCGCTTCATGGCGACCCCAATGTTCTACCCGGCCAACTACGGCTTTATCCCTAACACCCTGGCTGACGACGGTGACCCCCTCGACGTGCTGGTTGTGACCCCTTACCCGGTAGCTCCAGGTTCGGTTATCCGTGCACGCCCGGTTGGCATTCTGCACATGACCGACGACGGCGGTGGCGATGCCAAAGTCGTTGCAGTGCCTCACGACAAGCTGTCCCAGCTGTACGTGGACGTGAAAGAGTACACCGACTTGCCACCGCTGCTGATTCAACAAATCCAGCACTTCTTCGAGAACTACAAAGATCTCGAAAAAGGCAAATGGGTGAAAATCGAAGGGTGGGGCGACGCAGAAGCTGCCCGCGCCGAGATCACCAAATCGGTTGCAGCCTACAAAGGCTAAATGACGGGCGGGACGCGCTGTCAGCGTGCCTCTCTCATCTAAAAAAAACCTCGGCTCGCCGAGGTTTTTTTATGCCTGAAGGATCGCCACCAAACGCTCTGTTCATGGAGTTTAACGTTCCACCACTGGGAAAGTAGGACGTTGCTTAAAACATCACGGAATCAGCCTCAAAACACTGAGAATTTTCCGATTAAAATCCTGTTTTATTGAACGCTTGGTTTATTTAAACAGCCAGGGGTTGCCCGTAAACTCCCTATTCATGAATACATCCGG
This sequence comes from Pseudomonas sp. 2024-210, assembly GCF_045062345.1. Classification (NCBI taxonomy): domain Bacteria; kingdom Pseudomonadati; phylum Pseudomonadota; class Gammaproteobacteria; order Pseudomonadales; family Pseudomonadaceae; genus Pseudomonas; species Pseudomonas sp. 2024-210. The sequence continues at coordinate 92,555 of NZ_JBJGEJ010000010.1, read as the reverse complement.
TGATCGCCTCAAGACACTCCTGCGGGAGTGCCATTTATCCGCTTCGGACTTCGCCGCCAACCGCCGCGTTACGCCGCAGCACGTCAACAACTGGTTCAAACGCGGTATACCTATGGCCCGTCTGGACGAAATTGCCGAACTGCTGTGCGTCAACAGCCGCTGGTTACGTACGGGGGAAGGCGTCAAACACCCCTCAATCCCTGGTTTGACCCCTAACGTCCCCAAAACGGCCATAGCTGGCACCCACGCTGCCGACTTTACGGCCAGCGACATCGCCGTCCCTTTCTACAACGAAGTCCTTAGCCCCAACGTCTCGGGCAAAACCCGCGTGGTTGAAATACCCGATCATCACGTGCGATTGAGCCTGGCCTGTCTGCACGCCATGGACGTCAACCCGGAACAGGCCATCTGCGCGCCCATGATCGGCAACAGCATGGCCTGCCTGATACAAGACGGCTCCACGGTCGCCATTGACCGCAGCCTGACCCACATCGTCGACGGCGAAATCTACGCCCTCGAACAGGACGGCATGTTGCGCATCAAATACGCCTACCGGCTGCCCAACAGCGGCCTGCGCCTGCGCAGCCACAACCCGGGCGAATACCCGGACGAAGTCTTCAGTGAGTTACAAATAGAGCAACAACACATACGCATTCTGGGCTGGGTATTTTGGTGGTCGACCTTAAACACCCGGCGCCCGGCAGTGCCTTGCACACTGAGTGAATAACAACGGCTGGGCTTTTTTCTGGGAAAAGCGTTTCAACCTCAGTATGATTGCCGCACTTACGCATCCCCCTCGCTCACCGCGAGCCCGCATGCAGGGTCGGCAACGCAAGGTTGCCCCGCCCCACTCCCAGTTTGAAGGTGAGTACGGTTTACCAAAAATAAACCAGACCCACCCCCGAGAAGCCGGCCACAAGCCGGCTTTTTAATGCCTGTCATAAAACTATCCGCGACAAGAGATCTGAACGCTCATGGATAAGATGTTTATTGAAACCTTCTTCGTTAACGTAGCGCCTTACAGCAGTCCCGAGTGCCTTCCGCTTTTTTTGGCGCGGGCGCAAGAGAGTTGTGAGTGGCTGGAATGCCGTGGGCTGAAGGTCAAAGGGCGTATTCCGTACTATCGGCAAGTCATCAAAAACTATGACGCTGTCCGTGGTTCGTACGGGCCGAAGATGTTTGAGTTTTTGCACGCGGTGTCTGAAATGCATCACGTGGTGAAGTGCAGTGAGCAACTTAAAGAACAGCAAGCCTCGTCTCAATTCAAGAACACGCTAACGTCTGCCATGTATGGCATTAACTTCAGCCATGAAAATGACACGCCGAGCAAGGATCAGGATCGCAACTATATGTTCGAGCTGGGTATTGCTTCCAGCTATGCCGCGCAGGCCCATCGTATCGACGTGTCGAAGCGCACCGATATCATTGTCAACGACTTGGCGCTGGCCATTGAATGCAAGCGCATTCAGTCGCCTGAGTTACTGGTCCGGCGTTTGAAAAAGGCCATCGAACAGTTACAAAAACATGAAGCCGGTGAAGCCGCCAATGGGGTGGTGTATATCGATGTCACTGAAATACTGGACGTTAAGCATACGGCCTATATTCACGATCAGACCAGGGTGCCGCCGTATCGCAAGCCGCCTCCCGATGAAGATGAGGTCGTGAAAAATCTCTATGCGCGAATAGAGGCGGATATCGCCGAGACGATTGAAGACAAGATGACGTTGCTCAAGCCTCATTTAACCGATGAGGTGTCGTGCGTGGTTTTAAACTTCAACTTTTGCGGGTTTGAAATCAATATGATCCGTGAGTTTTCGATTGTGGGTCGATGCAGTTTTATTCTCGACAATGACAAGGTTGAGCCGGCAGTTGCCCGCAGTGTACGTGCCACGTTGGGTCGACAATTTATATAGTCGACTCAACTTCCGCGTTGGAAGGTTTTGCGGCCGCTGCGCGGCCAGACGCGGCCTCGTGTGACTCGTCCGCTGCTACGGAGGGGTGTGTTTCACGCCTTTAAATTCAGCCATTTCGTACGACGTTTCCCTTTCAATCACGTGAAACATCCGAGAAAATCCCGCTCGCTTGCGCTCACTCATTTCGGGGCATAGTCTCGGCCCATCGCTGCTCAATCAGCGATCGGGTTTAGTCGCCCGATGTTAAACTAGGCGCAAGGCGCCACCTTAAGTGAGGCGCTTTTTTTCGGCCCCGCGTTATGGTGGCCGTGCGTAGGGCGCCTTCGGGCGCGCCGGGTTCCTGGTTTCTCCGGTCGACTAACCTGCGTACGGCTGCCACCCTTCGTTTAGTCGCGACAGGTGCCAGCTCCTTATTTTGAAGCCAGGAGTTGCCATGAAAAGAATCACCCCTGATCCACCCTCCTTCACCCTGCACGATGCTGCTCAGTGCGATGCACAGTCGCTGGACCGCGCTGCCGCCGATCGCGCGCTCGATTATTACTTGCTCGACCACAGACCTCCACGACCGGTAAGCACGGTTAGGTATGCCATCCCGGACAGTGTCAATTTAGAAGCGGCTTTGGCCCAAGCGTCAGACTTGTTGCGCTGCGCGGGTGCTTCTGCGTGTGAGGCGGGGAATGGTTTGAGCGGGTTGCCGCGCGATCTGGTGTTGTCGGTTGTGCACTTGGTGGAGCTGGCCAAGGCGTATGTCGACAAGTCGCTGGACGGTTTGGCGACGCACTAAGCAGCACGCGCCTGAGTGCAAGCAGGCGCGTTATTGTTCTCTATCGCAGCATCTGTTCAGCGTTTCGGTGGCGCCAGCAAGCGTGACTCGACACGAGCCTCTTTCAACCTTTCAGCTACATCAAACAAGGTGCTCATTTGTAGCCCTCAAGCATCAATCAGTCTTAAATCTGCTCTTAATGAAGCCCTAAGGCTACATGATTGCCAGACTTGGTCAGATTCGTTTGCTTTATCCGGGCCACGGCCAGAGGGTGCGGCGGGCAGCCACGGCATCGCGCAATTGGGCAACACTGACGGTGCGTTTAGCCGGCTCAAAGCGTAGGGCTTTACGCACCGCACGCCACACGTGGGCTGGCAGGCATTTGGGTTTTTTGAGGGGCAGCGCTGGCCGATGGTCGCGGGCTTGGGTCGATAGCAGGCGGTTAAACGGGTGTTTGCCACTCGCCAGTTCGTAGATGACGCAACCCATTGCGTACACGTCTGCTGTGCGGGTCAGCGCGGCGCCTTCGAGGATTTCCGGCGCGGCGTAGCCGGGTGTCCAGGCATTCATGCGCTGGCGACTGATCGCCGCCAAGCCGTCCAGTCGCCCCGCTTCAGCCTGCCCAAGGCCGAAATCAAACAGGCGCACGCCCTCTTCGCTGAGCAGAATGTTGCTGGGTTTTATGTCGCCATGAAGGATGCCCAACGCGTGGCTATGAGCCAGTGCTTCAAGCAGTGGCAAGGCGATTTCGCGCAGCTCCTGCCAAGGCAACCCCAGAGGCCGCTCACAGAGCAAACGGTCCAGTGTAGAGCCGTGTAACAGCTCCATGACGATGAAGACCCGCTGGTGTGCGGTGTCTACATTGAAGCTGTACATGCGCAGGATATTGGGGTGACGCAAGTGGCGGATCAGCGCGTATTCGTTGAACAGCACAGCACTGGCGTCGGGGGATTGGCTGAGGTCGTCACTGAGGATTTTCAAGGCCACGCAGGGCTGTGGATCCGCGAACTGTTCATGCAGCAGGTCCCGGGCACGGTAGACCGTGCTCATGCCGCCTGCGCCCAATAACCGTTCAATCCGATAGCGCCCGCTCAATACCTCGGGCAATGGCGCTGTCATTGACGAATCACCACGGCACTCACGTTGTCACGCGCCGCACCACTCAATGCGCTGTCGAACAATCGCGCCAACGCCGCACGGGGTGAAATGAGGCTGAGTGCGTTGCCCATTTCGCGATGACTCAACTCTTGATAGAGACCATCGCTGCACAGCAAAAACACATCGTTGGGCTGCACTTCCAGTTCCAGCACGCCCAAGCGCAGTGGCTCGCACGCACCAATTGCCCGGGTCAAAGCCCGGGAACCCGGCTGGGCCAGCGCTTGTTCCTGGGTCATGTGCTGTTCGTCCATCAATTGCTGCTGCAATGAATGGTCGCGCGACAAGGTGTACAGCTGTTGGCGACGCCATAGGTAACAGCGGCTGTCACCCGCCCAGACACAGGCGGCGCGGTTGCCTTCGAGCAACAAGGCAACCACGGTGCTGCCCATGATGTTGTCGGTGTGCTGATCGCTGACGGTCAGTTCCTGACTAAAACGGCGGTTAAGCCAGTGCAGGCATTTGCGCACGGCCAGTAGCCGTTGATCAAAGGTCTGCGGCTGGTTCAGTTCGGACAGGCTGTTGACGATCATCTGGCTGGCAATGTCGCCCGCCCGATGACCGCCCATGCCATCCGCCACCGCCCATAACCCAAGGTGCGGGCAATCGAGGGTGGCATCTTCATTACGGGTACGCACCTTGCCAGGGTCCGTACCTGCCGCGCTGCGCCATTGCGCGTTTTCGCCCATTACAGTTGCTCGGGCAGGCGAAAACTGCGCAACACGTTCAGGTCAAACGGGTTAGGCGTGCGTTGACTCATTAACAGATAGTTGGCCCGCATACCGCCCACGTCCGCTTTGAGCACCATCACATCGCGACCGCTGAGGTACTCAACGCTCATCAGGTCCAGCAAGCGAAACAACGACCACGGCCCGGTGCTTTTTTCGATGCCGACCGGGCGGCCGGACATTTTTTCCAGAACCAGGCTGGTGCGCCCGTTCTCAGCCTCAGTGGGCCATTGCAAGGTGACGGGGACTATCGGCCCATGGCGGTAGTCCAGCGACTGGTTGCCAAAACGCAGCTCCGCGCGGCTGACGCCGGGGTCAAGGCTGTAAGGCTCAAGGGTGAATTGAACGAGGGGTTCTGCCGGATTCTGGGCGAAGAAGCCCTGACGTATGACTTGCGCTGCGGACATTTGATCAAAGTAAGCCTTGGACACAGGCAAACTCCGCCCATCAATGCTGCGCAGCCGGTAGTTACCCGCCTCACCGCTGACGAACGGGCGCATGTAGCTGTCAAAAAAGCGCTCGCTAAGCCCTTGGGCACGAAAGAACTCGCGAAAGTCATTCAGGGCCACATCGCTGCTGCTGTGGGCGCTGAAGGGATAGCGCTGTTTGATTGCACGGTCGTAAAAACTGTACAGCTCACGCTGATAGCGCTGGTTGATGAAGTGGTAGGCGTTGTCCAGTTCCAGGCTCCAGGTGTCTTCAGCGACACCCTCGAACCAGCCGCTGAGCGGACGCGGCAGTTGCTGCGCGGCCTGACGCAAATGACTGAGGGCGTCGCGTTGACCGCCCATGCGTAATTTGGCCATGTCAAAGGCCGCCTGGTCGGGTGCGCTCGCGCGGGCCAGACTGGCCAGTTGTTGCTGCACGTCGTTGAGCCCTTGCAGGGCTGCCGTGAGGGTGGCAGTCGGTGCATTGTTGTCGTCGAGCAAACGGTGCAGCGGTTCGAAGCGTCGTTGCAGGGCTTGCTTGGCGTTATCCGGCAGCTTGACCGCCAAGGCATCTGCCGCTTTGCCCACAGTCGCGGTTGCGGCGCCAGCCAGTGCGCCGAGTTTTTTAGCAGCGCCCTTTTCGTCGCCCTTGGCGGGTACCGGTAGCTCATCAATAAAGCTTGGGAAGCGGGTGTTTTCACGCACTTCGATCAGTAATTGCACGATGGCCGAATTGGCGGAGGTCAGCGCAGCTAGCTGATCGGCGCCTTCACTCGCCGCCGTGAACGGCTGCAAGGTCAGTTGCCCGATGGCTTCGCCCCACTGGGTGGCGTAGTCGCGGAAGTACAATTGCTCCAGCTCGACCATCAGCTTGCGCATGTCCATGGGGCTGAGGGTATTGCCCTCGCCCAGCACCCAGTTGTCACGCAGGATGTCGCTGACAAGGGTGGCCCCCTGAACCGAGAAATACTGTTGATAGCCTTGCTGAGTGTAAAACCCCGGAATCACGTAGTCGGCGCCACTGAACACCTGGCTTTGCGGGCCAAGGTGCTGATCGAAACGGTAGGGCGCCAGCCCGTGTGCCTGCTCGCGCAGCATGCGGTAAACGACCGAGGCCAGTGATTCGCTGCGCAGCACCTGACGGGCCTTGGCAATCAGTGGCTGATTGAGCGGGTAGTTGAATGGCAGCGCAAGCAGGCGATCGAAGTGCTGACTTAAACCGTTTTGCACAGACGTGTTGCCGGGGTAGCGGGCGGACCAGTCAGTGGCCACCCAGGTCTTGAGCCAGGCGTTGTCGCGACGGTCAGACTCACCCAACATCAAGTAGGCGCGCAGGCTGTTCAGCAACCGTGTTCGATCTCCTAAATTAGCGCGGATCTGGCTTTCCAGCTGTTGAGCGATCCGCGGCAATAACTGGGCTTGCAGTTGCTGTTGATAGGCCTGTTCAAGCAAAGGGTTGCTGGCGCCGCCCTGGTACAAGCCGGTGCGTTCAAACACGCCCACATCCCGTGTTGAGGGGAATACCTGCGAGGCCGCGAATTGGGTGTCGAGCGTGCTCAGCACCGCGGCACTGTCATCACGCGGGCTCAGCAACGAACGTTGTTTGTTCAGTTGCTCAGCCAGCTCGCGCAGTTTATCCAGACGTTCATGGTTGGCCGCAAAGCTCTGCGCCCACACCAGTCCCATCACCCCGAGCACGGACAAGGCACCTGCGTACAGTGCGCGCTGCTTCCAATGAATACGTCGGCGCTCACGCTTGTCCAGACTGGCCAATTGGGCTTCCGGAAAAATCACTCGGCTCAGCAGGTGGTGGATAAAGTGCGAACGACCGCTGTGCAGCACCGGCAAGGCGTGTGCCTTCATCTCTAAAGACTCGCCCAGCTTCGTGGTTTCAGGTTGCGCCTCTCGTTTTACATGGGGGGCGCTGGTGAGGTAGAAGCCACGCAACGGGCTGGCGCGTTGATAACGATTACCGGTAAAAGCAGTGTCGACAAACACACACAGGCGCTCGCCAATGGCCCCCAGCTGATGAGGGAAATCGAGAATGCGCGCTCGACGCTGGGTGTCGCGCTCCTGATGCATACGCGAGATGACCTGACCCGTCAGGCGCCCCAACAGCGCGTCAAACTCGGTGCGCAACAGTGAGACATCGGAGCCGCTCTGGTCTTTGCCAAAACTGGCACCGAAGACCTGATCACTTTCTTCGCGGGTCATCTGATCAAAAAACTCGCTGAAGCCGATCAAGCTGTCGGCCTTGCTCAGTACCAGATACACCGGCACATCAATATGCAGGATTTGATGAATCTCCTGGAGGCGGTTGCGCACCACATCGCCCAGCCCTGACATGGTCGTTTCATTGACCGCAAACAAGTACTCGACCGGCACAGTGACCAACACACCATTCAACGGCCGCGCGCGTCGGCGGCTACGCAACAACTCCAGCAAGGTGCGCCAGTTGCTGGCGTCAATGTCAGGGTCGCCGTGCTCCAGATAGCGCCCGGCAGTGTCTATCAGCACGCCATGCTCGCCAAAGTACCAGTCACAATGCGTGGTGCCGTTCATGTTGCGAGTGATTTGGCGGTCAATCTTGTTCAGCGGAAACTCCAGGCCCGAGAAGTCCAGCAAGCTGGTTTTACCGCTGCCCGTCGGACCGATCACCAAGTACCAGGGCAGCTCATCGCGCCAGCGCTCACTGCGCCCGCGGTACACGCTGGAGGTCGTGAGCGTGCGCAGGGCCTCTTTGAAACGTTGCCGCAGTACTTTCTGCGAGGTCTCCAGCTGCGCGTCTTTAAGCTCACGGGCTTTACCCACTTCACTGTCTTCACGCTCTTTTTTGCGGATCCCCGCGCGCCAGCTGACAAAGACCATCATCAGGCCCCATAGCAGACACAGCGCACTGATGCTCAGTAACCGGGCACTGGCATCGGCCCAGAATTTATAGTCGTTGACCGCCAGGAGCGGGCCGACCCACCACACCAGCAGCGCAAGAGTCAGCAGCAGCGCCAGCGTCCAGACCCAGGTTTGACGCACAAAGGCAGCTACTTTTTTCAAACTGTTTTTCATCACATATCCCTTTTACGACTGCGGCTGAACAACCGAAGAGTCGAGCTGCTGATACGGTCGCAACACCGCTTCGCGTTGCTCACCCAGCACCCAGGCAAAGCCTGAGAACATCACCACCAGGCATCCCGCCGTGAGAGTGCCCAGCACCCAGCCCGGCACACTGCGGATAAACCGGTGACGTTGGTCGGTGAGGCCTTGCCAATGGGGCGAGAGCTCGCGGGGCACATCGCCGCGCAAGTGACGGATTTGTCGGTACAGGGCATCGCGAATGGAGTCGAGCTCGGCGGTGCCTCGATTGACCACCCGGTATTTGCCCTGAAATCCCAGGGACAGGCACAGGTAGATCAGCTCCAGCAGCGAGAGGTTGGCGACAGGGTTACGGCACAGTTGCTCGAGTACGTGGAAGACCTTTTCACCGCCAAAGGTTTCGTTGTGCAGGCTGCTGAGCAGGGTGTGCTGCGACCATTCGCTTTCATAACCCCACGGGGTGGTAACGACTGTTTCATCGAGCACCGTGCTCATCACGTACCTGGCTTTCATGGCCAGGTCGTAGTCAACACCGTTGTAGAGGGCCTCTTGTACAAAGGCGTTGAGGTCATTAATAAGCTGTTCACGCAGCTCCGGGATGCCGGGGGCCACTTCGCTGTGCTTAAGGCCGACCACGCAAGACAACAGGCCACTGGCCGCGGCCACCAGCGGATTGAGGCTTACATTGAAGTTGCCCGCAGCCTGCAATCGGGCAGAAAAAATCATTCGGTCTTCGAGCTTTTCAATGGACGGTGGTGGCGATTGATCCGTCAGCACTGGCCCCTTGATCACTACCGGCTGCGTGGCCCGCGTGCCCGCGCCGGGCTGTTGTTTGGTCGCAAGCGTGGTTTTGTCATCTTCCATGGGAGTGTCTTGGCTCATGGCGATTAATTCCTGATGGACCAGAATTGCAGTTCAAGTTCTGAAAACTCGCCCGACACATGGAACGCAAAACCACCGGAGCGCTCCATCTGCGTCACGTCATCGGGGCTGAGGTCGAGGCTGAAGTAAGTTTTGGCGGCGTTAAACGGGATTTGCCGGGGAGCCACCGCCAAGGGTTTTATCTTGAAGCCTGGCAGGTGCAGGTTGACCAACTGACGGATGCCTTCGACCGGCCCCACTTTGAGGTGCGCCGGCAAGCGGTGGCGCAGTTCTTCGCTGTCGCAATTGGCTTTTGCCACCAGCACGTAGGTGGTGAGCGCGAGGGCGTTGTGATCGCTCATCTGCGAGACGAGAATGCCGTATTGACGTGCTTCCAGTTTCAGCTCGTTGGCATGCTGCTCCAGTACCATCGACAGCACTAGGCGAATGGCTTCCATCAACTCGCGAAAGCTTTCGCCCTGATTGCTGTGCTGGTAGTGAGTGTCGAGTTGCGGTCGCTTGCTGTCACTGGCAAAGGTGGCCAACTCACCCAGCATCGCCAGCAGTGCGCAATACAACTCTTCGGGGTGCAGTTGCTCCAGAGCCAGATAATGCTGCAGCACCAACTCCGTGCGGTTGATCAGTTGCAGCATCATGAAGTCACCGACTTCAGCCCCGCCGACCTTGCCATTCGAGCGAATACGCGCTGCCAGCGTGTCACCCCGCAGGCTCAGCATGCCGATGACTTCTTTCAAACAAGACAGTACGTAACTCGACGCATGGCTGTGGATAAAAGTCGGTACGAATTGCGCGTCAAGGCTGATAGCGCCGTCGCTGTTGGTGCCTAAAATTCGGCACAGTTGCAATTTGACGCAGGCCTGATCGCTTTGCTGCTCACCCAGCAGCAAGCGAAAGTCGGGACGGGCGCAACTGACCTGACTGTTGGCGTTTTCGCCAGCGTTGGAGTCACTGACTTCGGTTTCATAAGCGACATAACGCGCCAGTACGTCCACCTGATCCTTGCGGCGCGCCTCGATGTGATTGCCGGTGACCAGCGGCAGTGCCAGATAAACGGCCGTTTTGCCCGTATTAGGCGGCACATCCAGAGCCAGAAGTTCGCTGCTGCCACCCAGGTCGAACAAGCTGCCATCGGGCAGCACGCCTGACGCCTGGCTAACGACCAGCTTACCCATGCTGAGAAACTGCTCGTCGACCTCCAGGCTCAAGAACCCCCAGGTGTAACGCCCTAATAATCGGGTGCGGGTTTTCATTTGTTGATCGTAATAACGATCGTTGTGCTGAAAGTGCTGCGGGCGCAACAACATGCCTTCCAGCCACAAGACTTTGTGTGTGGTCATGCTCAGTGACCTCCCTGTTCAGAGGCTGTGTCGGCACTGCGTATGCCGGTCTGATCGAGCACCAGATTCGATTCAGTCAAGGCCATTGCCGTAAGAGGTACGACGTAGCGCCATTGGCTTTGAGGCAGGTCACGGTAAGCCGCCAGCACGCCGACATAGCGACTGCCGGGCTCAACACTGAGTTTGAGTTGCACTGTTTGCCCCGGGCGTAGCTCCAGCTCTTCACTGGTCACCAGGTCAGGAGCCAGTGACTCTTTAGCGCGCTCATAGAGGCTGAAGAAGTCAGCATTTTCGAAGGCAACCGGGTGTTTGAGTTCGAACAACCGAACCACAACCGGTGACGGGCGCCCATGCAGGTCAGGGTTGACCTGATCACTCGCGCTTAAGTCGAGGTTGAGCTTGGTCACACTGGAATACGGCGACAGCGTCGTGCAGCCAGTGAGCAGCAGTACGGCAAAAGCCAGCATGGCCTTGAGATAAAGAGGTGGGCATGGCATGCGCATCATCCTTGAGTGTCGGTGTTAAGGGTCGAAATAAGCCGCACTTGCTCTTCGTAGGCTTGCGCAAAATCACGCGCCAACATGCGTTCACACCAGTCATCGTCTTGTTGCAGGGCTTGGTGGTAACGACTGAACGCGCGCCAGCGGCTGCCCGATGTGGCGAACCAGTGCTGATGGCCGTCGCGCTCCTGACGCAAGGTCAGTTGTTGCGGCGAGAAATGTTCAAGGCTGGCGCGCACCGCGGCGCGGCTGGCACTGAGCAGCGCGACCTGATGCGCCTGCAAATCACGAAAGGCGCGCCAGACCGCTTGTTCAGCGGTGAGTTGATGAGCCTTGTGGGGCGCCAGCAACTGGCTCAAGGCTTCGCCAGCGTCATGGGTCGACGTGAGCGGGTTGTGCCGGGTGCCGGGAATAACCGTACGGGCCAACCGAAGCTGGTTTTTCAGCTCGCTGCGGGTCCAAAGACTTTGCTGCACACCCGCCAACGTTTGTTTAAGCAGACTGGCAGCCTTGATAGCCAGCGCCTCACGCCCGGCTTGGTCCAGGGCCAAAACATCAACACCCAGTGCGGCCCCGAAATCGGCCCAGAAGCCATCCATGTCGGGCACATGGGGTTCGCGTTGAGGCGCAGGGGCGGGTGCTGGCGCCGCTTCAACCAGTTGCGGCACGCTGAGATTTTCATAATCCAGAGGCACGCGATCAGTGAGCTGAAGGTCCATCGACACCGACGCGTTTTCGCTCTGCGTGATATCGAACACTGAGTAATTCGGTTCCTCAGGCTCGAGCGGATCAAGCGAATCGCGGCCCATAAAGGCATCGTCCGGGATGCTTATGGGTTGAGGCTGTTTGGCGAGCTGTAATGCACGTTGCAACTCGTGGGGCAGACCAGCACGGATCTCGAACCGGTCCAGAGAGTAGCGGGTGCCGTGCCCAATTCGCTCAGGCTTGTCACGGACCAAGTAGGTGCCCGTACCATTGACCTCGACACCGTTGGTACTGGTGTCGGTGATATAGAACGCACCGTCGAAATAGCTGATGGTGACGTGATATTTGGACACTTTTTTCTCGCGATCGACCACCTGCCACGTGCAGTCGACATTGCGGCCTATCACCCCGCCCTTCTCGTCAAAGCGTTTGTGCATTAGCTGCGTGGCGGTGAGTGACGGGTGGCTCAGCAACTCAAAAATCAATTCCATGTTCAGACTCCTTGCGGTCATTTGCCGCGATTGACCGCCTGCGGATCACCCAATGGGCGATAGCTGTTGTCGTTGAATTTGTAATTGCCGCTACAGCCGCTCGCACCACACAGCACGGCGAGGGTCAGCAGGACGGCGTACCAGTGACGAGCAGTCATAGGGAGAGTCTACAGGGGGTGATCAGGTCCGCGGCTTGACCCGTCGAGGACCTTGCGGGCAAAGGCATAAAGCAGTCAGAGGGCATCACGAGGCCATGGCCTTGATGTCATCCGCCACGATGTTCAGGCGCTCCAGTCGATACAGCAGCGTGCGTCGCGCCAAGCCCAGCTCGTGAGCGGCGCGGGTCTGGTTGCCGGCGTGCTTGCGCAAACAGTCGAGTAACAGTCCGCGCTCCACGTGCTCCATGCGTGCCCGCAGGCTCAAGTGGAGGGGGACAGGGCTGACGTCTGTGCGCAATGAGAAATGCTGGGGCTGTAATTCGCTGCCGTCACACAGCAGAACGGCCCGTTCAACCAGCCCTTTTAGCTCGCGAACGTTGCCAGGAAAGGCGTACCCCACCAGCAGGGCCAGCGCCGCGTCACTCCAGCGCACGGGCTTGCGTTGCAGAAATTGACACGCCTTGTCTGCGAAGTGCCGGGCCAGTTCAAGCAGGTCGCCTTCGCGCTCGCGCAAGGCGGGCAGCTCGATAGGGAACTGCGCCAGACGGTAGTAGAGGTCTTCGCGAAAGCGGCCCTGGCTGACCAGCTCTGTCAGGTTGCGGTGGGTCGCCGCGATGATGCGCACATCGATTTTGTGGGTATCGTTGGAACCCAAGGGCCTGATTTCACCCTCTTGCAATACGCGCAGCAACTTGGCTTGCAGCGACAACGGCATGTCACCAATTTCGTCCAGCAGCAAGGTGCCGCCGCTGGCCGCGTCAAACAGCCCGACACGGTCACGGTCGGCACCCGTAAATGCGCCTTTGCGGTAACCAAACAACTCGCTTTCGAGCAGATTTTCAGGGAACGCTGCGCAGTTCTGCACAACAAAGGGCTGGCTGCGACGGGCGCTGCTGTCGTGAATGGTGCGCGCAATCACTTCTTTGCCGGTACCGGTTTCGCCCAATAGCAACACGGTGTAAGGGCTATGGATCACCTTGTTGATCAGGCCATAGGTGTGGCGCATCACTGCACTTTTGCCCACCAGCCCGGTTGCCTTGATGCCCCGTTCAGGCGGCAAGAGGACCTTTACCCCCTGTTGCAGCACGCGATGCTGCATCACGGCAAACGCCCCCAGCGCGCTTAACGATGGCGCATAACCCTGAAGTTCGATCGCTTCGTGGCTGGCCGCCAACAACAGGCCTTCAACCGCGTGGTGCGCGTTCACCAGGGGTACACACAGCAAGGAGCGCCAGGGCTGGCTGTGTGAGGGCAAAAAGCCAAGGTCGTAAACGCCCGCATTCAGATCGCTGATGCACACCACCCTGTTTTGACACAGGGCAAATTGCAGCAGTTGCTCCCCGGTGTAATCAGCCGGTACACCGGTGCCATGCGGCGGTTGTGCGCAGCCTTGACCCTGACAGCACTCGGCCAGACGCTCCAGACGCTTGTGAGAGGCATCGAGCAGATACAGTTGGCCCAGCTCACACCCCGTCAGGGGCGCAATTGCGCGAACGCACTCCGAGGCCGCTGTCGCAGCGTCACCGGCCCTGGCCACACAGGCAAACTGTTGCAACAGCAACTCGGCATAAGCCAGCGGCTGCGCGACGTGCGCGAACATCTGCGCCACCTTATGCAAACTCACACAGCACAGCGGCGTTGGTGTCCAGCGTGGCGTGCACGCGGGTCAAGGTTTGAGCGTTGGCCATTGCGTCCAGCAAGCGATCAGCAATCAACGGCAGGACATGCGAGTCGAGCAGGTAATCGATAAGGCGCGCACCGCTGTCACTTTGCGTGCAACGTTCGGCCAGATGGTCGACCAGCCCCTGGCAATGACTGAACTGCAAGTGACGCCGCTGTAAGCGCTCGCCAAGGCGCTGAAGTTTGATTTCAACCAGCTCACGCAATACCGGCCCACTGACCGGGTAGTAAGGCACCACGCGCATTCGGGCCAGCAACGCCGGTTTGAAATGGTTGCTGAGCACAGGGCGGATGCTCTGCTCCAGGGTTTCGGCGCTCGGCCGGGCGCCGTTTTCACACAGGGTGTTGATGCGTTCACTGGCCAGATTGGAGGTCATCAGGATCAGCGTGTTGCGAAAATCAATTTCACGGCCCTCGCCATCATTGGCCACGCCTTTGTCGAAGATTTGATAGAACAGGTTGAGCACATCGGGATCGGCTTTTTCGACCTCATCGAGCAGCACCACGGAGTAAGGCTTCTGGCGCACGGCCTCGGTGAGCATGCCGCCCTCGCCATAACCCACGTACCCCGGAGGCGCGCCGATCAGCCGCGACACGGTGTGTTTTTCCTGAAACTCAGACATGTTGATAGTCGTGATAAACCGCTCGCCGCCGTACAGCAGGTCGGCCAACGCCAGTGCGGTTTCGGTCTTGCCGACCCCGCTGGGGCCGACCAGCAGGAAGACTCCGACTGGCGCATCCGGTTTATTGAGGCCCGCGGCCGTGGCGCGCATTGAACGATCCAGCGCATGAATCGCCTGTTCCTGCCCGCGGATACGGTTGCGCAGATCGCCACCAAAACTGGCGACCTTGGCACTGTGCTCGCGGGCCAGTTGCGTGACCGGAACGCCCGTCCAGGCACTGATGACCTCCGCGACCAAACGCGGGCACACTTCGAAACTCACCAGCCGCTCGATACCGTGGGCGTCGCTCAGCGCACGGTGGGTTTCGTTAAGCTCGGTTTCGAGGCCTGCAAGGCTTTCGCAAGCCTCGGTTTGCGCCGTGTCTCGGGCCTCGGCCACTTGCTGACGCAAGTTCAGAAGCCTTTGCGCCAGCGTGCGCTGTTCGTCCCAACGCACCTCTAGCGCCGCACGCTCGCTTTCCGCCTCGTCCAGCCGCTCGACCAACGCCGCCAATACGGTCTGGTCGATAAGCAACCCCGCGTCGGCATCACGTTGCATGGCCTGTTGCTGCCGACCGCCCTCGGCCAGTTCGCCGCGCAAGCGCTCCAGACGTTCCGGCGCGGCTGCCAAGCTGATTCGCACTCGGGCGCAGGCGGTGTCGAGCACGTCCACCGCTTTGTCGGGCAGTTGACGACCTGCCAGATAGCGCGCAGACAACTCGGCAGCCGCTACCACGGCGTCATCACGCAGATAGATGCCGTGGCTCTTTTCATAAACTTGCGCCAGACCGCGCAGGATGGTGACGGCCTCACTGACGGTCGGCTCATGCAGTTGCACGGGCTGGAAACGCCGCGCCAGTGCCGGGTCTTTTTCGAAGTATTTTTTGTACTCGCCCCACGTCGTGGCCGCGATCGTGCGCAACTCGCCGCGCGCCAGCGCCGGTTTGAGCAGATTGGCGGCATCCGAGCCGCCCACGTTGCCCCCGGCACCGATCAGGGTGTGGGCTTCGTCGATAAACAGAATGATGGGTGTGGGCGAAGCCTTAACCTCGTCAATCACGCCTTTGAGGCGACGTTCGAACTCGCCTTTGACGCTGGCCCCGGCTTGCAGCAAGCCCATGTCCAGCGAGAGCAATTCAACGCCTTGCAGCACGGCAGGCACTTCGCCCGCGGCAATACGAGCAGCCAGGCCTTCGACAATCGCCGTTTTCCCCACGCCCGCCTCACCCACCACAATCGGATTGTTTTTACGCCGACGGGCCAGAATGTCGATCATCTGTCGAATCGCTTCGTCACGGCACAGCACCGGGTCAAGCTGACCTGCCCGGGCCTGTTCGGTGAGGTTGTGGGTAAAACGAGCGAGCAATGATTCACCCGCAGCTGCCGGCTTGCCGTTAGCAGGCGTGTCTTGCTGTGACAGCGCGAAGCCTTTCAATCGCTCGATATCCAGCTTCGCCAGCAGCACTTGATAGCGGCTGCCTGCATAACGCATCGGGTTGCGTAACAAGGCCAAAATCAGTGCGGCCTGATCCACCTGACTTTGGCCCAGCTCAAGGCTGGCAACCAGCAGCGCGTCCTGTAACCACTGCACCAACTCCGGGGCGAATACCGGGTTGCGTGACGGGTTGCTCTCGGCGTCGGACTGCAACGCTGCGCTCAACTGACCGGCATCCATATCGGCATCCAGTAATGCCCTCGCCAGTAGCCCTTGTGGGCGTTCGAGCAACGCCAGCAGCAGGTCTTCCACCAGAATTTTATTGGCACCCCGGGCAACACAACGCTCGGCACAGCCTTCCAGGTCGCGCCGGGTTGGTGCGTCCAGTGCCTGTATCAGTTGTTGTAGGTCTACATTGATCATGGCCATTGTTCCTTAATGAATTTTGCTGCCAAGGGTGACGACGCCGTCGGCCTGCTCACGGCCCAACCAACTGGTCCAGCCAAGGCGGCAGGGGTTGACTTCGGCAATGCGCAATTCGCGAATTTCTTCGTGTCGCAGGACCAGCCGTATGTCGTAATCCAGCGGATCACGCAGGGTGAACCGCACCAGCGCGCACAGCGGCTGATAGCCCGTGCCAATCGGCAGCAATTCGTGAAAGCGTTCCCACGACAGTTGGCGGATATGAATGCGGAACTTGCCACTGCAATCGCGTACCCGCTCACCCAACACCAGGCTCTCGCTGAACTGGTGATTGGCCATGCCCAAGCGGTTGCGCTGCTCGTGCAGAATGTCGACGCGCCGTTCGATGCATTGCTCGATGGTCAACTCGGCGTGTTTGAAGTAGTAGCGCAGCACCGATTCGATCAGGGCTGCGGAATGCGCACGCAAACTCAGCAAACCCAGATAAGGCAGCAAGCGCCGCCAGTTCAGTTCCTTGGCATCGCGGATGGTCTCGCCACCCAGGCCAATGAGGGCAAACAGCTGACTGGAAAAGGGATCCGTGGCGCCTTTTTGAAAGCGGGCGCGGTAGCGGTATTTGCGCCATATCGGCAGCATGAGCCGCTGTAATCGATGGTTGAACAGATCCATAAACACGCGCGTGGGATTGTCGTCATCGCTGTCACCCAGCGCCTGCTCGCAATAGAACACGGGCAAGGGCGAGCCCGCACCCACCAGGCCCATCACGTTAAAGCGCAGTCGCGCACGGGTTTGCCCGCGCTCGGTAAAAAACTCGACACGGTCAACGTCGCTGCCGGCAAAACCCAGGCTTGGGTTTGCGGTAAATTCCACGCGCTCGTAGAGCTCGTCTTCAGAGATATCGGGGTCGCCATTGCGCAGCCGGTCAATCACCAGCAGCACCGATTGAAACAGCGAGTACTCGCGTATGCTCTGGGCCAGCCCGCTTAAAGCAGGGGCTGTAGACCCATGCGGGGTGTCCATTGGTACGTTTCTCCCTGGGTGCTCTTGACCCGCAGTTCGTGATACGAATTGAGGCTGGCGTAGAGCGCAAAAAACTCGTTAAGCACCGATGCAAAAACAAACAGGTCGCCTTCACCGATGTAGCCTTGCGGGTCGATGGTCAGTTCGGTACGCAAACCTCGCAGCGGTAAGCCGCGGTGCAGCCGGTCAACGTGTTCGTGACGAATCGATTGGAGGCCGCCGAGCAGTCGTTTACTGACTCGTTCAGCGTGTTCGTCGTAGTAACGCGGTAAGTCGTAGGTTTCGAGAATCACCTTCAAGGCCTCTACGTTGGCCAACGACAAGTAATTGAGTGACATGTTGCTGATCAGCTTCCAGAGGAAGTCACGGGTGAGCGGCGGCGCATAGCTGGACGTGACCGCTGTGATATTGCTGAACTCCAGGTATTCGGGCGTACCCGGGCCGGTCAGGCAGATTTCGCCCGCCTTCAAGTTTCTGGGCAGGTTCTGGTTGGTGCAGGTCAGCTCTATCGAAAGGGTTTCGCTTTCTTCAGGCTGGCGTGCGCCAAAGCTCAGGTAGGTATCAAGCCCCTCATGCAGCAGCGCCGTGCGTTGGCGCACGCTGTAATGGGCCTGCTTTTTGCGAACGTCGAAACTAGGGTCGTGTTCAAAGGACTCGAACGGCACATAGTCCTGCAAACCACTGCCAGCGACTTTCCAGCCGGTCACCTTGTCGACCGAGAACACACCGCAATGCTCCAGTGCTAACCGTGAAGGCATCAGCAGGTATTCGTCCTGTTTGCCATCCAGACGGGTCGGCATCGCATCGTGGGTGAACAGGTTGACGATGGGCGTGCAGTACAGCTTTACGTTTTCCAGGGTGGGTTGCAGGCGTTGGGTGCTGCTTTTGCGAATATCGAAACGCAGCTCCAGCCCGCGCACCTTTTGCAGGTCGTCTTCAGACAAAGTCGCGAGCCGATCCAGCCCGTTCACGTCGACAAACAGAAACTTGTCCTGAAAGGCAAAGTACTCCTGCAAATAGCGGTAACCGCGAAAGGTGTTCATGGGGTAAGGGATCAGCGCTTCTTCTTCGGCAAACCCCACCGGCTGAACACGTTCAGGGCCAAGCGTGAAGGTCAGCGGGGCGTTGTCCGCGTCAGTCAAGCCTTTCCCGTGGGCATCCAGGGGCACCAGCACAATGTCGTGCAGATGGCGTAATAATCCGAGGTAGAGCATTTGACTGATGTAGCGCTCGCCAGCCAGATGCAGGCGCAGGCGGCTCAGCTTCAGTTCGCCCAGATGACCGTCACAGGTCATGTCCAGACGCAGGCTCAACATCGAGCCTTCACCTTTGACGGAGTGTTTGAGTTCAACCAGTTGCAAAGGCAGTACTTCGGTCGGGTAACAGGTTCTGAATTGACAGTTCACCCCCTCGACGGGTTTGCTCTCTACCCGAGATTCGCGCTCGACGCGCAAGGCGGGACCGGGGCGTTTGAGCGGTTGAAATTGCAACATGCTGAATGCCGGCAGCGGGCGCATGTAGTTGGGCCATAACAACTGCATCAGCGAATGGCTCAGCTCAGGCAACTCGTCATCCAGCTTTTGACGTAGACGGCCGGTCAAAAACGCAAAACCTTCCAGCAGCCGCTCGACATCCGGGTCGCGACCCGCCTGCCCCAAAAAAGGCGCCAGCGCCGGGCTGCGCTCGGCGAAAAGACTCCCCAGTTGACGCAGTGCTGTCAGTTCGCTTTGGTAGTAATGGTTAAAGGACACGGCGTTACCTGTTAATAGTCGGCGGCTACAGACATTGAAAAACCCTCACAACGCTTCACGTGACCGTGACCTTGCCACTGCCATTGAGCTCTGCCGTGAACCCGACATGGCGCTTGAAGCCTTCGACTTGCAGCCACCCTTCAATGCTGAAGGACAGCTTGAGCTCGCTGTCGCCTTTAGCCAGAGGCTTGACCTGTACCTGACTGAGGCGCGGCTCGTAGCGTGCGATGAATGACTCGATGGCCTCACGCGCCTGAGCCAGCGAGTCATGCAGGCTCAGGCGCATGTCGTTAAGATCGGGCAAGCCGTAGTCGGGCAGCGTTTGCACGCTGCCCGCCCGGGTGCTGAGCATCTTGGCCAGATGGGCAGCCACGGACGCCAGGACGCTGTCTTCACGACGCAGGGTGCTGCGGGTGTGCGCGTCGTCGCCCAGGCGTTCGAAAAGGCTGCCGTATCCAGTCATGAGCGGCTCCCCTTACTCTTTGTCCAGCTTGCCAACCAGCGACAAGGTGAAGTCAGCGCCCATGTACTTGAAATGGGGGCGCACGTTGAGGCTCACGCGGTACCAGCCAGGTTCGCCTTCTACGTCGCTGACGGTGATCTGAGCGGCACGCAACGGACGGCGGCCACGCACTTCAGCGCCCGGGTTCTCTTGGTCGGCGACGTACTGACGGATCCATTTGTTCAGTTCCAGTTCAAGATCGGAACGCTCTTTCCACGAACCCAACTGCTCGCGCTGCAAGACTTTCAAGTAATGCGCCAGACGGTTGATGATCATCATGTAAGGCAGTTGAGTGCCGAGCTTGTAGTTCAACTCGGCTTCTTTGCCTTCTGCACTGATGCCGAAGTTCTTGGGTTTCTGCACCGAACTGGCTGAGAAGAACGCAGCGTTGTCACTGCCTTTACGCATGGTCAGGGAAATAAACCCTTCCTCGGCCAGCTCGTATTCACGGCGGTCGGACACCAGCACTTCGGTGGGTATCTTGGTTTCGATTTCGCCCATGCTTTCAAAGTGGTGCAACGGCAGGTCTTCAACTGCCCCTCCGCTTTGCGGGCCGATGATGTTCGGGCACCAGCGGAATTTGGCGAAACTGTCGGTCAACCGGGATGCGAAGGTGTACGCGGTGTTGCCCCACAGGTAATGCTCATGGCTGTTTGCAACGGTTTCTTTGTAGACGAAGGTTTTGACCGGGTTTTCTTCCGGGTCGTAAGGGTTGCGCAATAGAAAGCGCGGAACCGTCAGGGCCATGTAGCGAGCATCTTCGGACTCACGAAAGCTCTGCCATTTGGCAAAATGCGGCCCGGCGAAATGGTCTTTCAGGTCTTTGAGGTTGGGCATGCCGGTGAAGCTTTCAATGCCGAAAAATTTCGGCCCGGCAGCGGCAATGAACGGCGCATGCGACATGCACGCGACGCTGGACACGTACTGCATCAGCTTCACGTCGGGCGAGCTAGGGGTCATGTAGTAGTTGGCGATGATCGCGCCCACCGGCTCGCCACCGAACTGGCCATATTCGGCGGTATAAATATGTTTGTAGAGGCCGGACTGCATGACTTCGGGGGAGTCTTCGAAATCGTCCAGCAGGTCTTCTTTGGAGACGTTGAGAATTTCAATCTTGATGTTTTCACGGAAGTTGGTGCGATCGACCAACAACTGCAACCCACGCCAGGCCGATTCCAGCGACTGGAAAGCCGGGTGGTGGAGAATTTCGTCCATCTGCAGGCTTAGCTTTGCATCGATCTCGGCGATCATGCGATCAACCATGGCCTTCTTGACTGGCTCGTGCTTGTTATGTGGCTTAAGCAACTCCTCGATAAACGCAGCCACGCCGCGCTTGGCAATGTCATAGGCATCGTCTTCGGGAGTGAGTCGGGTTTGCGCGATGATGTCGTCAAGGACGCTGTGCGACGCATTTTGATGGTCAGTTTGTTGGGTGGCGCGGGTGCTCATAAAGTGACTTCCTTTGCGGATAGAGGGCTCAAACGTCAGAGGCCGGAGTGACGACCAAGTCGAGTTCGCTCAGTACCCGAGCGCGGGATTCATCATTGGCCAGTACGCCTTCAATGGCCCTGCGAAAGCTCGGCGCATTACCCAGAGGGCCTTTCAGGGCCACCAGTGCGTCACGCAGCTCCATCAGCTTTTTAAGCTCCGGAACTTGATTCACCAGGCTGGCCGGGGTGAAGTCCTTCATGGCCCGGATACTCA
The DNA here is from genome assembly GCF_045062345.1 of Pseudomonas sp. 2024-210. Taxonomy (NCBI): domain Bacteria; kingdom Pseudomonadati; phylum Pseudomonadota; class Gammaproteobacteria; order Pseudomonadales; family Pseudomonadaceae; genus Pseudomonas; species Pseudomonas sp. 2024-210. The sequence continues at coordinate 71,229 of NZ_JBJGEJ010000010.1, read as the reverse complement.
GCGCGATCGCCAGTTCATCCGCATCGCCCTCGTCCTGAAGGCGATTGGGCACGCTCATGCTTAACTCCAACCCTTGCTTGGAAAGCACCTCGTCAAAGGTCATTTTGTCGATGGAAATAGGCTTGCGGTCTTCAAGCTTTCGATCATCAAAACGATGGATATAGTCGCCAACCACCAGCAGTTTGAGCGGCAGTTCGATTTCTTCCTGAGCCCCTCCGGTCGCGGGTTTGAACGTAATGTTGATACGTTCCTTGGGGGCTACCGAGCTTTCTTTGGCCATGACGTTTTTTCCTTGCGTGTGGGCGGCCCTGAGGCCTATTCGAGTACCACTTCCAGATCGAGGTGGCACAACCTGCGATACATCTCATCCTTGCGTTCTCGCACTTCGTGGTTCTGCGGCAGGAGCTCGCAGCAGCGATGTAGAAGACGCAAAACCTCAAGAACCAGATCGGGCTCCCATGCCTGTAGCCCGTTGCGATGGAGTTGCTGGTCGAGCATTTCGAGTTGGGTCTTGGCCAGTTCGTATTTCTTGGCCTGAAAGCACAGGCGGGCGAGCGTCATTTGCCAAAAGAAACGCACTCTCTCGCCCTGGACACCGGTCTGGGCCCGCTTGAGCAATTGCACGGCGGGTTTAAAACCACTGTCGCGAAAGGCCGCCATCGCTTCTTCAAGCGCGATCTCCCAGGCCGGCATTTGGGCCACCGCGGCCATCGCCACTGACTCGCTCGGAGCCTGAAGATGGGGCATCACCTGAGCCGCAATCCAGCTGCGGGTCTGCGGGTCGGCAAACGGCGCGCCGTCGTTGAAACGCAGCTCGACAAGCCCCGGCAGGCGCTGGAGCAACAGGGCCAAATGGTGCTCGACCTCACGCATTGCGCCATCGGCTTTCAACGCGTCGAGGCACTCCCAGACCATGCGCTGACCGTCGAGCCAAAACGGTGACTTGGTGAGGCTGGTCTCAAGATCGACCAACACATCGGCAAACTGCCCCTGAGCAATGCGATCCCTGTAACTTTTGAGCTTGTCTAACGGCAGTCCGCGCAATTGAGTGATGTGCTCCAGATTGCGCTCCGGGGTGACGTCGATGGCCAGCCAGGTCAGGGTTCGATTCAGGCGCAACGCGCGCGCATCGCTGGCCTGCTGTTTTAGCCACCACACACACAGTGGCCGGGCAACGTCCTGCAAACCACGCAACGCTTTGTGCGCGTCTTTTTCGTTTTGGAGGGGGGCAGTGGGTTCCAGCAACTGCGTGGCAACGTGCTTGACCTGCGCCACCGCCGCCGCAATTGAGCCTGACTCGGGCAGGCTTTCTGCTGCGCGCTGAACCATGCGGCCCAAGCGTCGGCAAATCGGCAACAGCAAGGGCACGTCATCGCCCATGTGCTGAGCCAACATGCTCTCCAGCTCCAACAGCAGCTCAACCATGTGCTTGAAAAGCGGCAATTGTTCTTTGATCGGGATGCTTTCGTTGAGCACCAGATCCAGGCGAGCCGCCAACCAGCTGATGGTCGCGCCACGGGTGCGCACCTTCAAAGGGTGTATGTGTGGCCAATGGTGTTTGCACAAGTAATGCAGCAGGCCCAGCCCGGCCAGTAACCCTTGATACGATTCTCGCTGATACAACGCCCAGGTCAGCCAGACGCCGGCACGCAAGTCTTTGGAATGGTCACGCAACAAGGCCTCGCTCTGTTCCATCACGACAAACCAGTCGACCTGGTTGTGTTCATGCATGGATTGCGACTTGCCCAACTCACGCTCCAACGCTTCGAACTCATTCGAATAACGCACGTCGTTGCCCGCGAAGTTATCTTTGAACACGGGCGTTTTAGCCAAGTCGATGTGGCGAGCAAACAGCTTGCTGGAGTAAGTCATCGCGTCACGCGCCCCATACTTGGGCGCATTTCGAAAACCATGCAAAGGCTAAAGGGATTGTTCACTGCGCTCGACCGATTCCATTCAAGTGGCGAGACCTTAGGCGATCGTTCAAAAGAAAAATGTCGGAATTTTCTGCAATTCCCAAAGAATCTTCCGCGAACACAAAAAAACCGCAAAACCCCGTGTTTTTAGGGGTAATCGCACACAATCGCGACTTTTTTCCTACAAGTTTCAAGGAGAAAACAGACGGGTTTTTTTAATGGCGATACATGGCCTGCAAAACCAAGTGATAAAAGGCTGGACTCAAAGAGAGTCATCCCACGCCAAGGCTTCATGAGCAGCCTTCCGATTTGCCCCAAACCCCGGTGTCTGCTAGTGTCGGCCGGTTAAAAAGCCTACCGAGACCGCCGCTATGGCCCGCAAAAAAACGCCCCTTGACTTCGAACAATCGCTGGCCGACCTGCAAACGCTGGTTGAGCGTCTGGAAAACGGCGAATTGTCCCTGGAAGACTCCCTGACCGCCTTCGAACAAGGCATCCGCCTGACGCGAGATTGCCAAGGCGCACTGGCTCAAGCCGAACAGAAAGTGCAGATCCTGCTGGAGCGTGATGGTGAGCTGGCGCAAGAGCCCTTTGATGCGGAACAGCCCGAATGATTGATGCTTACCAGACCAGCAGCCAGGCACGTGTCAATGCCGCGCTTGAGCACCTGTTTGTCGCCCCGGCACCTGAGCTGGCAAGGCTGTACGAGGCCATGCGCTATAGCGTGATGAATGGCGGCAAACGGGTGAGGCCGCTGTTGGCCTATGCCGCCTGCGAGGCGCTGGGTGTTGCCCCCGAACACGCAAACGGCGCGGCCTGTGCGGTAGAGCTCATCCACGCCTATTCGCTGGTGCATGACGATTTGCCGGCCATGGACGATGACGATTTACGCCGTGGTCAACCGACCACCCATAAAGCCTTTGACGAAGCCTGCGCGATCCTCGCGGGTGACGGTCTGCAAAGTTTGGCGTTCAGCACCCTCCTCGACCCGCAACTCAACAGGCTGGACGCCGAAACCCGCTTGCAGATGGTCTCGGCGTTGGCGTTGGCCGCAGGTCCGGCAGGCATGGTGGGCGGTCAGGCGATTGATCTGGGGTCGGTCGGCATCAAGCTCGACCGCACAGCACTTGAGTTCATGCACCGCCACAAAACCGGCGCCCTGATCGAAGCCAGCGTGCAACTGGGCGCTCTGGCCAGTGGTCGCTCTACGGCTGCCGACCTGGTTGCGCTCAACCTCTATGCACGGGCGATTGGTCTGGCGTTCCAGGTGCAGGACGACATTCTCGACGTTGAAAGCGATACCGCGACGCTGGGCAAACGCCAAGGTGCTGATATTGCCCGAGACAAGCCCACCTACCCCGCGCTGATGGGGCTGGAGGGTGCAAAAGACTATGCCTTGGAGTTACGCGATCAAGCCCTGAACGCGTTGCAAACTTTTGACACAGCTGCAGACCCATTACGCGCACTGGCCCGCTATATCGTGGATCGCCGTCACTAACAGGTCGTAAAACCCAGTTATTTCAGACAGCTTCTACTGCCAATGTCTGACTAACGAATGCCAGACTGCGTGGGCAGGTTACGTTCCATGAGGTAAACTGCGGCCTCTTTTATATCTATAACGATTCGCCTGATGCCAACGACGTTTCAAGAGATTCCCCGCACGCGCCCAACCACTCCTCTGCTCGACCGGGCGGGCACGCCTGTGGGCCTGCGCCGACTGGCCGAAGCCGAGCTGGAAACGCTGGCCGACGAGCTGCGCCTGGAACTGCTCTATACCGTCGGTCAGACGGGCGGGCATTTTGGTGCCGGCTTGGGCGTTATTGAACTGACGATTGCCCTGCACTATGTGTTCGACACCCCGGATGACCGGCTGGTGTGGGATGTGGGCCATCAGGCGTATCCGCACAAAATCCTCACCGGTCGCCGCGAGCTGATGCACAGTCTGCGTCAGAAGGACGGCATTGCCGCCTTCCCGCGCCGTACTGAAAGTGAGTACGACACCTTTGGCGTTGGCCACTCCAGCACCTCTATCAGCGCAGCGCTGGGCATGGCCATTGCCGCCCGCCTGCAAAACAGCGAGCGTAAAGCGATTGCTGTGATTGGTGACGGCGCGCTGACGGCGGGCATGGCGTTTGAAGCGTTGAACCATGCGCCCGAAGTCGATGCCAACATGCTGGTGATTCTCAACGACAACGACATGTCGATCTCGCGCAATGTCGGTGGCTTGTCTAATTACCTGGCCAAGATTCTGTCGAGCCGCACCTACGCCAGCATGCGTGAAGGCAGCAAAAAAGTGCTGTCACGCCTGCCGGGCGCCTGGGAGATTGCCCGCCGTACCGAAGAGTACGCCAAAGGCATGCTCGTCCCTGGTACGCTCTTCGAAGAATTGGGCTGGAACTACATCGGCCCTATCGATGGCCACGACCTGCCGACCCTGATCGCGACGCTGCGCAACATGCGCGACCTTAAAGGTCCACAGTTTCTGCATATCGTGACCAAAAAGGGCAAAGGCTTCGCCCCGGCCGAAGCGGACCCGATCGGTTATCACGCCATCACCAAGCTTGAACCTCTGGACGCGCCTAAAGCGGCGCCCACCGTGGCAAGCGGGCCCAAGTACTCGGCGGTATTCGGTGAGTGGTTGTGTGACATGGCAGCGGCGGACCCGCGTCTTGTCGGCATTACCCCGGCGATGAAAGAAGGTTCGGACCTGATCGCTTTTAGCGAGCGCTTCCCGCTGCGTTATTTCGACGTGGCGATTGCCGAGCAGCATGCGGTCACCTTAGCGGCCGGCATGGCCTGCGAAGGCGTCAAGCCGGTTGTTGCGATTTACTCGACCTTCCTGCAGCGCGGCTATGACCAGTTGGTGCATGACGTTGCCGTGCAGAACCTGGACGTCCTGTTTGCCATCGACCGTGCCGGTCTGGTCGGTGAAGATGGCCCGACCCACGCAGGCAGCTTCGACCTCTCCTACCTGCGCTGCATTCCGGGCATGGTCATCATGACCCCAAGCGACGAAAACGAATTGCGCAAAATGCTCACCACCGGGCATCTGTACAACGGCCCTGCGGCTGTTCGCTACCCGCGTGGCACCGGCCCGAATGCCCCCATCGAGAAGACACTTGAGCCGCTGGAAATCGGTAAAGGTGTCATTCGTCGCCAGGGCAACAAGGTGGCGCTGCTGGTATTCGGCGTGCAGCTGGCTGAAGCCCTGCAAGTGGCGGAAAAAATCGACGCGACCGTGGTCGACATGCGCTTCGTCAAACCGATGGACGAAGCACTGGTTCGCGAAATGGCCGACAGCCACGAGCTGCTGGTAACCCTTGAAGAAAACGCCATCATGGGCGGCGCGGGTTCGGCTGTCAGTGAGTTCCTGGCCCGTGAAAACGTGCTGATGCCTGTGCTGCACCTGGGTTTGCCGGATGTGTACGTCGAACATGCCAAACCGAGCCAGATGCTGGCGGAGTGCGGGCTGGATGCTGCGGGCATTGAAGCCTCGGTGCGTGTGCGGATGTCGTTGCTGGGGTTGTAACAACTCTCTTGTAGCAGCTCAGTGACTAGGCCGCAGGGCCTTCAACAACGGGGTTGCTACGCAACCCTTCGCAGCCTGCGGCAGCGGCTACAAGGTTGACACCATGAAACGCCTCGTACTGTTACTTGGATTTATACCCGCCAGCCCGCTGCTCGCCGACACCCTTGAACGCGAAAATGCGCTCAAGCTCCCGCAAACACTGATCACTGGCAACCGACAGGTTGAAGCGCGCTCGGACAGCACCAGCGCCAACAGTGTGTTCACCCGTGACGATATCGACCGCCTGCAACCCACGAGCCTGACCGATTTGTTGAGCCGGGTTCCTGGTGTGCAAGTCGCACGCAGTGGCGGGCGCGGAGGGTTGCCGGGTATCTATATTCGCGGCACCAAATCAGCGCAAAGCCTGGTACTGGTGGACGGCCAGCGCATGGCCAATGCCACGTCGGCGGACAGCAACCTGCAATACCTGAACATTGACCAGATCGAGCGCGTGGAAGTCCTGCGCGGCTCGCGCTCGGTGATCTATGGCAGCGATGCCATTGGCGGGGTGATTCAGATTTTCACCCGTCGAGGTTCAGCTCAAGCCCCTCAGCTCCGGCTGCACAGTGCCGTGGGCAGTTATGGCAGCACGCTGAACAGCCTCGGCATCTCCGGGGGCGATAGGCAAACCCGCTATAACCTGAGCGGCAGCCTCGAAAACACCGCAGGGATTAATCGCACGACCGTCTCGTACCCGGTGGATAACGACCACGACGCGTATCGCAATAAATCCGTGAGCTTGAATCTCAGCCACAACCTTACCGAGACCGTCGAAGTGGGCGTCAGCGCCCTTAAAAACACCGGCAAAACCGAGCTGGACGCCATGTACGGGCAAAAGGGTTACAGCGACTTTGATATCAGCAGTGTCGGCGGTTTTATCGACGCTCAACTCAACGACCGCTGGAACTCACGTGTCGAATGGGGTCATAGCGAAAACCGCGAGAAAACCCGGGACAAGCTCAGCCCGGATGTTTACGCCTTCAACACCTACCGCGACTCGCTGAACTGGCAAAACAATCTGTCACTCAATGACCAGCACAGCCTGATTGTGGGTGCCGACAGCTATGAAGACCGTGTGCGCAGCAGCACTGTTTTCGATGAAGACAGCCGCTGGAACCACGCGGCGTTTGTGCAACATCGCTTTAATGGTGATTACTTTTCGACCGAGCTGGGCGTGCGCCACGATCAGAACCAGCAGTTCGGCAGTCACAACACCTGGAGCGCGAGCCTGAGTGTGCCGCTCACTGTGGACAACGAGGTGCTGCTGTCTTACAGCGAAGGGTTCAGGGCGCCGACTTTCAATGATTTGTACTATCCGCAATATGGCAATCCGGCTCTTAAACCTGAATATTCGAAAAGTTACGAGCTGCAATGGCGCAGTCAGTTGACGGACAGCAGTCGGCTTGAAGCCTCGATTTATCGCACCGACATCCGAGATGCGATCGTGGCCGATGCCGATTTCATCCAGCAGAATATCGGAGCCGCACGGATCAACGGTTTTGAAAGTGCACTGCATCAGGAGTGGTTCGGCTGGCAGAGCAGTCTGGGGGTGGCCATTATCGACCCGCGGGATCGCGATACCGGTCACACCTTGAGCCGCCGCGCACGGCGCACCTTGAGTCTGGACCTGGATCGCCAGTTTGACCGCATCGGCGTCGGCGCCAGCTGGCAAGCGGTCAGTAACAGTTTTAACGACGATGACAATAAGCAGCCGATTGGCGGCTATGGATTGCTTGGACTGCGCGGCAACTGGATTGCCAGCCCGCAGTTACGGCTGGAGGTGAAAGTCGACAACCTGCTGGACAAATCCTTTACCCGAGCGCTCTACAGCTATGACGGCAATTACTACGGCTATCGCGAAGAGCGCCGCAGCGTGCAATTGGCCGTCACCTGGACCCCCACGCTGTGACATCACCGTAGCAGCTGTCGAGGAACGAGGCGGCGTCCGGCGGCGTAGCCGTCGTAAAGCCTAATTGCGCGGTGTCTCAATGAGTTTGAGATTTCAGGCTTTACGATCGCTGCGCAATCGGACGTCGCCTTCGGCAACTGCTACGGGTTAAGTTGTTCGCACAGCTGGGCGGTCGCTTCAATCATCTGTCCGCTTGGCCGCTCAAGGCCTTTGTCCTTCAACAAAAGCAGACGCCCATGCTTGACCGCATCCAGTTGCGGCCAGACCTTCCAGGCATCGAGCTGCGCCTGACTGCCAGCAATGATCACCTCGGGGTTACGCTGCAACACCGATTCGATACTGACTTGCGGCGCCGGGAGCTTAAGGTCGGCAAAGACGTTGCTTGCGCCACACACCGCGAGGGCGTCGCTGATAATCTGGCCTGCGCCTACGGTATAGAGCGGTTGATCCCAGACTTGATAGAACACCCGCAAAGGCTTGTCGCGACGGTACTCGGCTCGCAGATGAGCAAGACGCTCGCGCACCTGTGCTGCCAACGCTCGCCCGCGTTCAGGACGGCTCAAGACGCGCGACAGGGCTTCGATCTGGTTCGCCAGTTGATCGAGGCTAGTGGGTTCGGCGACATAGGTGGGCAAATTTAGCCGGTGCAGTTGCTCACGCTGAGCAACCCCTACGCTGCCGGGCCACAGCAGTATGAGGTCGGGTTGCAGGCTGAGCAAACGCTCCATGTTCAACTGACCATAGCGACCCACCGAAGGCACATCCGCCAGCGCCGGTGATGACTCACCGGCGTCCAGACGACCGACCAGCACGTCAGTAGCCCCCAGCTCGACCACCATTTCAGTCAAGGACGGTGCCAGGCTCACCACGCGCGAAGCCGCCATGGTGGGATTGCCCAGCGCCAGCAGCAACACCGCCAGCCAGATACGCATCAGCCGACCTGACGCGGTATGCGGTAGAGGTAAAACAGCAGCAGCGTGGAGACCACCAGCAACAGCAATGGCACGCCCTCAAGACCGACAAACACGGCCAGCGTGGCCATCCAGGTCGGTAAGCCCGCGACCAGCAACGCCGGATAGCGCACGCGGGCGAGCGTCGCCCAGGCTTCAGGTTCTTGCGGGGTGTCCAGGGATTTTTGCAGGGCGATCAACGCGTGTTTGTAAGGCCCGAAGAACCGCAGCGTGACAAACATGGAGGCAACGCCGGCGATGAAAAGCGGCATTTTCAGAAAGGGTAGCAAGGGGTTCGTTTCGCCAAAAAAAATGTGAGCTAACAAAAGGGGCAGCATTGTAAGCACAAGCTGCTGCCACCAACTGAAGCTCAAACGTCGGCGAATCTGCCCCCGGGTCACGCGGGATCGGCTTCGCTTTGATGCTGATTGCCCATCATGTGCCCGAGTTTGCTGGCTTTGGTCGCCAGATACAGCTTGTTGTGCGGGTTTTGACCCGTGTGCAGCGGCACACGCTCGGCCACTGTGATGCCCATGTCGGTCAAAGCTTTGACCTTGCGCGGGTTGTTGGTCATCAAACGCAGCGACTTCACACCCAGATGTTCCAGCATCGGCAGGCAGATGGCGTAGTCGCGCTGATCGGCAGCGAAGCCCAGACGCTCGTTGGCCTCTACCGTGTCTGCACCTCCATCCTGTAACTCGTAGGCGCGGATTTTATTCAGCAAGCCAATACCACGGCCTTCCTGACGCAGATACAGCAACACGCCCCGACCTTCACGCGCGATCGCTTGCAGCGCGGCTTCGAGCTGAGAGCCGCAGTCACAGCGCTGGCTGAACAAAGCATCGCCGGTCAGGCATTCGGAGTGGACCCGGCCCAATACCGGCGCCCCGTCTGCCACGTCGCCCAAACTGAGCACAACGTGTTCACGACCTGTGGCCTTCTCTAGGAAGCCATTCATGGTGAACTCGGCAAAAGGGGTGGGAAGTTTACATGCGGCAACAAAAGCGACGGGCACCGTGTGCTCCTGATCAATTTGAGTACTGGATATTCGCAGAGGCGGCATTGTAACAGGACGTTCCTACAGGCGCTTAGGCTGAATTGTGGAGGATAAATATCAAAAAGTTTGATGGCTTGCTGCACACGATTTCGTAGCAGCTGCCGTAGGCTGCGTCCGGCGGCGCAGCCGTCGCAAAATCAGCTGGCGCGGGCTATTAATTAAACCGAGTATTCTGATTTTACGATCGCTGCGCAATCGGACGCAGCCTGCGGCAGCTGCTACGGGAGCCAATCAAACGCCGAAGTGCTGATATCCACGCGTTGTCGGGGTGATGTCCTGCCCTTCGTCATCCAGCAGCGTTACGCCCTGCCCTTCAACAACACGGCCAATCACATGGATCGGCCAGCCATCAGCCACCAAGGTCGGGAGCTCTAGCGCGGGTAAGGTAAAGGCCAACACATAATCGTCACCGCCGCTCAACGCCGCTTGCAGCGCGCCGCTGTCGCCCAGAAATTCTTCCAGCGCCAGCGAGATCGGCACACGGTCCAGTTCAATCACCAGCCCCACCTTCGACGCTGCCGCGATATGGCCACAGTCTGCAAGCAAGCCATCGGAAATATCCAGGGCCGAGGTGGCTTTGCCACGCAGTGCCTGCCCGAGTGCCAGCTGCGGTTGAGGCGACCAGTAGTGGGCCAGCAGCGGCTCGCTGATCAACGGTGCGGCGGCTCGCTGACCCAGCACCAGCGGCAAAGCGCCTGCTGCATTGCCCAATTCGCCGCCTACACACAGTAAATCGCCAGGGCGAGCGCCGCTACGCTTCAGCGCATCACCACGGGGGACACGCCCAAACACCGTCAGGGTCAGGCACAGCGGCCCGCGCGTGGTATCACCGCCGACAAGGTGCAGGCCACAGCGTTGCGCCATTACATTTAAGCCACGGGCGAACGCTTGCAACCAATCGGTTTGAACCGTGGGTAACGTCAGGGCAAGGGTAAACGCCAGAGGTGTTGCGCCCATAGCCGCCAAATCGCTGGCCGCCACTGCCAGCGAACGCTGACCGAGCAAGAAAGGGTCGCAAGGATCTGCGAAGTGCACCCCGGCTACCAGGGTGTCGGTGGAAATCGCCAGGTGTTCCCCTTGGGGAACATCCAGCAGGGCGCAGTCGTCGCCGATGCCCAGCGCAACCCCCACACCGCCCTGCGCACAGGGCGCAGCAGCGAAGAAGTTGCGGATCAGCTCAAACTCGCCCATGGCCGACAGCGCGGTTTAGCGCTTGTAAGCCTTTACTTCGGCTTCACGCAGACGTGGCGCCAGTTTGTCGAGCACACCGTTGACAAACTTGTGGCCGTCGGTGGAACCGAACACTTTGGCCAACTCGATGCCTTCGTTGATCACAACGCGGTAAGGCACGTCGACACGCTTGATCAGCTCCCAGGTGGACAGGCGCAGCACCGACAACTCGACCGGATCGAGCTCTTCGATGGTGATGTCCAGGCAAGGCGCCAGAGCGGCATCAATCTCGCCTTTGTGCGCAGGCACGCCGTGCAGGATTTCACGGAAGTAAGCAGCGTCAACGTCACTGAAGTCGTTATCGACGCGGAATTGCGCTTCGATTTCGTTCAGAGACTGCTTAGCCATGTGCCATTGGTACAGGGCTTGAGTCGCGAGCTGGCGCGCTTCGCGGCGCTTGGCGCTCTTGGAAGGCTTGCCAGCGTCCGCAGGTTTCGGGTCGCGCGGGTTGAAACGATCGCTTTCGTCGGAAATCACTTGGCCTCCAACTGTGCCAACAGGCTAACCATTTCAAGGGCGGACAAGGCAGCTTCTGCGCCTTTGTTGCCGGCTTTGGTGCCGGAGCGCTCGATGGCTTGTTCAATCGAGTCAACGGTCAGTACGCCGAAGGCAACCGGTACACCGAACTGCATGGACACTTGGGACAAGCCCTTGGTGCACTCGCCAGCAACGTATTCGAAATGCGGAGTACCGCCACGAATCACAGCGCCCAAGGCGATGATGGCGGCGAATTCGTTGCGCTGGGCAACTTTTTGCGCAACCAGCGGGATTTCAAACGCGCCAGGAGCGCGGATGAGGGTAATGTCGCTTTCGTTCACACCGTGGCGAACCAGGGCATCAACGGCACCACTCACCAGGCTTTCGACGACGAAGCTGTTGAAGCGGCCGACTACTAACGCGTAGCGACCTTTGGGGGCGATGAAGGTACCTTCGATGGTCTTCAGGGTCATTCGGTATGTCTCGTATTAAAGAGCCAGAGCGCACTTGCGTGCGCTCTTTAAGGATATTGGGCCACGAATTCGGACTGGACACGACCGGTCTTTATTCGGAGGGCACGTATTCTACAACTTCCAGATCGAAACCGGATATGGCATTGAACTTCATTGGTGAACTCATCAGGCGCATTTTTCGCACGCCCAGGTCACGCAGGATCTGTGAACCGGCCCCGACGATGCTGTAAGTGGTCGGCTTTTTGGCCGGCACAGCGTCTGCGGTTTCACGTATATGAGCCAGCAATACGTCACCATCCAATGGATGCCCAAGCAACAGCACCACACCGCTGCCCGCCGCTGCCACCGCGCTCATGGCCGCGCGCAGGCTCCAGCGGCCCGGCTGCTTGACCATCAGCAGATCACGCAGAGGGTCCATGTTGTGCACACGCACCAACGTCGGTTCTTCGGCGCTGATCTTGCCCAAGGTGAGTGCCATGTGCACATCGCCTTCAACTGAATCACGATAGGTCACCAGGTTGAATTGGCCCAGTTCGCTGTCCAGTGGCTGCTCGGCAATCCGCTGAACGGTACGTTCGTGGATCATGCGGTAGTGGATCAGGTCGGCAATGGTGCCAATCTTGATGCCGTGCTCGGCAGCAAACAGCTCAAGTTCTGGACGACGGGCCATGGTGCCGTCGTCATTCATCACTTCACAGATGACACCGCTCGGCTCAAAACCGGCCATGCGTGCCAGGTCGCAAGCGGCCTCGGTGTGACCCGCCCGGGCAAGGGTGCCACCGGCTTGAGCCATCAACGGGAAGATATGGCCAGGGCTGACGATGTCTTCAGCTTTGGCGTCTTTGGCCGCTGCCGCCTGAACGGTGCGCGCACGGTCCGCCGCCGAAATGCCGGTGGTCACACCCGTCGCCGCTTCGATTGAAACCGTGAACTTAGTGCCAAAACCGGAGCCATTGCGTGGGGCCATCAACGGCAGCTTGAGCAGCTCGCAGCGTTCACGGCTCATCGGCATGCAGATCAAACCACGGGCAAAACGCGCCATGAAGTTGATGTGCTCGGCCTGACAGCACTCGGCCGCCATGATCAGGTCGCCTTCGTTCTCACGGTCTTCGTCATCCATAAGGATGACCATCTTGCCTTGGCGGATGTCTTCAACCAGTTCTTCGATGCTGTTGAGCGCCACGCGGCACCCCCTTAATCAGGATTTGAGATAGCCGTTGGCGGCCAGAAAACTTTCGCTGATGCCACCTGAGGTCGGCTCGGCGGCTTTGTCGCCCAGCAACAGGCGTTCCAGGTAACGCGCCAGCAAATCGACTTCCAGGTTCACCCGGCGGCCCGGACGGTAGTCGTCCATGATGGTTTCGCTCAGGGTATGCGGAATGATCGTCAGCGAGAACTCGGCGCCATTGACCGAGTTCACGGTCAGGCTGGTGCCGTCGACAGTGATCGAGCCTTTATGGGCTATGTATTTGGCCAGTTCTTTCGGGGCACGAATCACGAATTCAATGGCGCGGGCGTTCTCTTCACGGGAGATCACTTCGCCCACACCATCCACATGGCCGCTCACCAGATGACCGCCCAAACGTGTGGTCGGGGTCAGGGCTTTTTCCAGATTGACCCGGCTGCCGCTTTTCAGGTCGTTGAACGCGGTGCAATCGAGCGTTTCGCGACTGACATCCGCCGCAAAACCGTTACCCGGCAGTTCAACAGCAGTCAGGCACACGCCATTGATCGCGATGCTGTCACCCAGTTTGACGTCGCTCAGGTCGAGCTTGCCGGTGTCTACAGAAACACGCACATCACCGCCTTTAGGGGTCAGTGCGCGGATGGTGCCGATGGATTCGATGATGCCGGTAAACATGGCGTTCCCCTTGAGAACCAAGCCTGCGTTAAACGGAGGCTGAGAATTATACGCTCGCTGATGGCACAGGTATGGCAGTGACTCGCCAGTCATCGCCTACTGCGCGCATCTCTGTAATTTTAAGCATCGGTGCTTCACTCATATGGTTCAGCGGCAACTCAAGCAACGGCCGGGCGGTGGAGCCCAGGAACTTGGCCGCGACAAAAATCTGGTATTCATCCACCAGACCTTGCTCGGCAAACGCTCCCGCCAGCCGCGGACCGGCCTCGACCAGCACTTCGTTGACACCACGGGCGGCCAGCGCTTGCAACAATTTGCGCAGGTCGACCTGGCCGTTGGCCCCGTGAATCACCAGGCATTCCGGCCCCGTGCGGTACTGCTCGGCGGGTGGCACACAGGTTGCGACCAGCGCCGGCCCGGCCTTGAAGAACGGAGCATCCAGCGGCACCCGCAAACGGCCGTCAATCAACACCCGCAACGGCGGTCGGCTGAGCGCCAGCGCGGTCAATTCAGGGCTCAAGCCCAGCTCTGGGCCTCGTACGGTCAGTCGGGCGCCATCGGCCAAAACGGTGTCTGCACCGGTTAACACCACACTGGCTTGCGCGCGCAAACGCTGCACTGCCGAGCGCGCAGCCGGGCCGGTGATCCATTGACTTTCACCGTTGGCCATTGCGGTACGGCCATCAAGGCTCATCGCCATCTTGACCCGTACAAACGGCAGGCCGTGCTCCATACGCTTGAGAAACCCCGGATTCAACGCACGGGCTTCGAGTTCCAGCACGCCGCAGCGCACGTCGATACCCGCGTCTGACAGACGTTTAAGGCCACGTCCCGCAACTTCGGGGTTGGGGTCTTGCATCGCCGCAACGACCCGCGCCACGCCCGCATTGATCAATCCCTCGGCACACGGCGGTGTGTGACCGTGATGGCTGCACGGTTCAAGCGTGACATAAGCGGTGGCACCACGGGCCAGTGCGCCCGCTGCTCGCAAAGCGTGAACTTCGGCATGAGGTTCGCCCGTGCGCACGTGCCAGCCTTCACCGACTATCTGCCCGTCGCGCACAATCACGCAACCGACACGCGGGTTAGGGTGAGTGGTGTACAGGCCATTGCGCGCCAATTCGATAGCGCGGGCCATGTAATGGCCGTCCAGGACGGCTTGCTCAGTGGATACAGTCATTTGGTGGAAGGCTCTCGGGCAAGGCGGTCGATCTCTTCGCGGAACTCGTTGAGGTCCTGGAAGCGACGATACACAGAGGCGAAACGGATATAGGCGACTTCGTCGAGCTTTTGCAGCTCAGCCATGACCAACTCACCCACAACAAGGGATTTGACCTCACGCTCACCGGTAGCGCGCAGCTTGCTTTTGATGTGAGCCAGCGCGGCTTCAAGACGCTCGACACTGACCGGGCGCTTTTCCAGCGCACGTTGCATGCCAGCGCGCAGCTTTTCTTCGTCGAACGGCTGACGGCTGCCGTCTTGCTTGATCAGGCGGGGTAATACCAACTCAGCTGTTTCAAAGGTGGTGAAGCGCTCACCACAGGCCAGGCATTCACGCCGGCGACGCACCTGATCGCCCTCGGCAACCAGACGCGAGTCGATGACTTTAGTGTCGTTGGCACCGCAGAAGGGACAGTGCATGGTGGCAGCCAACAAAAATGGGGAGCGCCATGTTAGCGCATCCCACTGGCAAGACAAGTCATAGGCTTTACGGTATACAGTCCGCCGACTATGTTTCACACCATCTGTTATGCCGACTGACTTGCCGCTGGAGCCGTCTATGCCGCTACGAACGCTTGTTTTGCTGTGCCTCGCCAGTTTGCTGGTCGCGTGTAGCAGTGAACCGCCAAAACCTGTGCAGCCTCAGGTATTGACAGAACCCGAGACCGACGTCCCGAAAGATCTGGGCCCGCTCCCGGCTTATCAGCGTGAGATCAGCGGCGTACTGACCGGCGTGCCGGCCGGTGCTGAGGTTGAACTGGCCATGCTGATCATCGATGAGCGCGGGCGTCCGCAGGGCTTGATGGCCAGCAGCAAGATCACCGGCAACAACCAGGCGCTGCCGTTCAAATTGCGTTTCAACCCCCAAGCCTTCCCTGCCGGAGCACGGGTGGAACTGCGCGGGCGTGCCAGTCAGTCAGGGCAGTTGATCCTGCACCTGCCCTCGCGAATTATCAGCCAGCCGTCGACGCAAGCCATGGGCACCTTGGCATTCGTCAAAGCTCCCTGAGCATTCCGTCCAGCCTTGCGCTTATAGTTGCCTTAATTTTTACCTGCTTTGAGACACAACATGAATCAGCCTACGCCTTCTTATAGCTTCGACGTGACGTCTGCAGACTTTGACAAACAGGTTGTCCAGGCGTCATTCGACCAACCGGTTCTGGTGGATTTCTGGGCTGAATGGTGCGCACCGTGCAAAGTGATGCTGCCCATTCTGGAACAGATTGCCGAGGACTATCAGGGCGAGTTACTGCTGGCCAAGGTCAACTGCGACGTTGAGCAAGACATTGTTGGCCGTATTGGCATTCAAACCCTGCCGACCGTGGTGCTGTTTAAAGACGGCAAAGTGGTCGACGGGTTTCAGGAAGCGCAGCCCGAATCCGCGATTCGCGCCATGCTCGCCCCCCATGTCGTGATGCCCGAACCCGCCGCAGAAGACCCGATGGTGCAAGCTGAAGCGTTGTTTGCCGAGAGCCGCTTTGCTGACGCCGAGGTGGTGCTCAAGAGCATCCTGACTGAAGACAACACCAACGCCAAAGCCCTTATTTTTTATGGTCGCTGCCTGGCCGAGCGTGGTGAACTGACTGAAGCGCAAGCCGTGCTGGACGCTGTCAAAAGTGACGAGCACAAAGCTGAACTGGCCGGAGCAAAAGCTCAAGTCACCTTCCTGCGCCAAGCAGCAGACTTGCCGGATGTGGCTGATTTGAAGGCCCGCATTGCGCAAAACCCGCACGATGACGAAGCCGCTTATCAATTGGCAATCCAGCAGTTGGCCCGCCAGCAATATGAAGCCGCACTGGACGGCTTGTTGAAACTGTTTACCCGCAACCGCAGCTATCACGAAGGCCTCCCTCACAAGACCTTGCTGCAAGTGTTCGACCTGTTGGGCAATGACCATCCGCTCGTGACCACTTATCGCCGCAAGTTGTTTGCAGCGTTGTACTAAACCCACCGCCGCGTAGCAGCTGAGGAGCGAAGCGAGGCTGCGTCCGGCGGCGAAGCCGTCGCAAAAGCAGACACCTGCTGCGTGTCAGGTAAATCAAGCATTCCGGGTTTACGACCGCTTCGCGCTCGAACGCAGCCTCGCTACGCTCCTCAGCTGCTACGAAACTGAGGGCCCCTGGTCGACCCAGCTGTAAACCGGTGAGTCAGCGCCGCTGACCACCTTCACCTCGGCGCAATGACGCAAGCGCACCAACAGGCGCTTGCCAGCCCCCGTGCTCCCAGTGAGCGCTTCAAGCTGGCCTAATAATTCAGGCCCGGTTATTGACCCAGCTTTGCGCAACACGTCTTTGGTGGTTTCCCACACTGCATCGTCTTGAGTCACAGGTTTGGCAGCCGGTGAGCTGGGTGGCGCTTCGTGAACCTGCAACTGCGCCCCTAGCCTCGCCCAATCGCTGTCATCCAGTTCAACCGTCAAATCCACTGGCCAGTCGCCAATCGTTCCGCGAATGCGCATCATCGTTGCCGCTCCAAAAGTTTCATGAAGGCATGCTCCCATGCGACTTGCTTAACGCCAAGCAGACAGGCAAACTCCCGCCGACATTGTTATAAGATCACATAACAATTTACTCATCATCTTGCTGGAGTTCGCCATGCGCCGTTTGCTTCTTGCCTTGCCGTTTGCTTTGTTACCACTGGCCATGGTGCACGCCGCCGACGCGCATGATCACGACCATGAGCACGGCAGCTTGCCACCCCATGAACATGGCGTAGGCAGTTTGAATGTGGCGCTGGACGACAAAACGCTGGAGATTGACCTCGACGGGCCGTCGATGAATCTGGTGGGATTCGAGCACGTCGCGACCACTGATGCTGATAAGGCCAAAGTCGCTTCAGTTCGCCAGCAACTGGAAAATCCGCTCGTGCTGTTCAGCCTTCCAAAGGCCGCTGACTGCACAGCCGATGCTCCAGAATTGAAGAGCCCGCTCTTTGATCCGGCACCTGAAGAAGGCGCAGCCAAAGGTGAGCATCAACACAGCGATATCGAAGCGCATTACGCTTTCACGTGCAGCCAGCCGCACGCATTGAAGACGCTGGATCTGGCTCAATTCTTCAAGACTTTCCCCGGCACTCATACAATCAAGGTACAACTGATTGGCCGCACAGGGCAGCAATCGATAGAAGCAACACCTAACGCGCCAACGGTGAAGTTTTAAGCAAAAGCGAAGGTGCCGTCGCGGCCACAGGCTGCGACGACATAATGTTTACCCCATTGCAGGCGACAGTCTTTACCCATGACCCAAGCGCTTATCGAACTCGCCAACTTAAGCTTCAGCTGGCCGGGACAACCCGTGTTGCTGGATATTCCGACCTTTCGCCTGGAACCGGGTGAAACCCTGTTTCTCAAAGGCCCGAGCGGCAGCGGCAAAACCACCTTGCTGGGTTTGCTGGGTGGCGTGCAAAAAGCCAACAAAGGAACCATTCGTTTACTGGGCCAGGAGTTGAGTGAGCTCGGCTCAGGCGCTCGTGATCGTTTCCGGGTCGACCACACGGGCTACATCTTCCAGCAATTCAATTTGCTGCCCTTTTTGTCGGTGCGTGAGAACGTCGAACTGCCTTGCCACTTTTCCAAACTGCGCGCCAGCCGCGCCGTGCAACGGCACGGCAGCGTGGACAACGCCGCGCACACCCTGTTGGCACATTTGGGCCTTAAAGATCCGGCCCTGCTGGAGCGGCGAGCCGACTCGCTGTCGATCGGCCAGCAGCAGCGAGTTGCGGCCGCCCGCGCACTGATTGGCCAGCCCGAGCTGGTGATCGCGGATGAACCCACTTCAGCCCTCGATGCCGATGCCCGGGAAGCGTTTATCCAGTTGCTGTTTGCCGAGTGCCGGGATGCGGGCGCCAGCTTGCTGTTCGTCAGTCACGATCAAAGCTTGGCGCCGTTGTTTGACCGCAACCTGTCGTTGTCTGAACTCAATCGCGCCGCTACACAGGCAGAGGTCTGAGATGTATTTGTTTCGTCTTGCCATGGCCAGCCTGGCTAACCGCCGCTTCACCGCGCTACTGACCGCCTTTGCCATTGCCCTGTCGGTCTGCCTGCTGCTGGCCGTAGAGCGTGTGCGCACCGAAGCCCGCGCCAGCTTTGCCAGCACCATCAGCGGCACCGACCTGATCGTCGGCGCCCGTTCTGGCTCCGTTAATTTGCTGCTGTATTCGGTTTTTCGCATTGGCAATGCCACCAACAACATTCGTTGGGACAGCTTCGAACACTTCGCCCATAACCCCAAGGTGAAATGGGCAATCCCCATGTCACTGGGCGATTCGCACCGTGGCTATCGGGTGATGGGCACCAGCGAGGCGTATTTCGAGCACTATCAATACGGTCATCGACAACACCTCGAACTGGCCGCTGGACGGCCCTTTGCCACCGACCCTTTTGAGGTGGTGCTGGGTGCCGAAGTGGCTGAGGCCCTGCATTACACACTGGGCGATAAGCTGGTGCTGGCCCACGGCGTAGCGGCAATCAGCCTGGTCAAACATGATGACAAGCCGTTTACCGTGGTCGGGATTCTCAAACGTACCGGCACGCCAGTCGACCGCACGCTGCATATCAGTCTGGGCGGCATGGAAGCGATTCATATCGACTGGCATAACGGTGTGCCAGCCCGCGGTGCCGGGCGTGTCACTGCAGATCAGGCGCGCAATATGGACCTGACGCCGCAAGCCATCACTGCGTTTATGCTGGGTTTGAACAGCAAGATTTCGACCTTTGCCTTGCAGCGTGAAATCAATGATTTCCGCGGTGAACCGATGATGGCGATCTTGCCCGGCGTGGCCCTGCAAGAACTGTGGAGCCTGATGAGCACCGCAGAAAAAGCGCTGTTTGTGGTGTCTTTGTTTGTGGTGTTGACCGGCTTGATTGGCATGCTGACCGCGATTTTGACCAGCCTCAACGAGCGCCGTCGCGAGATGGCCATTTTGCGCTCCGTGGGCGCGCGACCTTGGCATATCGCCACTTTATTGGTGTTCGAGGCCCTGGCCTTGGCGTTGGCTGGTGTGGTGGCAGGCGTAGGTTTGTTGTACGTGTGCATTGCGGTGGCTCAAGGCTATGTGCAATCAAACTACGGGTTATATTTGCCGCTGTCCTGGCCAACTGAATATGAATGGACGCTGCTCGGCGGTATTCTGGCGGCCGCCCTGTTGATGGGCTGCGTGCCCGCGTGGCGCGCTTACCGACAATCGCTGGCCGATGGTCTGTCCATTCGTTTATGAGTCCGGTTTTATGATGACCTCTGCCCTGTCACGTGCCTTGCTTGCCCTACTGCTGCTGGTGGCTACACCCGTGTGGGCGGCAGAGCCCAAAGAGCTGACCTGGTCGGAAATGATCCCGCCGGACGCTCCGCCCGAGGTGCCTGATATGGCGCCGATGCATGACCTGTCCCAGATGGGTGATATGGAGTCCGCTCCGGCGGCCAAACAGGACTTGCCCAATGCCCCGGTGGTGACATCACTGAACGGTCAATTGATTCGCTTGCCGGGCTACATCGTTCCGCTTGAGGTCAATGAAGCCGGCCGTACGACCGAGTTCTTGCTGGTGCCTTATTTCGGCGCGTGTATACATGTGCCACCTCCACCGTCGAACCAGATCGTGCATGTGACCAGCAAGGAAGGGGTTCAGGTCGATGAGCTGTATCAGCCCTACTGGATCGTCGGGGCTTTGCAGGTCAAAGCCAGCACGAGCGAATTGGCAGACGCGGGTTATCAGATGGATGCGCAAAAGATCGTTGTGTATGAATTACCTGAATAACTCAAATACCCTCACCCCAGCCCTCTCCCATAGGGAGAGGGAGCTAGATCGGTGGTGTTGCGTCCAGCCGCTTATGACTTTAGTCCCTTCTCCCTAGAGCAAAGGGTTAGGCCGGTGGTGTTGCGCCACCCGCTTTTGACTTTAGTCCCCTCTCCCATAGGGAGAGGGAGCTAGATCGGTGGTGTTGCGTCCAGCCGTATGTGACTTTAGTCCCTTCTCCCTAGAGCAAAGGGTTTGGTCAGTGGTGTTGCGCCAACCGCTTTTGACTTTAGTCCCCTCTCCCTTTGGGAGAGGGCTAGGGTGAGGGTATGCGATTAACTTTTAACGAATTTTTCACAACTTTACCCATTCATTGAGCTGGGTCAACAGAAGCGCATCTTTCGCTCATTACCATTGGTTATATAAATTTTAACTATCCCAATGGAGCTCCAATGCACAAGTCCTTGCTCAGCGTCGCTACCCTAGCGCTCGCTGTTGTCGCGCCTCTGGCTCAAGCACACACGGAAGGCGACATCATCCTGCGTGCCGGTGCCATCACGGTTAACCCAAAAGCCGACAGCTCCAGCGTCAAGGTTGATCAGGGCCCTTTGGCAGGGGCTGATCTGGGTGGCAAGGCGACCATGAGCAGTGACACCCAATTGGGCCTCAACTTTGCTTACATGATCACCGATCATGTGGGTATCGAGTTGTTAGCCGCCACGCCGTTTGAGCACGACGTCAAGTTGAAGGGCACCGGCCTGGCGGCGGCCAACGGTAAATTGGGCAGCCTCAAGCACTTGCCTCCGACCCTGAGCGTTGTGTACTACCCGCTAGACCCTAAATCCGTATTCCAGCCTTACGTCGGTGCCGGCATCAACTACACCTGGATCTACGACGAACACGTCGGCAGCAGCGCCAGCGCAGCAGGCTTTGACAACTTCAAGGCGAAAAACTCGTGGGGCCTGGCCTGGCAGATCGGTGCGGACTATATGCTGACCGATAACATCATGATCAACGCCCAGGCGCGTTATATCGATATCGATACCCGCGCGACGGTAGAAAACAACGCCGTGGCGCCCGGCACGCGCGCCAAGGTCAACGTCGACGTGGACCCGTTCGTTTACATGGTCGGTATTGGCTACAAGTTTTAAGTAAGCTGCACGAAAAAAGGCGCCTTGAAAGGCGCCTTTTTTTATGGCTGTGTGGCGCTTAACGACCGAGCAACAGTGCCAGCCCTTCTTTCATGGGCGTGATGTTACCCAGTGTAAAACGCTGCAACAGACGGCTGTTGTCAGCACGCGAATGTCGGATGTCGCCGGAGCGGGCCGGGCCATAGCTAATCGGTGGCAACTCTCCCACCACGTCGCCCAACGCTTGCAGCATTTGGTTGAGCGTTGTGGCTTTGTTCAAACCCACGTTGACCGCACCTTCCTCAATGTCTGTGGCCTCGATGGCTTGCATCAGAATGTTCACCAGGTCGCCCACGTACAAAAAGTCGCGCGTTTGCTCTCCGTCGCCAAAAATGGTGATGGGCAAGCCCTTTACCGCGCGCTCACTGAAAATGCTGATCACGCCCGAGTAAGGCGAAGACGGATCCTGGCGAGGCCCGAATATATTGAAGAAGCGGAAAATCACGGGTTCCAAACCATGCTGACGACGGTAGAAGTCCAAGTAGTACTCACTGGCCAGCTTGTCAGATGCATAAGGTGTCAGCGGCGCTTTGGGTGTGTCTTCGGAGATCGACTCGCCCTCGCCGTTATTGCCGTAGACGGCCGCACTGGACGCAAAGACAACCCGTTTAACCCCGGTCTGGCGCATGGCTTCGCACACATTCAAAGTGCCGATGAAATTGCTTTGATGAGTACGGACGGGGTCGTCTACCGAGGCTTGTACTGATGCAACCGCTGCCAGATGAACGACGGCGCTGCAGCCAATCATGACCTCATGAACCAATGCGGCGTTCGCTACGTCTCCTTCGATCAGCTCGACCTTGGGATTGTCCAACGGCAGGTTGGTGCGCTTGCCGGTGGATAAATCATCGAGAATTCGAACGGCGTAGCCTTTAGCCAACAATGCATCGACCAGATTGGAACCAATGAATCCGGCGCCGCCAGTGACTAAAACGCGTGCATCAACCATGACGATAAAACCTGTCCAATAAAGTAGGAAGCGCCGCGCGCCAGGCGCGGGGCTTAATTCCGAAGGTGTGTAGAATTTTTTTACAGGCCAGAACGGCATGTTGCGGCTCTTGAGCCGCGTCCGGGCACGCTGCGTGAGCCTGCGGCGTAGGGCTTTCGATGGCCAGCGGGTGCAAGTTGCGCGCTTCCGTCAAGATGGCTTGCCCCAGCGCGAGCGGGGTTGTTGCCTCGTGCCCCGCGTAGTGATAGGTGCCCCAAAGGGGAGCCGCACAATCGAGCTGTTTAAGCACGGCAATAATCACCCGTGCAGCATCATCGACCGGCGTAGGATTACCACGCCGATCATCGGCCAGAAACACTTCGCCCGGCTTTTCAGCCAGAGCCAGAAAGCGCCCCAGCGTGCCATCGGGACTTTCATCCAGCAGCCAGCCAAAACGCAGCAAAACGTGTTGTGGGCAAATGGCCCTTACACTTTGCTCTGTACGCCACAAGGCCTGACCGCGCATCCCCAACGGGACAGGCTCGTCCTTTTCGCTATAGGCAGTTGCCCGCGATCCATCGAACACGCGATAGCTGGAGGGTTGCAACAAAATGATGTTGTGATGCTGGCACAGCTCAGCCAAACGTTCGACAGAGCGCTCTTGAGCCGCAAGCCGAGTCTCGTCCACTGCCTGCGCCTGGAACCAGTCAAAGTAGTACGCAAGGTTGATCACCGCATCTGGACGGGTGTCATCAAGCAGTTGTGTGAGGCTTGCAGCGTCCCAACCGTCTTGCGGCGGACGCGGGGCGAGGAAATTGATGTCTTCCTCGGCACCCTGACGGATCAGCGCCTGCCCGAGAGCATTTCCGCCGCCCAGTAACATAAGGCGCATTCGCATAGAGTGTGCAGGCTCAGTCTATTCAAAAGGGTGATATATACCAGAAGCCAACCCCGAAAACCGTTGGCCACGATCAATAATTACGCATTTTGCGGGTTTATGCGCCTGTCGTCACTGACAAACTGCGCCGCGGCTCAGTGACCCTCTTTGACGCTCCCGGGTATGTCAGCCAAGAGTACCGAAGACCGCGCTTGCTCAGCCACGGGTGCCGTGCCCTCTGCCGACTCCCGAACAGGCAGCAAAAACCCCTGTGGATAATGTTGCGCAAAGTGCACATCTTCCGATTTATCCACAAGCTTTTTAAGCCGGGCATTGAACGCACGGCTCACCGAATTTTGCGCGCCGGACACGGTTCTGAATTGCGCCGTCATGGTCACCCCGTCGAGGTTCATGCTGTCGACCCCGAAGATGGTTAGCGTGCCCTGCAAACTGAGACTCAATAAAGGGTCATTGCTGATCTGCTGACCCGCTTCACGGATCAGATCCGTTGCTTTATCCATGTCGGAATCATAGGTGAACTGCACGGAGAAATAGGCGTAGGCGAATTGTCTGGAATGGTTGATGACCGCTTTGATCTGCCCAAAGGGTACGGAATGAACAAAGCCCCTGGAGTCGCGCAGACGCAAGGTCCGGATGGTCAGCCCCTCCACCGTGCCAGCATGGCTTGAATCGACCACCACCCAGTCACCGACGGAGATGGTGTCTTCAATAATGATGAACAGCCCCGTAATCACGTCCTGTACCAGCTGCTGGGAACCGAAGCCAATGGCCAAACCAATGACACCGGCACCGGCCAGAAAAGGAGCAACATTCACACCCAGATTGGCCATGGTGGTGATGGTGCAGACCACCACCAAAATCACTTTGATCGCGTTGCGCATCAACGGCAGGATGGTTTTGATGCGCGTGCTGGGCTCACGGGTTCCGCGTCGATTGGCGGGCGGTTGCAACGCTTGTTGAATGGCGGTATCGAGCACCACCCAAGCCAGCCACGTGACCAGCAAAATCAACAGAATATGCCCTAACGAATCACTGATGACCTTCCCTGTGCGGCTGTCCGAGGCAAAAGCCCACAGTGAGAATCCCCAGATCTGCGCCAGCAGTTCTATAAACGTCACGCCCAAGGCGATGCGCAGCACCGCGTATACGACGGTCATCAACCGCGCTTTATAAGCGCCGGCATGTTCGGTATTGGACGTAAACGAGTGATGAAAGATCGTGCTCAGAAAAACAGTCCCAATCAACAATGCCGAGGTCAGCAAGGCATTTCGCAAAGCGCGCTCGCTGCCCTCACCCACGCCCAGCAAGTTGAAGGCGGACACCAACAGCATCAGCAAAATAGGCCAGTACCACAGCACCGAGAATATGCGCAGGGATTCCTGTAGCGCCGGCTGCCCTACACGTTGCGCCAGCGCACGGTTACGTATGAGGTGGGCCACCGGGCGACGCAACCTGATTACCAGAAATGCAAAGACCGTGCAGGCCAGCAATCCCGTGAGCACCGATACACAGCTCGCGAGGTTTGCGCCAATTTGATCGGCCATTTGAGGGCTGCTCATGGCATCGCTGAACGCGGCAAAGAACCCGATAAGAAACAACGGACGCACGGCATACCGCTCAATGATCGCCACCGCTCGACGCTTGTGGCCTATGTAAAACATTGCACTCAACGACAGGACCAGCGCGGCACAAAACACGCCGCCGCTGGTGCTGTAGGCGAAACTCAGCGCCAGCGAGCGACTGATGGAGTCTTGTATAAGACGACTGGCATACAGCGTGATGCTCAGGGTGATAAACGACGGCAGCAGGTAAGGCAGCAGATAACCGAGAAGCTTTTGCACCCTCGGCCTCGTCGCAATATCGCTGCGTTTGCACACATGATGCGCAATCAACCGACCGCCCAGCATCAAGGCAACAAAAACGCCAAACCAAATGGCCGACAACAGGAAAAAGTCCCCTGCTGTGCTCCAGTCCGGGCGCGCCGAGGCTTGCTCTACCAGCGCCCCGGCTTCGTTGGCGCCACGCTCGATACGTAAACGCCACACGTCCAGCAAACTCACGCTCAGTCCAAGCTTTTCTTGAACTTCGTCCATCCCCGCGCCCAGCGCGCCGAGCAAGCCACCGTCGACCAGCACGGGAGGTTTACCATCTCGCTCCTCCGCTTTCATCACAGAGGCCAGCGTGGGGGCGGCTTGCAACACGCCGTTGCCTGTTATTAACAGGATGAAAAGTAAGACTGCACGTTTGAAATGAGACAAAACCTGGGCGACCTCCTGAACGGCTGTAAATCAACTGATCAAACCATCCGATCGAAGTTCGATCGTAATGAGTGAGCAGTTTTTTCTGCCTACAGCGTAGTCAATCAACCACGAGAGTTCGTAACTAGGGGGAAAAAACCTTCTGAAAGTTAATATTTCTATGGCCTGGTGAGGGGCCCGGTATGAGCGTGACTGAGTCGCGGAGATCGATTCATGGCCTGCCCTTTCAGGTCCGCCACGCACAACGCGTCAACCCGTCTTTTAAAAAGTCGCTTTGATCTGTAGTCCTACCGCCAATGCGTTGCCTCTTTTTTTGCCGAAGAACGCGCCCGGTTCGATGTAGTACTGCATGTCCGGCCGCACCAGCAGCCAGGGCGTGACTTGCGCGCCATAGTTGAGTTCAAGCATCTGCTCGCCGTTGTCGAGGCTGGCGATCATGTCTGACTCCCCGAAATTGATTGCAGCCGCCTCTTGCTCATCGCGCGTGCGCGGATTGATCACAGCACGGCCATAACCAAAGGCGATGGTGTCTTTGGGGCGGTTTGCAAAGGGCTTCTGCTTGACCAGACCCACCGAATACCAACGACGCATCGGTGAAGTCGCAGCGTTACTGGTGGCCGCTTGGCCGAAAAGGCGCAATACGCTTTCAGGGTCTTGCTCGTCCTTCCAGATGGCCTGATCAAACAACACGTAAGCCCCGGTACGGTTGCTGCTCTTTTCTGTGCTGCCAATTTTCTGGTAATTGGAGGTGTCGTAGTACCAACCAATTTTGTACTGCCCATCCAGAAAGGCATGATTATTAAAAATCGCCTCCAGTGGCATGATGGCCCCGGTGGTGTCGTTGCTGGGCATGGAAAACGCTTCAGAAGGGCGTGCGTTGTGCTCCGGGTTGACTTGGAACACAGCGGTTTGCAGCGTGAGCGACGGGTTAACGTCGTAACGCAGTTCTCCCCCCCAGTGTGCCGTCGGATAGTTACCCCACCCACTGCCGCTGGACATGGTTAACGGGTGAGCACAAAAACCGGCGCTCACAAAGTTGGTCAAGATGGGCATCCCCCCAAAATCGGTGCCCATGACCATATAACCGACCTTGGCAGACAGGTCTTTGGAAAACAGATTGCGTTGATAGCTGAACTCGGTCAGGCGGGTGTATTCACCCCCATAGTTTTCCTGAGCTGACAAGCGATTGCCGAGCAAATCTTCCGTGGCGCTGTGGCCGCGACGGTCATTGATAATGACTTGCACCACGCCAGCATCGGGGGTGTCGAGTAACTTGCTCAGATCAAACTGCGCGCCTATGCGTATTTGTTGCGCATAGCGAGTGCCGCGTTTTATCCCGCCGTGCAGGTTTGAAATGGTCTCAGAGCTGTATTCACCCGTCAGCTTAATCCCCTTGTCGACCAGCTTCTGTCGTTCCCCTCCCCAATCGCCGGTGAGTGTTGAGCGAGTCATCAAGTCCGTAGAATCCGCCATCGCTGAAGCAGGGGCCAACATACAGAACGACAAACCGCTGCACAGGCTGGTCGTCAGCAGCGCGCGGACAGAAAAAAACATTCGAAGGGTGCTCCGTTGAAAAAACGCAGATGATTAAGGCTGTTTATCAAGTCGCCTTATATTGCTTGCGTCAGGGTGTAAGGACTGGATGGGTTAGCGCCGCTTGACGTTAGTAGCAACGCTTAAGTGTAAGCATTAGCTTTTTTGGTATAAATCCAACTCTGCAAGAAACATTGTTGGTGCGTTCGTAACAATTCGCCCAATGGCTGGCTTTTGAACTTACAGGCACAAGCCTGAACCGCTCATTCAACAGATCTGCTCACCTTGTCTATTGCTCATTTCTTTAGTAGGCCACCCATCACCGATGTCGATCTTCAGGTATTGAGTCGTGCGCGCTTAAGGGATTGTTACTGTTTCACCAATATTGTTTTCCAATGCGCTGGATTTATCCGAAACATCATCCGATTAAAATAAGCCTGCTTACGCAAACAAAGTCACAAAACCCCAACCCTGCAGAGCATTGATGCTCCGCCCCAGGTTTCGTAGAACCTTCAGTCCTTTGCGTGCAACTGCGCGTTCCGCAACCGACTCACCGGGTAACAGCCTGACTTTTCAGCGCTTTAACGCCTGAATGACAAGGTGCCACAGGATTTACACCCATCCAATTACGACCGAATCAATGATTCGGTCGGGCTGTTCGCACCGACGACGAACAGTTTTGTATTCACCCATAGAGCGCTCATGAAAATGACGGATGACAAACAATCACCCACTAAAAGACGGTCAATTAGCTCGCTAGCGAGAATAATACTTTCCCTCTTCGTTTTTGTTGTTGCACTGGCATTGATATACGGCGGGGTCATGTTATTGGCTCTAGACGGATCAAGTTATTACTTAATCGCCGGCTTGGCTTATTTGGTGTTAACCCCGCTTTTGTTATGGCGTAAACGTTTCAGCATTATATTTTCGGCACTTATATTCCTTGCTACATGCGTCTGGGCATTTTATGAGGTAGGCCAATTCAGTTATTGGGAACTGCTTCCACGCCTTGTCGTTCCAGCCATTATTCTGACACTTAGTTTGTGGGTGGGCGCGACGTTCCCGGGTACATCCCTGACCACTCAGCGCGTGGCTAACCGGTTTGGCTTTGCGGTGTTTGCCGCATTGATCGCCACCTTTATTGCTGCGTTTTACCCTCACGGTGCAATTTCAAATCCTGTGGTCGCGTCGAAGGCATCCGAGCCGAAGGAACCCTCTGCCGAGGCGCCTGAAAACTGGGAATACTATGGTCGCAGCGCATCGGGTACCCGGTTTGCGCCCTACACGCAGATCACACCAGAAAACGTCAAGGACCTTCAGGTCGCCTGGACTTACAGAACAGGCCGCAGAACGACCGGAGCGGGCGCAGGTGTAGACGAAAACACGCCGTTGCAGATTGGCAACGTGCTGTATTCATGCACACCGGAGAATCTGATCACCGCACTGGATGGTGATACGGGGGCTCCTATCTGGAAGTTCGACCCTAAAGCCAAAACCGAAGAACACGTCACCTGCCGCGGCGTGGGTTATTACGACATCGATAAAGACGACAGCCTGAGTGCTGAGGTTAAGGCTTCGCACGACAACGACCAACAATGCCGTCAGCGCATTCTGGTGTCGTCGGTAGATGCCCGTCTGTTTGCGCTTGACGCGCACACCGGCGCCCTGTGTTCGAGCTTTGGTGAGAACGGTTACGTCGATCTCAAGAAAGGCATGGGCCCGACCGAGAAGAGCAAACGCTATCACCCAACCTCTCTGCCGGTTGTGATGGGTCATCTGACCGTGGTTGGCGGCTGGGTGCGTGACATTGTAGCGGGCGAGCCTTCAGGGGCCGTACGTGCATTTGACGTGCTGACCGGTGATTTGGTTTGGGCATGGGACGTAGGCGCACCAGAGGGTAAGGACGCGACCGCCGACGATCACCAGTTCGCCCTGGAAACGCCTAACGTATGGACCATTCCTACTTACGATAAAGAGTTGAACCTGGTCTACCTGCCAACAGGCAATGGCCCACCAGACTACTGGGGCGGTGATCGCAACGCAGCCAAGGAAAAATATGGCTCGGCGGTTGTAGCCGTGGATGCATCTACCGGTAAAGCCAAGTGGGTTTATCAGATCGTTCACCACGATGTGTGGGATTACGACCTGCCTTCGCAGCCCGTCATGTATGACTGGAAGAACGCTGACGGCGTGAAAACGCCGGTTTTGATCCAGACCAGCAAGACTGGCAATATTTTTGTTCTGGACCGTCGTACAGGCAAACCTGTTACCGAAGTTGAAGAACGTCAGGTTCCAACCTCACCTGCTGCTGAAGGCGAGCACCTGTCACCGACTCAACCGTTCTCGGTCGGAATGCCAACTATTGGTGTTGAGCCATTGACTGAGAAGTCCATGTGGGGCGTGACGACTTTCGATCAACTGTACTGCCGGATCATGTTCAAGGACTCCGTTTACGTGGGCCCCTTTACACCTCCATCCGAGAAACCGTACATCGAATGGCCAGGCTTGTTGGGCGGCATGAACTGGGGGGGCATCTCCATCGACGAAAACACCGGCATGATGTTTGTTAACGACATGCGTGTGCCCCTGCGGATGTCGCTGGTGACGAAGGAAGACACCAGCAAGTTCAAAGTATCGTCAGACGAAGTGCCCGGTTTCATGGGAACCATTCGCCCACAAGTCGCCGGTATCTATGGCGGCGTGAGAATCGACATTCTGCAATCTCCACTCGGCGTGCCGTGCAATACCCCCCCGTTCGGCAGCATGAGTGCGATTGATCTCAATACTCAGAAACTGGTGTGGCAAGTGCCTATGGGCACCGTGCAAGATACCGGCCCTATGGGAATTAAAACCCACATGCCGATACCGCTGGGCATGCCAACACTGGGTGGCCCAACCTCAACAGCCTCGGGCCTGGTGTTCTTTGCAGGGACTCAAGACTACTACCTGCGTGCGCTCGACTCGGCAACCGGTAAAGAAGTGTGGAAAGCACGCTTGCCTGTCGGCGCAGTCGCCGCGCCGCTGATCTACAAATCACCGGTTACCGGAAAACAATACGTGGTGATCTCTGCAGGGGGCATGAGCCACTCCCCTGACGTAGGTGATTACATCATTGCGTATGCATTACCGGACAGCGCGGAAAAATAAACGGTTGGTTGAGGTTAGGTAAAAAATAATCCCCGTTTACGGGGATTATTTTTGAGGCAAACAAAAAGCCCCAAGAGCAGAACTCTTGGGGCTTTTTAGGTAACGCTGAAGCTGTTAAGCCTAAGGCAAGACCTAGAACGGAATATCGTCATCAAAGCTGTCGAAATCCGGAGCAGGCTGTGGAGCCTGTTGTTGCGGCGCTTGACGTTGTTGCTGCGGTTGCTGCTGCGGTGCAGGGCGTTGAGCCTGCTGACGCGGAGCGGACTGCTGTGGCTGCTGGTAGTTGTTACCGCCGCCCTGGTTTTGTTGGTCGCCTTGCGGACGGCCACCCAGCAGTTGCATGGTGCCTTGCATGTCGACCACGATTTCGGTGGTGTAACGCTTAATACCGTCTTTTTCCCACTCACGGGTTTGCAGCTTGCCTTCGATGTACACCTGCGAACCCTTACGCAGGTATTCGCCAGCGATTTCAGCAACTTTGCCGAACATCGATACCCGGTGCCACTCAGTCTTTTCGACTTTTTGGCCGGTTTGCTTGTCAGTCCACTGTTCGCTGGTTGCCAGACTCAGGTTGGTCACGGCATTACCGTTAGGCAAGTAGCGAACTTCGGGATCCTGGCCGCATGTGCCGACCAATATAACTTTGTTAACCCCACGGGCCATAACGTTCTCCTAGGCTTCGCACGTCGGCGCTGGGTTAACCAACTGCTCGAGTGTCGCGCGATCCAATAGTTCGGTGTCCAATTTGATATAAATCGCAGCCTCTTCGGCCACGACCACTGCATCAGTAACGCCCGTAACAGCCATTAAACGCTCAGCCAGACCTGCTTCGCGCAACGCTTCAGGTGACAACGGCAAGCGCAGGCTTGTTACATAAGGTGGTTCGCGCATGGTAACAGCAAAGGCCAGCCAGAGTGCAGCCAGACCTGCCCCTCCCAGGAACACAACCGACAGACCGCCATGCTGGAACAGCCAGCCGCCGAGTATGCCGCCTAATGCCGAACCGAGGAATTGGCTGGTGGAGTAAACCCCCATCGCCGTGCCCTTGCCGCCCGCCGGTGACACTTTGCTGATCAGCGAAGGCAATGAAGCCTCCAACAGATTGAACGCGGTAAAAAACACCACGGTGCCAATCACCAACGTTCGCAAGCTGTCACCGAACTGCCAAAAGAATAGCTCAGTGAGCATCAACGTACCCACGGCGCCGAGCAAAACTCGTTTCATTTTGCGTTTCTTTTCGCCGTAGATGATGAACGGGATCATGGCGAAGAAAGAAATCAGCAACGCGGTCAGGTACACCCACCAGTGTTGTTCTTTAGGCAGGCCGGCCTTTTCAACCAGCGCCAGCGGTAAAGCAATAAAGCTGGACATCAACATGGCATGTAACACAAAGATGCCCAGGTCCAGTCGCAGCAGGTCGGGGTGGCGCAGCGTTGGCAGCAACGCATGCTTGGCCACGCCGGATTCGCGATGCTGCAAGGTACCGGTTGAGCGCGGCACCATGAACATGACGATCACGATACCCACCAGCGCCATCGCAGCGGTAGCCAGAAACAGGCCGGACAAACCAAAAGCGCTGGTCAACAAAGGCCCTACGACCATTGCAACAGCAAACGATAAACCAATGGTCATACCAATCATGGCCATGGCTTTAGTGCGATGCTGTTCGCGGGTCAGGTCAGATAGCAGGGCCATCACTGCCGCAGAGATCGCACCCGCTCCCTGCAGGACTCGACCAGCGATCACACCCCAGATCGAGTCAGAGTTAGCTGCCAGCACACTGCCGAGAGCGAAGACGATCAGACCCAGATAGATCACGGGCCGTCGACCGATACGGTCGGAAATGACACCGAAAGGAATCTGAAAAAGTGCCTGAGTCAGGCCATAAGCGCCAATGGCCAAGCCAATCAGGGCAGGCGTCGCACCGGCGAGCTCCATCCCGTAGGTCGCCAACACCGGCAATACCATAAACATGCCAAGCATACGGAAGGCGAACACAAGGGCCAGACCGCTTGCTGCCCGGGTCTCGCCGCTGCTCATGCGTTCGCTGTGGGGATCGTGCATGGAAAAACCTCATGTGAACCGGCGGCGATTCTACCAGTCCCATCGTGTAACAGCACACACACGAAAGAGGCGCGACGCTTTGTCACGTAAAAGTTATAAATGGCCTTTAATGACATCGTGCCATTAAGGGCCTGCACACTTTTCGCACAGAACCGTATACTCATTCGTTTACGTAATGCTCGCCAAGCGAGGCCGCAGTGGACAAGATCCTGATACGTGGGGCACGAACCCACAACCTGAAGAACATCGACCTGACCCTGCCAAGGGACAAACTGATCGTCATCACCGGACTGTCTGGCTCCGGCAAATCATCCCTGGCGTTTGATACGTTGTACGCCGAAGGCCAGCGCCGTTATGTCGAGTCACTGTCGGCCTATGCGCGGCAGTTCCTGTCGATGATGGAAAAGCCTGACGTCGATACGATAGAAGGTCTGTCACCGGCGATTTCCATCGAACAGAAATCGACATCGCATAACCCGCGGTCCACGGTCGGCACCATCACCGAAATTTACGATTACCTGCGCCTGCTCTATGCCCGCGTCGGTATCCCGCGCTGCCCGGACCACGATATTCCATTGGAAGCCCAGACTGTCAGCCAAATGGTTGACCTGGTCCTGGCACAGCCTGAAGGCAGCAAACTGATGCTGCTGGCGCCTGTCATTCGCGAGCGCAAGGGCGAGCACCTTTCGGTATTTGAAGAACTGCGCGCGCAGGGTTTTGTGCGGGCACGAGTGAATGGCAAGCTCTGCGAGCTGGATGAGCTGCCAAAACTCGACAAACAGAAGAAGCACACCATTGATGTGGTGGTTGACCGCTTTAAAGTGCGTGCCGACCTGCAACAGCGCTTGGCCGAGTCGTTCGAGACCGCCCTGAAGCTGGCCGACGGCATTGCTCTGGTGGCACCTATGGATGATGAGCCGGGCGAAGAGATGATCTTCTCTGCGCGCTTCGCCTGCCCTATCTGTGGCCACGCGATCAGTGAGCTGGAGCCTAAGCTGTTTTCGTTCAACAACCCTGCGGGTGCCTGCCCAACCTGTGACGGCTTGGGGGTGAAGCAGTTTTTCGATATCAAGCGACTGGTCAATGGCGAGTTGACGCTTGCAGAGGGCGCGATACGCGGCTGGGATCGAAGAAACGTTTATTACTTCCAGATGCTCGGTGCGCTGGCCAAGCATTACAACTTCAGCCTGGAAGTGCCATTTGGTGAGTTGCCTGCCGACAAGCAAAAAGTCATTTTGTATGGCAGTGGCACTCAGAATGTGGATTTCCGCTATCTGAACGATCGCGGCGATATCGTGAAACGTGCACACCCTTTTGAAGGCATCGTGCCGAACCTTGAGCGCCGTTATCGTGAGACCGAGTCGGCCACTGTGCGCGAAGAGCTGGCGAAGTTTTTAAGTACTCAGTCATGCCCTGATTGCCGTGGTACCCGTTTACGCCGTGAGTCCCGGCACGTATGGGTAGGCGAGAAAACACTGCCTGCCGTGACCAGCATGCCAATTGGCGATGCAACCGAGTACTTCAGCACGCTGAGCCTGACCGGACGACGCGGTGAAATCGCGGACAAAATCCTTAAGGAGATCCGTGAACGTCTCCAGTTCCTTGTGAATGTGGGCCTCGATTACCTGTCGCTGGATCGCAGCGCCGATACGTTGTCCGGCGGCGAAGCGCAGCGTATTCGCCTGGCCAGTCAGATCGGCGCGGGCCTGGTCGGCGTGTTGTACATTCTCGACGAGCCCTCGATTGGCCTGCATCAGCGCGACAATGATCGCTTGCTGGGCACGCTCAAACATCTGCGCGACATCGGTAATACCGTGATTGTGGTTGAGCACGATGAAGACGCTATCCGCCTGGCGGACTACGTGGTCGACATTGGCCCAGGCGCCGGCGTACATGGCGGCCATATCGTTGCCCAAGGCACGCCAGCAGAAGTGATGGCGCACCCTGACTCGCTGACAGGCAAGTATTTGTCTGGCCGTGTGAAAATCGCCGTGCCAGCCAAACGCACACCGCGCAACAAAAAGCTGACGTTGTCACTCAAAGGCGCGCGCGGCAACAACTTGCGCAATGTGGATCTTGAAATTCCGATTGGCTTGCTGACCTGTGTCACCGGCGTGTCGGGGTCGGGCAAATCTACGCTGATCAACAACACGCTTTACCCGCTAAGCGCCACCGCCCTAAACGGCGCAACTACGCTAGAAGCGGCTGCACACGACAGCATTAAAGGTCTGGAGCATCTGGACAAGGTTGTCGACATTGATCAAAGCCCTATTGGTCGTACACCCCGCTCCAACCCGGCGACGTATACCGGCCTGTTTACCCCGATTCGTGAATTGTTTTCAGGCGTGCCTGAGTCTCGGTCGCGGGGCTACGGCCCAGGGCGTTTCTCCTTCAATGTGAAGGGCGGGCGTTGCGAAGCATGTCAGGGTGATGGCTTGATCAAGGTCGAAATGCACTTTCTGCCG
This sequence comes from Pseudomonas sp. 2024-210, assembly GCF_045062345.1. Taxonomy (NCBI): domain Bacteria; kingdom Pseudomonadati; phylum Pseudomonadota; class Gammaproteobacteria; order Pseudomonadales; family Pseudomonadaceae; genus Pseudomonas; species Pseudomonas sp. 2024-210. The sequence continues at coordinate 36,356 of NZ_JBJGEJ010000010.1, read as the reverse complement.
GACATCTATGTGCCTTGTGATGTGTGCAAGAGCAAACGCTACAACCGCGAAACCCTGGAAATAAAATACAAGGGCAAGAGCATCCACGAAGTGCTCGAGATGACGATCGAAGAAGCCCGCGTGTTCTTCGACGCTGTACCTGCGCTCGCTCGCAAGCTTCAAACGCTGATGGACGTAGGCTTGTCGTATATCAAGCTGGGGCAATCCGCCACGACGTTGTCAGGCGGTGAGGCGCAGCGGGTCAAGCTGTCTCGAGAACTGTCCAAGCGTGATACCGGCAAGACGTTGTACATCCTCGATGAGCCTACAACCGGTCTGCACTTTGCCGACATTCAACAGTTGCTGGATGTGCTGCATCGTTTGCGAGATCACGGCAATACAGTAGTCGTGATCGAGCACAATCTGGACGTGATCAAAACGGCTGACTGGTTGGTGGATCTTGGGCCGGAAGGCGGCTCCAAGGGTGGTCAGATCATTGCGACGGGTACGCCTGAAGAGGTTGCCGAGATGAAGCAGTCGCATACGGGTTTCTACCTGAAGCCATTGCTGATTCGCGACAAGCCTTAAATTGACCCACGAAAAAGCCCCTGTCACCGAAAGATGGCAGGGGCTTTTTTTTGAGACTTAACCGATCAGAACTGCGACTGGAGGTAGTTCTGCAAACCAATCGATTTGATCAGGCCCAGCTGCTTTTCGAGCCAGTAGGTATGGTCTTCTTCCGTATCTGCCAGCTGAATACGCAGCATGTCTCGGCTGACGTAGTCTTTGTGCAGCTCACATAACGCAATGCCTTTACAGAGTGCAGCGCGCACCTTGTACTCAAGGCGCAAGTCAGCGGCGAACATCTCTGGCACGGTAGTGCCCACGTCCAAGTCATCGGGGCGCATGCGCGGCGTACCTTCGAGCATCAGAATCCGGCGCATCAACGCATCAGCGTGTTGTGCCTCCTCTTCCATTTCGTGGTTGATACGCTCGTAAAGCTTGGTGAAGCCCCAATCCTCGTACATACGGGAATGGACAAAGTATTGGTCACGTGCAGCCAGCTCACCGGTGAGCAACGTGTTGAGGTAATCGATTACGTCCGGGTGCCCTTGCATCGCCGCACATCTCCCTGCTTGAAAGTCTGTAGTTTGAACCAAGCCGACCAAGAGGTCACGGATCAATCGCAATAAAACATCGAATCTGCAGAGAAAACGAGCCTAAATAACGCAAAAACCGCCCAATTGAGGGCGGTTCTGCTTCTCACTTAGAGTTAGTTCCCTGTTACGCCCAGCGCCTTTGCAATGCCTTCACCATAGGCTTGGTCAGCCTTGTAAAAATGCTCCAACTGACGCTCTACGACGTCGCTCGATACATTGGCCATGGTGCCTGCAATGTTGTTGATCAACAGCGTCTGCTGTTCTTCACTCATTAAACGAAACAGTGCACCGGCATAGCTGTAGTAGTCCGTGTCGACACGGTGGTCGTAACGATCGGCTGCACCGCTCAACGCCAGTGGCGGCTCTGCAAATTGAGGAGCCTGCTTGGGCGCATCGGCGTAGCTGTTAGGCTCATAGTTCGGTGCAGCGCCGCCGTTGTTACCGTAGGCCATCGAACCATCGCGCTGATAAGTGTGCACAGGTACCCGTGGCGCGTTGACCGGCAGGTGCTGATGGTTAGTGCCCACACGGTAGCGATGCGCATCCGCATAAGCGAACACGCGCCCTTGGAGCATGCGGTCAGGTGACAGCCCCACGCCGGGAATCATATTGCTTGGGCCGAATGCCGCTTGCTCTACTTCAGCAAAATAGTTCAACGGATTTCGGTTCAGCTCCAACTCGCCTATCTCGATCAGCGGAAAGTCTTTTTGCGACCAGGTTTTAGTGACATCGAACGGGTTGTCATGATGGGACGCCGCTTGCGCTTCGGTCATGACTTGCATGCACACACGCCATTTAGGGAAATCACCGCGCTCAATCGCCTCAAACAGGTCGCGCTGGGCATAGTCGGGATCGGTACCTGCCAGACGTGCAGCTTCAGCGGGCGGCAGGTTTTTGATGCCTTGTTTGGTCTTGTAGTGCCATTTCACCCAATGCCGTTCACCTGCCGCATTGATCAGGCTGTAAGTGTGACTACCGAAACCGTGCATGTGGCGGTAACCGTCAGGAATCCCGCGATCAGAAAACAGGATCGTGACTTGGTGCAGCGACTCCGGAGAGTGCGACCAAAAGTCCCACATCATTTGCGCACTTTTCAGGTTGCTTTGCGGCAGTCGTTTTTGGGTGTGGATAAAGTCAGGAAATTTAAGCGGGTCACGGATGAAAAACACCGGGGTGTTGTTACCCACAATGTCCCAGTTCCCTTCTTCGGTGTAAAACTTGATCGCAAAACCACGCGGGTCTCGCTCGGTGTCAGCGGAGCCGCGCTCACCCCCTACGGTCGAAAATCGCATAAAGGTAGGCGTCTGCTTGCCAACCGTATCAAACAGCTTGGCACTGCTGTACTGCGCAATGTCACGAGTAAGGGTGAAGGTGCCATGAGCCCCTGAACCTTTTGCGTGGACGCGACGCTCGGGAATATTTTCGCGGTTAAAGTGCGCGAGTTTCTCAATTAGATGAAAGTCATCGAGCAAAAGCGGGCCACGAGGCCCAGCCGAACGGGAATTCTGGTTGTCAGCAACAGGGGCGCCACTGGCGGTCGTAAGCGTTTTGGTCTGGCTCATGCTAATCCTTCCTCAGTCTTGATGCTGCCGGCTAATCGGCTGACGACGAGTATTGATCATGATCCCCACAGGGGCCAATGCATTGATCCGAGCAAACCAATAGGAAATAACAATCGTCAAATCACGCGCACAAAAAACCGGGCACTAGGCCCGGTTCTCTGTAGAGACTGACGTCTTACTCAGCGGATACAGCTTCACCGCCAACTGGACGATCAACCAACTCGACGTACGCCATAGGCGCGTTGTCGCCAGCGCGGAAACCGCACTTGAGGATGCGCAGGTAGCCACCCTCACGAGTTGCATAACGCTTGCCCAGATCGTTGAACAGCTTACCAACCATAGCTTTCGAACGAGTACGGTCGAAAGCCAGACGGCGGTTAGCAACAGAATCAATCTTGGCCAGAGTAATCAGCGGCTCAGCAACGCGACGCAATTCTTTGGCTTTCGGCAGAGTCGTTTTGATCAGCTCGTGCTCGAACAACGACACTGCCATGTTTTGAAACATAGCCTTGCGGTGCGAGCTAGTGCGGCTCAGGTGACGACCACTTTTACGATGACGCATGGTTCATTCCTTACCAAACACAACGTTCGGTGATTACGACGATCAGGCAGTCGCCTTGTCGTCCTTCTTAAGACTTGCAGGCGGCCAGTTGTCGAGGCGCATGCCGAGGGACAGACCACGGGAGGCCAGAACGTCCTTGATTTCAGTCAAGGATTTCTTGCCCAGGTTCGGAGTCTTCAACAGTTCTACTTCGGTGCGCTGAATCAGGTCACCGATGTAGTAAATGTTCTCCGCCTTAAGGCAGTTGGCCGAACGCACGGTCAGTTCCAGATCGTCAACCGGACGAAGCAGGATCGGATCGATCTCGTCTTCCTGTTCGATAACCACTGGCTCGCTGTCACCTTTGAGGTCGACGAATGCAGCCAACTGCTGTTGCAGGATGGTTGCAGCACGACGAATTGCCTCTTCAGGATCCAGGGTACCGTTGGTCTCCAGATCAATAACCAGCTTGTCCAGGTTAGTACGCTGCTCTACACGGGCGTTTTCCACCACGTATGCGATACGGCGAACCGGGCTGAACGAAGAGTCAAGCTGCAAGCGACCAATGCTGCGGCTTTCATCTTCATCGCTCTGACGCGAGTCTGCTGGTTCATAACCACGACCACGAGCTACGGTGAGCTTCATGTTCAAGGCGCCGTTAGACGCCAGGTTGGCGATTACGTGATCGGGATTAACGATCTCGACATCATGATCCAGCTGAATATCGGCAGCGGTAACCACCCCCGAACCCTTCTTCGACAAGGTCAGCGTAACTTCGTCACGGCCGTGCAGCTTGATAGCCAGACCTTTAAGGTTCAACAGGATTTCAATTACGTCTTCCTGTACACCTTCGATGGCGCTGTACTCGTGGAGCACACCATCAATCTCGGCCTCGACTACTGCACAGCCTGGCATTGAGGACAACAGGATGCGTCGCAGCGCGTTGCCCAGGGTGTGGCCAAAACCACGCTCGAGAGGCTCGAGAGTGATTTTAGCGCGGGTTGGACTGACAACTTGCACATCAATATGGCGAGGTGTCAGGAACTCATTTACCGAAATCTGCATGGATGCACCTATTTTCTAGCCCTTACTTGGAGTAGAGCTCGACAATCAGGCTTTCGTTGATGTCGGCGGACAGATCACTGCGAGCAGGAACGTTCTTGAAAACGCCCGACTTCTTCTCAGTGTCTACTTCTACCCATTCTACGCGGCCACGTTGGGCACACAGATCGAGAGCTTGAACAATGCGAAGCTGGTTCTTTGCTTTCTCGCGGATAGCGACCACGTCACCAGCACGAACCTGGTAGGACGGAACGTTTACGGTTTGACCGTTAACGCTGATCGACTTGTGCGATACCAACTGACGAGATTCGGCACGAGTAGAACCGAAACCCATACGGTATACGACGTTATCCAGGCGGCATTCGAGCAGTTGCAGCAGGTTTTCACCGGTTGCACCTTTCTTGCCAGCAGCTTGTTTGTAGTAGCCGCTGAACTGACGCTCGAGAACGCCGTAGATACGACGGACCTTCTGCTTTTCACGCAGTTGGGTACCGTAGTCGGATTGGCGACCGCGGCGTTGGCCGTGGATGCCTGGAGCAGCTTCAATATTGCACTTCGATTCGATAGCGCGCACACCACTCTTCAGGAAGAGATCGGTGCCTTCACGACGTGCCAGTTTGCATTTTGGACCAATGTAACGAGCCATTCTTTACAGTCTCCTGGATTACACGCGGCGCTTCTTCGGCGGACGGCACCCGTTGTGCGGGATAGGCGTCACGTCGGTGATGCTGGCGATCTTATAGCCACAGCCGTTCAAAGCACGGACAGCGGACTCACGACCTGGACCTGGGCCCTTAACGTTAACGTCAAGGTTTTTCAGGCCATATTCCAGCGCAGCTTGACCAGCACGCTCAGCAGCTACTTGAGCAGCGAACGGGGTGGACTTGCGAGAACCGCGGAAACCCGAACCACCGGAGGTTGCCCAAGAAAGCGCATTACCCTGACGGTCGGTGATGGTCACGATGGTGTTGTTGAAAGACGCGTGGATGTGGGCGATGCCATCAACCACTGTCTTTTTAATTTTCTTACGAGGACGAGCAGCAGGTTTTGCCATGACTAAATTCCTGTCGATTCGCTGGTGCGATTACTTGCGGATCGGCTTACGCGGACCTTTGCGAGTACGCGCGTTGGTCTTGGTACGCTGACCGCGTACTGGAAGACCACGACGATGGCGCAGACCGCGGTAGCAGCCCAAGTCCATCAAGCGTTTGATTTTCATGTTGACTTCACGACGCAGGTCACCTTCAGTGGTGAACTTCGCCACTTCGCCACGCAGCAACTCAATCTGCTCGTCGCTCAGATCCTTGATCTTAGCGGCTGGGTTTACACCAGCATCCGCACAGATTTTCTGTGAGGTAGTGCGACCAACACCATAGATGTAGGTCAGCGAGATAACAGTGTGCTTGTTATCTGGAATGTTAACGCCTGCAATACGGGCCATTCAGTGGGACTCCAATTGACAGCTACCTACGCCCCGGAAGCCAAGAAATAGGGCGCGAGATAATATCGCTGTAATAACAAATAATCAACCCAGCAGCGCACTAGCTGCTGGGCTTCAAACAGATCACACTCAGCCTTGGCGCTGTTTGTGACGTGGTTCCGCGCTGCAAATTACTCGAACAACACCTTCGCGGCGAATAATCTTGCAGTTACGGCACAGCTTTTTCACCGATGCACGAACTTTCATCACCAACTCCTATCACCTTATGGACACTTCAGCGAAGCATTCCGCTGCCGTAGCCCTTCAGGTTGGCTTTCTTCATCAGGGATTCGTACTGGTGTGAAACGAGGTGCGATTGTACTTGGGACATGAAGTCCATAACAACCACGACAACGATCAGCAACGAGGTCCCGCCAAGGTAGAACGGAACGTTTGCTGCAACCACCAGGAACTGGGGCAACAAGCACACGGCCGTCATATAAAGAGCACCGAACAGAGTCAAACGAGTCAAAACGCCATCAATATAGCGTGCCGACTGCTCACCTGGACGGATACCCGGAATAAAGGCACCGGACTTCTTCAGGTTTTCCGCTACGTCTTTCGGATTGAACATCAACGCCGTATAGAAGAAGCAGAAGAAAATAATCCCTGCACTAAACAGCAGAATATTCAACGGCTGACCAGGAGCGATCGACTGCGAGATGTCCTGCAACCAGCCCATACCTTCAGACTGACCGAACCAGGCACCCAGCGAAGCCGGGAACAGCAAAATGCTGCTCGCAAAAATAGCCGGAATAACACCGGCCATATTCACTTTCAGCGGTAGGTGGCTCGTCTGTGCAGCAAACACCTTACGGCCCTGCTGACGCTTGGCGTAGTGAACAGCAATACGACGCTGGCCACGCTCAATGAACACCACAAAACCGATAATCGCTACTGCCAGCAAACCGATAGCAACCAGAGCGAAGATATTGATATCACCCTGACGCGCAGACTCGAAAGACTGCCCTATTGCTCTCGGAAGACCGGCGACGATACCCGAAAAAATCAACATCGAGATACCGTTGCCAACTCCGCGCTCAGTAATCTGCTCACCCAGCCACATCATGAACATTGCACCTGCCACAAACGTGGTAACTGCAACGAAATGGAAGCCTAGATCACCAGTGAACGCGACGCCCTGCCCTGCCAAACCAATGGACATGCCAATGGCCTGGACAAGAGCGAGAGCGACAGTGAGGTAGCGGGTGTACTGGCTTATCTTGCGACGGCCAGCTTCACCTTCCTTCTTCAACTGCTCCAGCTGTGGGCTGACAGCGGACATAAGCTGCATGATGATCGATGCCGAAATGTACGGCATGATCCCCAGCGCAAAAATACTCATCCGCTCCAGCGCACCGCCGGAAAACATGTTGAACAAGCTAAGTATGGTCCCCTCATTCTGTCGAAACAGGTCCGCCAGCCGGTCCGGATTGATACCTGGAACTGGGATGTGTGCGCCTATTCGGTAGACGATAATCGCCAAGAATAGAAATCGCAGACGAGCCCAGAGCTCGGACAACCCGCCTTTGCTGAGCGCTGAGAGAGCACCTTGCTTAGCCATTTATTCCTCGAACTTGCCGCCAGCTGCTTCGATAGCCGAACGCGCACCTTTGGTGGCGCCGATTCCCTTGCCGATTGTGACAGCGCGAGTAACTTCACCGGACAGCATGATTTTCACACGCAGTACGTTGACGTTGATCACGTTGGCATCTTTCAGGGTCTGCACAGTAACGATGTCGCCTTCCACTTTAGCCAGCTCGGACAAACGCACTTCTGCGCGATCCATGGCTTTCAGGGAAACGAAACCGAACTTAGGCAGACGGCGATGCAGCGGCTGTTGACCGCCTTCAAAGCCTGGAGCAATAGTGCCACCGGAGCGGGAGGACTGACCTTTGTGACCACGGCCACCAGTCTTACCCAAACCACTACCGATACCACGGCCCGGACGATGCTTTTCGCGACGGGAACCCGGCGCTGGACTCAGATCATTGAGTTTCATCGATTAACCCTCTACACGCAGCATGTAGTAAGCCTTGTTGATCATCCCGCGATTCTCGGGAGTATCAAGTACTTCTACAGTGTGACCGATGCGACGCAGACCCAGACCCTTAATGCACAATTTGTGATTAGGGATGCGGCCGGTCATGCTTTTGATCAGCGTTACTTTAACGGTAGCCATGATCAGAAGATCTCCTTAACGCTTTTGCCACGCTTAGCGGCAATAGACTCAGGAGACTGCATAGCTTTCAAACCTTTAAAAGTGGCGTGAACCACGTTTACCGGGTTAGTCGAGCCGTAGCACTTGGCCAGTACGTTCTGAACACCAGCAACTTCGAGGACAGCACGCATAGCGCCGCCAGCGATGATACCGGTACCTTCAGAAGCAGGCTGCATGTAAACCTTGGAAGCGCCGTGGGCGGATTTCATGGCGTACTGCAGAGTGGTGCCGTTCAGGTCCACTTGAATCATGTTGCGGCGAGCAGCTTCCATTGCCTTCTGGATCGCAGCAGGCACTTCACGTGACTTGCCACGGCCGAAGCCAACGCGCCCTTTACCATCACCAACCACGGTCAACGCGGTGAAAGTGAAGATACGGCCGCCTTTAACGGTTTTGGCTACGCGGTTAACTTGAACCAGCTTCTCAATGTAGCCTTCGTCGCGCTTTTGGTCGTTATTTGACATAACTTAGAACTCCAGCCCAGCTTCACGAGCAGCCTCAGCCAGCGCTTTCACGCGGCCGTGGTACTTGAAGCCAGAGCGGTCGAAAGCCACCTGCGAGACGCCAGCGGCTTTTGCACGCGTAGCGACCAGCTGGCCAACCTTTGTGGCCGCGTCGATGTTGCCAGTGGCAGCATCACGCAGTTCTTTGTCCAAAGTCGAGGCGCTTGCCAGGACTTTGCTGCCGTCGGCCGAGATGACCTGGGCGTATATATGCTGAGACGAGCGGAACACGCAGAGACGCACGACTTCGAGTTCGTGCATTTTCAGACGTGCTTTGCGAGCGCGACGCAGTCGAGTAACTTTTTTGTCGGTCATTTGCTATGCCCTACTTCTTCTTGGCTTCTTTACGACGGACGACTTCGTCCGCGTAACGTACACCCTTACCTTTATAAGGCTCTGGTGGACGGAAACCGCGGATCTCAGCGGCCACCTGACCTACCAGTTGCTTATCGATACCCTTGATCAGGATGTCGGTTTGGCTTGGGGTCTCAGCGGTGATGCCTTCCGGCAATTCGTAATCCACTGGGTGCGAGAAGCCAAGAGCCAGGTTCAGCACTGTGCCTTTTGCTTGCGCTTTGTAACCAACACCGACCAGCTGGAGCTTGCGCTCGAAGCCTTGGCTTACGCCTTGGACCATGTTGTTTACCAACGCACGAGTGGTACCAGCCATTGCACGTGTTTGTTGATCGCCATTGCGAGCAGCGAAACGCAGCTCACCAGCTTCTTCAACAATTTCAACGGACGAATGGATGTTCAGTTCTAGAGTGCCCTTGGCACCCTTCACCGAAAGCTGTTGGCCGGCGAATTTTACTTCGACACCAGCTGGCAGCTTAACGGGGTTCTTAGCGACGCGTGACATGCTTATCCCCCCTTAGAACACAGTGCAAAGAACTTCGCCGCCGACACCGGCAGCGCGCGCAGCACGATCCGTCATCACACCTTTGTTGGTGGAGACGATAGACACACCAAGACCGCCACGAACTTTCGGCAGATCATCGGAGGACTTGTACTGACGCAGGCCTGGACGGCTAACGCGCTTAACTTCTTCGATAACCGGACGGCCTTCGAAGTACTTCAGCTCGATAGACAGCAGAGGTTTTGTTTCGCTGCTGATCTGATAATCCGCGATGTAACCTTCGTCTTTAAGAACTTTGGCTACAGCTACCTTCAACGTGGAAGACGGCATGCTTACGACGGACTTTTCAGCCATCTGGGCATTACGGATTCGAGTTAGCATGTCCGCTAACGGGTCCTGCATACTCATGGGCTAGATGCTCCTGATACAAAAAAAATTAGCCTTACGGCTACAACGTTCGCCGAGTACTCAATGCTCAAAAAGCACGGGCTCAGGCGAGCCGGTCATTCTAGACACACGTCAGAAATGAATCAAGCCCCAATAGGGGCTTGATTCATATTCAAGGTCACCGGCTGTCAGGATCTTGAGACCCTGACAGCGATAACTTTGCCTGTGCGCCTTACCAGCTGGCTTTAACCAGACCTGGTACGTCGCCACGCATTGCTGCTTCACGCAATTTGTTACGGCCCAGGCCGAACTTGCGGTAAACACCATGCGGACGGCCAGTCAGGCGGCAGCGGTTACGCATGCGCGCAGCGCTTGCGTCACGTGGCTGCTTCTGCAGAGCAACTTGAGCTTCCCAACGGGCTTCTGGACTTGCGTTCAGATCCACGATGATAGCTTTCAGCTCAGCACGCTTCTTGGCGAACTTGGCAACCGTGAGCTGACGTTTCAGCTCGCGGTTTTTCATGCTCATCTTAGCCATGGTCCTACTCCAATCAGTTGCGGAACGGGAATTTGAAAGCACGCAGCAAGGCGCGACCTTCATCATCTGTCCGAGCAGTGGTGGTCAGGGTAATGTCCAGACCGCGAAGGGCATCGATTTTGTCGTAGTCGATTTCCGGGAAGATGATCTGCTCTTTTACACCCATGCTGTAGTTACCACGACCATCGAAGGACTTGGCATTCAGGCCGCGGAAGTCGCGTACCCGAGGCAGGGAGATCGACAGCAGACGATCCAGGAATTCGTACATACGCTCACGGCGCAGAGTTACCTTAACGCCGATTGGCCAGCCTTCGCGAACTTTAAAGCCTGCGATGGACTTGCGAGCGTAGGTCACTACACATTTTTGACCCGTGATCTTTTCCAAATCAGCTACAGCGTGCTCGATGATTTTCTTATCACCGATCGCTTCGCCCAAACCCATGTTCAGGGTGATTTTGGTAACGCGCGGAACTTCCATCACGTTCGAAAGCTTAAGTTCTTCCTTAAGTTTCGGAGCGATTTCCTTCCGGTAAATCTCTTTTAGTCGTGCCATGGTCTTATCTACCTAGCAGTGTTCAAGCATCAACCGCTTTTTGGGTCGACTTGAAGACACGAATTTTTTTGCCTTCTTCTACTTTGAAACCAACGCGGTCAGCCTTGTTGGTTTCGCCGTTGAAAATGGCTACGTTAGAAGCGTCCAGTGGAGCTTCTTTCTCGACGATACCGCCTTGTACGCCCGACATCGGGTTAGGCTTGGTATGACGCTTAACCAGGTTCAGACCGCCGATAACCAGACGGTTATTAGCGAGAACCTTAAGCACCTTACCGCGCTTACCTTTGTCTTTGCCGGCGATCACGATGATCTCGTCGTCACGACGAATCTTTTGCATGTCGGATCTCCTTACAGCACTTCTGGGGCGAGCGAGACGATCTTCATGAACTTCTCAGTACGAAGTTCACGGGTCACTGGCCCAAAGATACGGGTGCCGATCGGCTCTTGCTTGTTGTTCAGAAGAACAGCAGCGTTGCCATCAAAGCGGATAATGGAGCCATCAGCACGACGTACGCCGTGACGAGTGCGGACTACGACAGCAGTCATCACTTGGCCTTTTTTCACCTTACCGCGAGGAATTGCTTCCTTCACGGTAACTTTGATGATGTCACCGATACCAGCGTAACGACGATGGGAGCCACCCAGCACCTTGATGCACATAACGCGGCGTGCGCCGCTGTTATCGGCCACATCGAGCATGGATTGAGTCTGAATCATATAATTTCTCCGACCCCTAGTCCTTAGACTTCCACAGCGCGTTCGAGAACATCAACCAATGCCCAAGACTTAGTCTTGGCCAACGGACGAGTTTCACGAATAGTGACTTTGTCGCCGATGTGGCACTGATTGGTTTCGTCGTGCGCGTGCAGCTTAGTCGAACGCTTAACGTATTTACCGTAGATCGGGTGCTTAACGCGACGCTCGATCAGAACGGTGATGGTTTTGTCCATCTTGTCGCTGACAACACGGCCAGTCAGCGTACGGACAGTTTTTTCGGCTTCAGCCATGATTACTTACCTGCCTGCTGTTTGAGCACAGTCTTCACGCGAGCGATGTCACGCTTAACTTGCGAGAGCAGATGCGACTGCCCCAACTGGCCAGTTGCTTTCTGCATACGCAGATTGAACTGGTCGCGCAGCAAGCCGAGCAGTTGCTCGTTCAGCTGCTGTGCGGATTTTTCACGAAGTTCATTCGCTTTCATCACATCACCGTCCGTTTAACAAAGGAGGTGGCGAGCGGCAGCTTTGCAGCAGCCAGGGCGAAAGCCTCACGCGCCAGCTCTTCAGTAACACCCTCGATTTCATACAGGACTTTGCCTGGCTGAATCTGGGCAACCCAATATTCCACGTTACCCTTACCTTTACCCATCCGAACTTCGAGTGGCTTTTTGGTTACAGGCTTGTCCGGGAATACACGGATCCAGATCTTGCCGCCACGTTTAACGTGACGGGTCAGTGCACGACGCGCTGACTCGATCTGACGAGCGGTGAGACGACCACGAGCAACAGACTTCAGCGCGTATTCGCCGAAGCTGACTTTGCTACCGCGCAATGCCAAGCCACGGTTGTGGCCAGTCATCTGCTTGCGGAACTTCGTACGCTTAGGTTGTAACATTTGGCGTACCCCTTACTTAGCAGCTTTTTTACGAGGCGCTGGTGCTTGTGGCTTCAGTTCTTCTTGGCGACCACCAATTACTTCGCCTTTGAAGATCCAAACCTTTACACCGATCACACCGTAAGTGGTGTGAGCTTCGTAGTTGGCATAGTCGATGTCGGCACGCAGGGTGTGCAATGGCACACGACCTTCGCGATACCATTCAGTACGTGCGATTTCAGCACCGCCGAGACGACCGCTCACTTGGATTTTGATGCCTTTGGCACCAATGCGCATAGCGTTCTGTACAGCGCGTTTCATCGCGCGACGGAACATTACACGACGCTCCAGCTGCTGAGCTACGCTCTGCGCAACCAGCATACCGTCGAGCTCCGGCTTGCGGATCTCTTCGATATTGATGTGCACAGGCACACCCATTTGCTTGGTCAGGTCCTGACGCAGTTTCTCAACATCTTCACCTTTCTTCCCGATAACGATACCTGGACGAGCGGTGTGGATGGTGATGCGTGCAGTTTGGGCCGGACGATGGATATCGATACGGCTTACGGACGCGCTTTTTAGTTTGTCTTGGAGGTATTCACGCACCTTCAGATCTGCGAACAAGTAGTCCGCATAAGTCCGACCGTCTGCGTACCAGACGGAGGTGTGCTCCTTGACGATTCCCAGGCGAATGCCAATGGGATGTACTTTCTGACCCATCTCTTCGACTCCGTTACTTGTCAGCAACCTTGACAGTGATATGGCAAGACCGCTTGACGATGCGATCAGCGCGGCCTTTGGCACGCGGCATGATTCGCTTCAGCGAACGCCCTTCGTTGACGAAAACGGTGGCGACTTTAAGGTCGTCAACGTCTGCGCCTTCGTTATGCTCGGCGTTGGCTACGGCCGACTCCAGCACTTTCTTGATGATCTCGGCGGCTTTCTTGTTGCTGAAAGCCAACAGGTTGAGCGCTTCGCCCACCTTCTTCCCGCGGATCTGGTCGGCGACCAAGCGGGCTTTCTGGGCGGAGATTCGAGCGCCCGACAACTTAGCGGCTACTTCCATCGTTCCTTACCCCTTAACGCTTGGCTTTCTTGTCTGCCACGTGCCCACGATAAGTGCGGGTACCGGCAAACTCGCCTAGTTTATGGCCAACCATGTCTTCGTTCACGAGAACTGGGACATGAAGACGACCGTTATGCACAGCGATGGTCAGACCGACCATTTGTGGCAGGATCATCGAACGACGCGACCAGGTTTTCACCGGTTTGCGATCGTTCTTTTCCGCCGCCACTTCGATCTTCTTCAGTAGGTGAAGATCAATAAAAGGACCTTTTTTCAGAGAACGTGGCACTGTCGTATCCCTCTATTTACTTGCGACGACGGACGATCATTTTGTCGGTACGCTTATTACCACGAGTCTTCGCGCCCTTAGTCGGGAAGCCCCATGGCGATACCGGATGACGACCACCAGAGGTACGACCTTCACCACCACCATGTGGGTGGTCAACCGGGTTCATGGCAACACCACGAACGGTTGGGCGAACGCCACGCCAGCGTTTGGCACCAGCTTTACCCAGCGAACGCAGGCTGTGCTCGGAGTTCGAGACTTCGCCCAGCGTTGCACGGCATTCAGCCAATACTTTACGCATTTCACCGGAACGCAGACGCAGGGTCACGTAGACACCATCACGAGCGACCAGCTGAGCCGAAGCACCAGCGGAACGAGCGATCTGTGCGCCTTTGCCCGGCTTCAATTCGATGCCGTGTACGGTGCTACCAACTGGAATGCTGCGCAGTTGCAACTGGTTGCCTGGCTTGATCGGAGCCAAAGCACCCGAAATCAGCTGGTCACCAGCGCTCACGCCTTTAGGGGCGATGATGTAACGGCGTTCGCCGTCTGCGTACAACATAAGAGCAATGTGAGCAGTACGGTTTGGATCGTATTCGATACGCTCAACAGTGGCTGGAATGCCATCTTTGTCGTTGCGACGGAAGTCGACCATACGGTAATGCTGTTTATGACCACCACCAATGTGACGAGTGGTAATACGGCCATTGTTGTTACGACCACCAGACTTCGATTTTTTCTCGAGCAGCGGTGCGTGAGGAGCGCCTTTATGCAGCTCCTGGTTGACCACCTTGACCACATGACGGCGGCCAGGGGAAGTCGGTTTGCATTTAACGATTGCCATGATGCACCCCTTCCTTACTCAGCACTGCTGCTGAAATCGAGATCTTGGCCTGGCTGAAGGGAGATTACTGCCTTCTTCCAGTCATTACGCTTGCCCACGCCGCGAGCGGTGCGCTTGCTCTTACCCAGAACATTCAGGGTAGTAACACGCTCAACTTTCACGCTGAACAGGCTTTCGACGGCCTTCTTGATTTCCAGCTTGGTTGCATCAGTAGCAACCTTGAAAACGAACTGGCCTTTCTTGTCTGCCAGAACCGTAGCCTTCTCGGAAACATGCGGGCCAAGCAGAACTTTAAATACGCGTTCCTGGTTCATCCCAGCAGCTCCTCGAATTTCTTCACGGCCGACACGGTGATCAACACCTTGTCGTATGCGATCAGACTAACTGGATCGGAACCTTGCACGTCACGTACGTCAACGTGTGGCAGGTTACGAGCAGCCAGGTACAGGTTCTGATCAACAACTTCAGACACGATCAGGACGTCTGTCAGACCCATGCCAGTCAGTTTGTTCAGCAGATCTTTGGTTTTCGGCGCTTCAACAGCGAAGTCCTGAACCACGACCAGACGATCAGTACGCACCAGCTCAGCAAGGATGGAACGCATTGCTGCGCGATACATCTTCTTGTTCAGCTTCTGAGAGTGATCTTGTGGACGAGCTGCGAAAGTAGTACCACCGCCGCGCCAGATTGGGCTACGGATAGTACCGGCACGAGCACGGCCAGTACCTTTCTGACGCCAAGGGCGCTTACCGCCACCACGAACGTCGGAACGGGTTTTTTGCTGCTTGCTACCTTGACGGCCGCCGGCCATGTAGGCCACGACTGCTTGGTGAACCAGCGTCTCATTGAACTCGCCGCCGAATGTCAGTTCGGAAACTTCGATCGCTTGAGCGTCATTTACATTTAATTGCATGTCAGCTTCCCCTTAACCGCGAGCCTTGGCCGCCGGACGTACAACCAGGTTGCCGCCAGTAGCGCCAGGAACAGCACCCTTGACCAACAACAGATTGCGTTCAGCGTCGACGCGCACTACTTCGAGGGACTGCACGGTCACGCGCTCAGCGCCCATATGACCGGACATTTTTTTGCCCTTGAATACACGACCAGGAGTCTGGCACTGGCCAATAGAGCCCGGGACGCGGTGGGAAACGGAGTTACCGTGAGTGTTATCTTGGCCACGGAAATTCCAACGCTTGATCGTACCCTGGAAGCCTTTACCTTTGGACTGACCGGTCACATCGACCATCTGACCTGCGGTGAAGATTTCAGCGTTGATCAGATCGCCTGCCTGGTACTCGCCTTCTTCAAGGCGGAATTCCATTACGGTACGACCAGCTGCAACGTTTGCTTTAGCGAAGTGACCCGCCTGAGCAGCTGTTACGCGCGAAGCGCGACGCTCGCCGACAGTGACTTGCACTGCACGATAGCCATCGGTTTCTTCAGTTTTGAACTGGGTGACGCGATTCGGCTCGATCTCAATGACCGTGACCGGAATGGAGACACCTTCTTCGGTGAAAATACGGGTCATACCGCATTTACGACCGACTACACCAATAGTCATGTTGTAAACCTCATGAGTGTACGGGGCTTTCACCCGCTATGGCCGCCCATTTCAGAGCGTTACACGACTAAGACCCAAGTCTTAGCCGAGGCTGATCTGTACTTCCACACCGGCCGCCAGATCTAGCTTCATAAGAGCATCAACGGTTTTATCCGTTGGCTGAACGATGTCCAGTACGCGCTTATGAGTACGGATCTCGTACTGGTCACGCGCGTCTTTGTTGACGTGCGGGGAAACCAGAACAGTGAACCGCTCTTTACGAGTAGGCAGTGGAATAGGACCACGAACCTGAGCACCAGTACGTTTCGCGGTTTCCACGATTTCCTGGGTTGATTGGTCGATCAGGCGATGGTCAAAAGCCTTCAACCTGATACGGATTTGCTGATTTTGCATTGGATTTCAGACTCCGATTGCTGTTCCCACCGAGCGCAATACGCCCGTTAAAAGGAGGCGCAATTCTATAGACGGCCCCAGCGGGTGTCAACTCAATAAAAAAGCCCCCGCTGAGCGGGGGCCTTTTTAAGCGATCAACGATTACTCGATGATTTTGGCTACAACGCCAGCGCCTACAGTACGACCGCCTTCACGGATTGCGAAACGCAGGCCGTCTTCCATTGCGATAGTTTTGATCAGGGTAACAACCATTTTGATGTTGTCGCCCGGCATTACCATCTCAACGCCTTCCGGCAGTTCGCAGTTACCAGTTACGTCAGTTGTACGGAAGTAGAACTGAGGACGGTAGCCTTTGAAGAACGGAGTGTGACGACCGCCTTCTTCCTTGCTCAAAACATAAACTTCAGCTTCGAACTTGGTGTGCGGCTTAACCGAACCTGGCTTAACCAGAACCTGGCCACGCTCAACGTCGTCACGCTTGGTACCACGCAGCAGAACGCCGCAGTTCTCGCCTGCACGACCTTCGTCAAGCAGCTTGCGGAACATTTCAACGCCGGTGCAAGTGGTAACAGTTGTGTCACGCAGACCAACGATTTCCAGTGGATCCTGAACGCGAACGATACCGCGCTCGATACGACCAGTCACAACAGTACCGCGACCGGAGATCGAGAACACGTCTTCGATTGGCATCAGGAACGGCTTGTCGACAACACGAACTGGATCTGGAATGTAGGTATCCAGAGTTTCAACCAGTTTACGAACGGCAGTGGTGCCCATTTCGTTGTCGTCTTTGCCTTCCAGCGCCATACGAGCCGAACCGATGATGATCGGAGTGTCATCGCCTGGGAAGTCGTAAGTCGACAGCAGGTCACGAACTTCCATCTCAACCAGTTCCAGCAGCTCAGCGTCGTCTACCAGGTCAGCCTTGTTCAGGAAAACCACGATGTACGGAACGCCAACCTGACGGGACAGCAGGATGTGCTCACGGGTTTGTGGCATCGGACCATCAGCGGCCGAACAAACCAGGATAGCGCCGTCCATCTGAGCAGCACCGGTGATCATGTTCTTCACGTAGTCAGCGTGACCTGGGCAGTCAACGTGAGCGTAGTGACGGATCAGCGAGTTGTATTCAACGTGCGCAGTGTTGATCGTGATACCACGAGCTTTTTCTTCTGGCGCGCTGTCGATTTTATCGAAGTCAACGATTGCCGAACCGAAAACTTCGGAGCAAACACGAGTCAGAGCTGCGGTCAGTGTGGTTTTACCATGGTCAACGTGACCGATAGTGCCAACGTTGACGTGCGGTAGGGAACGATCAAATTTTTCTTTAGCCACGACAATTAACTCCTTGCCTAAAGGACTGAACTAAATCAGCCTTGTTTTTTAGTAACAGCTTCGACGATGTGCGACGGAGCTGTATCGTATTTTTTGAATTCCATAGAGTAGCTTGCGCGACCCTGAGACATGGAACGAACGTCGGTCGCATAACCGAACATTTCACCCAACGGAACTTCAGCACGAATTACTTTGCCGGAGACCGTATCTTCCATACCTTGGATCATGCCGCGACGACGATTCAAGTCGCCCATCACGTCACCCATATAGTCTTCAGGTGTAACAACCTCTACCGCCATGATCGGCTCAAGCAACTCACCACCACCTTTGGAGGCCAGTTGCTTGGTAGCCATGGAAGCAGCCACCTTAAACGCCATCTCGTTGGAGTCGACGTCGTGGTAAGAACCATCAAACACGGTAGCCTTCAGGCCGATCAGCGGATAGCCGGCAACAACACCGTTCTTCATCTGCTCTTCGATACCCTTCTGGATAGCCGGGATGTATTCCTTAGGAACCACACCACCTACCACTTCGTTCACGAATTGCAGACCTTCCTGACCTTCGTCAGCAGGTGCAAAACGGATCCAGCAATGGCCAAACTGACCACGACCGCCGGACTGACGAACGAACTTGCCTTCGATCTCACAGCTCTTCGTGATGCGCTCACGATACGAAACCTGAGGCTTACCGATGTTGGCTTCGACGTTGAACTCACGGCGCATCCGGTCAACCAGGATGTCCAAGTGCAGCTCGCCCATGCCAGAGATGATCGTTTGACCGGTCTCTTCATCAGTTTTTACGCGGAAAGATGGATCTTCCTGAGCAAGTTTGCCCAGAGCGATACCCATTTTTTCCTGGTCATCCTTGGTCTTAGGCTCAACGGCAACCGAAATAACCGGCTCCGGGAAGTCCATACGAACCAGAATGATTGGCTTGTCAGCGCTGCACAAGGTTTCACCAGTGGTGACGTCCTTCATGCCGATCAAGGCCGCGATGTCACCAGCGCGTACTTCCTTGATCTCTTCACGGGCGTTTGCGTGCATTTGCACCATACGACCCACACGCTCTTTCTTGCCTTTAACCGAGTTGATTACGCCGTCGCCGGAGTTCAACACGCCCGAGTAAACTCGAACAAAGGTCAAAGTACCCACGAATGGGTCAGTAGCGATCTTGAACGCCAGAGCCGAGAACGGCTCGTTGTCGTCTGCATGACGCTCCAGCTCGATAGTCTCGTCATCCGGGTCAGTACCCTTGATGGCTGGAATCTCGGAAGGAGCAGGCAGGTAGTCGATAACGGCGTCGAGAACCAGGGGAACACCCTTGTTCTTGAACGAAGAACCGCAAACAGCCAGAACGATCTCACCAGCAATAGTACGCTGACGCAGAGCGGCCTTAATTTCCTCGTTGGTGAGTTCTTCACCCTCGAGGTACTTGTTCATCAGCTCTTCGCTGGCTTCGGCCGCAGCCTCAACCATGTTACCGCGCCACTCTTCAGCCAATTCCAGCAATTCAGCAGGAATCGCCTCACGACGTGGAGTCATACCCTTGTCAGCGTCATTCCAGTAAACAGCTTCCATGGACATCAGATCGATCTGACCCTGGAAGTTGTCTTCTGAACCGATAGCCAATTGGATTGGCACCGGAGTATGACCCAGACGCTGCTTGATCTGACCGATCACGCGCAGGAAGTTGGCACCAGCACGGTCCATCTTGTTTACATAAACAAGACGTGGAACGCCGTATTTGTTGGCTTGACGCCATACGGTTTCCGACTGAGGCTCAACGCCCGAAGTACCGCAGAACACAACGACCGCGCCGTCGAGTACACGCAGGGAACGTTCAACTTCAATGGTGAAGTCAACGTGGCCCGGTGTATCGATTACGTTGAAACGATACTGGTCTTTGTGCTGCTTAACGGAACCCTGCCAGAAGGCGGTAATAGCAGCAGAAGTAATGGTAATACCACGCTCCTGCTCCTGAACCATCCAGTCTGTGGTCGCGGCGCCGTCATGCACCTCGCCCATTTTGTGACTTTTGCCAGTGTAAAAAAGGACGCGCTCGGTGGTGGTGGTTTTACCAGCATCCACGTGAGCAACGATACCGATGTTACGGTAGCGATTAATCGGAGTAGTACGAGCCATAAAGCCCTCGCAAAATGAGTTGCGCTGAAATTAGAAGCGGTAGTGCGAGAAAGCTTTGTTGGCTTCAGCCATACGGTGCACGTCTTCACGCTTCTTAACTGCTGCGCCTTTGCCCTCAGCAGCGTCCAACAGTTCGCCAGCCAAGCGCAGAGCCATAGACTTCTCGCCGCGCTTGCGGGCGAAGTCTACCAACCAGCGCATTGCCAGGGCGTTACGACGGGACGGGCGAACTTCGACCGGAACCTGGTAAGTAGCACCGCCTACACGGCGCGACTTCACTTCGACCAGCGGAGCGATGGCGTCGAGAGCTTTCTCGAAGATTTCCAGGGGATCGCTGTTCTTGCGTTCTTTAACCTTTTCCAGCGCGCCATAAACGATACGCTCGGCAACGGCTTTTTTACCGCTTTCCATTACGTGGTTCATGAACTTGGCCAGAATTTGGCTTCCGTATTTTGGATCGTCAAGCACATCGCGCTTGGCTGCTACGCGTCTTCTTGGCATGGATAAGCCCTCAAACGGTCTTCAGGTTAGCTCGGAACCATTACACCCAGAGGATGCACGCCCGACCTTACTCTTATCGACTCAGAAAAAAAGAAATCTGCAATTTTTACCAGTAACCGAAAACTACTTCGGCTTCTTGGTACCGTACTTCGAACGACCTTGGTTACGACCTTTAACGCCGGAAGTATCCAAAGAGCCGCGAACGGTGTGATAACGAACACCTGGCAAGTCTTTTACACGACCGCCACGAATCAGTACCACGCTGTGCTCTTGCAGGTTGTGACCTTCACCACCGATGTACGAGGAAACCTCGAAACCGTTGGTCAGGCGCACACGGCATACTTTACGCAGTGCCGAGTTAGGTTTTTTCGGCGTAGTTGTATACACACGGGTGCATACGCCACGACGTTGCGGGCAGTTTTGCAGCGCAGGTACGTCGGATTTCTCGACGATACGCTTACGCGGCTGACGTACCAGCTGGTTGATAGTTGCCATCTACTAGCTCCACTGTTGTCTTGCGACGCTATTGTCTTGCAAGAAAAGCAAAATGGCAGGAACGAATTCCCGCCAAATTTAGGGGTACAAGAGTCTAAAGAGGATCTTGCCCCCAGTCAAGGCAAGGCCCCGACACTTCCACCCATCAAACCCAGACAAATCGCCAGGATTCGATGAACGGAACTGCCGGGGCCCGCCCATCATTTACCGCAGAACTCAGTTACCGCTCGAGTTCAGCGCTTCGGTCAGTGCAGCTTCCACTTCACTGGCGCTTACGCGCAACGGTTTGTCTGCATCACGGCGGCGCTTGCGCTCGCTGTGATAAGCCAGACCGGTACCCGCCGGGATCAAACGACCCACGACAACGTTTTCTTTCAGGCCGCGCAGGTAGTCGCGCTTGCCGGTTACCGCTGCTTCGGTCAGTACTCGCGTAGTCTCTTGGAAAGAGGCCGCGGAGATGAACGACTCAGTCGACAACGACGCCTTGGTGATACCCAGCAGAACACGAGTGAACTTGGAGACAAATTTGTCTTCAGTGCTCAGACGCTCGTTCTCAGTCAACACCTGGGTCAACTCCATCTGGTCGCCCTTGATGAAGGTGGAATCGCCAGACTCAGCAATTTCAACTTTACGCAGCATCTGACGCAGAATCGTCTCGATGTGCTTATCGTTGATTTTTACGCCCTGCAGACGGTAAACGTCTTGAATCTCGTTAACGATGTACTTGGCCAGCGCACTTACACCCAGCAGACGCAGGATGTCATGTGGATCGCTAGGACCGTCGGAGATAACTTCACCGCGGTTCACTTGCTCGCCTTCGAAGACGTTCAGGTGACGCCACTTTGGAATCAGCTCTTCGTACGGATCAGTACCGTCGTTCGGGGTAATAACCAGACGGCGCTTGCCTTTGGTTTCTTTACCGAACGCGATGGTGCCGCTGACTTCAGCCAGAATCGAGGCTTCTTTCGGGCGACGCGCTTCGAACAAGTCAGCAACCCGTGGCAGACCACCGGTGATGTCTCGAGTCTTCGAAGTTTCTTGCGGAATACGAGCGATAACGTCACCGATCGCGATTTCCGCACCATCCGCTACACCGACCAAGGCGTTAGCTGGCAGGAAGTACTGAGCCGGTACGTCGGTACCTGGCAACAGCAGATCCTTGCCATCAACACCGACCATCTTAACGGCTGGACGAATGTCCTTGCCGGCAGCTGGACGGTCTTTGGCATCAAGCACTTCAATGTTGGTCATACCGGTCAATTCGTCAGTCTGACGCTTGATCGTGATGCCTTCTTCCATGCCCACGTAGGTCACGGTACCTTTCATTTCAGTAACGATTGGGTGAGTGTGCGGATCCCACTTGGCTACGATAGAGCCAGCGTCAACCTTGTCACCTTCTTTAACCGAAATAACGGCGCCGTACGGCAGCTTGTAACGCTCACGCTCACGACCGTAGTCATCAGCGATCGCCAGCTCACCGGAACGCGATACCGCTACCAGACACCCGTCTACACGCTCTACATGCTTCAGGTTGTGCAGACGGACAGTACCGCCATTTTTCACCTGAACGCTATCAGCAGCAGAGGTCCGGCTTGCCGCACCACCGATGTGGAACGTACGCATTGTCAGCTGTGTACCCGGCTCACCGATCGACTGTGCAGCGATAACGCCGACAGCTTCACCGATGTTCACCTGGTGACCACGGGCCAGATCACGGCCGTAGCACTTGGCGCAGATACCGAAACGGGTTTCGCAGCTGATTGGCGAGCGAACGATCACTTCGTCGATGCTGTTCAGCTCGATGAATTCAACCCACTTCTCGTCAACCAGAGTGCCTGCAGGAACAATGATTTCCTCAGTACCCGGCTTGAATACGTCACGGGCGATCACTCGACCCAGAACGCGCTCACCCAACGGCTCAACAACGTCACCGCCTTCGATGTGCGGAGTCATCACCAGACCGTGTTCGGTACCGCAGTCAACCTCAGTCACCACCAAGTCTTGCGCAACGTCTACCAGACGACGCGTCAGGTAACCGGAGTTAGCTGTCTTCAAGGCGGTATCCGCCAGACCCTTACGAGCACCGTGAGTCGAGATGAAGTACTGAAGTACGCTCAAACCTTCACGGAAGTTCGCAGTAATCGGCGTTTCGATGATGGAGCCGTCTGGCTTGGCCATCAGACCACGCATACCGGCCAGCTGACGGATCTGCGCAGCAGAACCCCGAGCACCGGAGTCAGCCATCATGTACATCGAGTTGAACGACTCTTGCTCAACTTCAACACCGTGACGATCAATAACCTTCTCTTTCGAGAGGTTCGACATCATGGCCTTGGAAACTTCGTCGTTAGCCTTCGACCAAAGGTCGATTACTTTGTTGTACTTCTCGCCCTGTGTTACCAGGCCCGAGGCGTACTGGCTTTCGATCTCTTTCACTTCATCGGTTGCAGCCGCGATGATGCGGGCTTTCTCATCCGGGATAACGAAGTCGTTAACACCGATGGAAACGCCGGAGATGGTCGAGTAAGCAAAACCGGTGTACATCAACTGGTCAGCGAAGATCACGGTCTCTTTCAAACCAACCACGCGGTAGCACTGGTTGATCAGCTTGGAGATCGCTTTTTTCTTCATCGGCAAGTTGACGACGTCGTACGACAGACCTTTTGGCACAACCTGGAACAACAGCGCACGACCGACAGTGGTGTCGACGATACGGGTGTTGCTCACGCTGCCGCCATCACGGTCATTGACAGTTTCGCTGATACGAACCTTGACCTTGGCATGCAGTGCGGCTTCGCCGGCACGGAACACACGGTCAACTTCTTGCAAGTCAGCGAATACACGACCTTCGCCTTTGGCGTTGATCGCTTCACGCGTCATGTAGTACAGACCCAATACAACGTCCTGCGACGGAACGATGATTGGCTCACCGTTGGCTGGAGACAGGATGTTGTTGGTCGACATCATCAACGCACGCGCTTCCAACTGAGCTTCCAGTGTCAGCGGTACGTGCACGGCCATTTGGTCGCCGTCGAAGTCGGCGTTGTACGCAGCACAGACCAGCGGGTGCAGCTGAATAGCTTTACCTTCGATCAGTACGGGTTCAAACGCTTGGATACCCAGACGGTGAAGGGTCGGTGCACGGTTGAGAAGCACTGGGTGTTCGCGGATAACTTCAGCGAGAACGTCCCAAACTTCCGGCAGTTCGCGCTCAACCATTTTCTTGGCGGCTTTAATGGTGGTAGCGAGACCACGCATTTCAAGCTTGCCGAAGATGAAAGGCTTGAACAGCTCGAGCGCCATTTTTTTAGGCAGACCGCACTGGTGCAGACGCAGGGTCGGACCTACGGTAATTACCGAACGACCCGAGTAGTCAACACGCTTACCGAGCAAGTTCTGACGGAAACGACCCTGCTTACCCTTGATCATGTCAGCCAGGGATTTCAGAGGACGCTTGTTGGAACCCGTGATAGCGCGACCGCGACGGCCGTTGTCGAGCAGTGCGTCGACGGCTTCTTGCAACATACGCTTTTCGTTACGCACGATGATGTCCGGAGCGGACAGATCAAGCAGGCGCTTCAAGCGGTTGTTACGGTTGATCACTCGACGGTACAGATCGTTGAGGTCGGAAGTCGCGAAACGACCACCATCCAACGGAACCAAAGGACGCAGATCTGGCGGCAGAACCGGCAGAACGGTCAGAACCATCCACTCTGGAAGGTTGCCAGAGCCCAGGAAGGCCTCCATCAACTTCAAGCGCTTGGACAGTTTCTTGATTTTGGTTTCGGAGTTGGTTTGCGGAATTTCTTCGCGCAGACGGCCAATCTCGTGTTCCAGGTCGATAGCGTGCAGCAACTCACGAACAGCCTCAGCACCCATACGGGCATCGAAGTCGTCGCCGAATTCTTCCAGCGCTTCGAAATACTGCTCATCGTTCAGCAGCTGACCTTTTTCAAGAGTGGTCATGCCCGGATCGATAACGACATAGCTCTCGAAGTAGAGAACGCGTTCGATATCACGCAGGGTCATGTCCATCAGCAAGCCGATACGGGACGGCAGCGATTTCAGGAACCAGATATGGGCCACTGGCGAAGCCAGTTCGATGTGAGCCATGCGCTCGCGACGGACCTTGGCCAGTGCGACTTCAACGCCACACTTCTCACAGATCACACCGCGGTGCTTCAAGCGCTTGTACTTACCGCACAGGCACTCGTAATCCTTTACCGGGCCAAAGATCTTGGCGCAGAACAGGCCGTCACGCTCAGGCTTGAACGTACGGTAGTTGATGGTTTCCGGTTTTTTAACTTCACCGAACGACCACGAACGGATCATCTCAGGCGATGCCAATCCAATACGGATGGCGTCGAACTCTTCGACTTGACCCTGGTTTTTCAGCAAATTCAGTAGGTCTTTCAAGGCCTTTCCTCCTGGCGGAGCAGAGAGCGGGCAAAACTGCCCCGCTCTCGATTCGCGTCACGTGTTATTCGGTTTCCAGATCGATATCGATGCCGAGGGAACGAATTTCTTTGATCAACACGTTGAAGGACTCGGGCATGCCCGGCTCCATACGGTGATCGCCATCCACGATGTTTTTGTACATCTTGGTACGGCCGTTCACATCGTCCGACTTCACTGTGAGCATTTCTTGCAGAGTGTATGCCGCGCCGTAAGCTTCCAGCGCCCAGACCTCCATCTCCCCGAAACGCTGACCACCGAACTGAGCCTTACCACCCAGCGGCTGCTGGGTAACCAGGCTGTAAGAACCAGTAGAACGAGCGTGCATCTTGTCGTCTACCAAGTGGTTCAGCTTCAGCATGTACATGTAGCCAACGGTAACCGGACGTTCGAACTGGTTGCCGGTACGACCGTCAGTCAGCGTCATCTGGCCGCTGTCTGGCAGGTCTGCCAAACGAAGCATTGCCTTGATTTCGCTTTCTTTGGCACCGTCGAACACCGGGGTAGCCATTGGCACACCGCCGCGAAGGTTCTTCGCCAGATCAAGGATTTCTTGATCCGAGAAGTCATCCAGGCTTTCTTGACGACCGCCAATTTCGTTGTAGATCTCATGCAGGAACTTACGCAGGTCAGCGACCTTACGCTGCTCTTCAATCATGAGGTTGATCTTCTCGCCCAAACCTTTGGCTGCGAGGCCCAGGTGAGTTTCAAGAATCTGACCAACGTTCATACGCGAAGGTACGCCCAACGGGTTGAGGACCACATCTACCGGGGTGCCATTGGCATCGTACGGCATGTCTTCAACCGGCATGATCACGGAGACCACACCTTTGTTACCGTGACGACCAGCCATCTTGTCACCCGGCTGGATGCGACGACGGATTGCCAGGTAAACCTTGACGATTTTCAGCACGCCCGGAGCCAGGTCATCGCCTTGCTGCAGTTTGCGCTTCTTGTCTTCGAACTTGTCGTCCAGCAGACGACGGCGATCGATGATGTAGGCCTGAGCTTTTTCGAGCTGCTCGTTCAGAGCATCTTCAGCCATGCGCAGTTTGAACCACTGACCATGCTCAAGACCATCCAGGATTTCATTAGTGATTTCCTGACCTTTCTTCAGACCGGCACCGCCTTCGGCAATACGGCCAACCAGAGCAGAGCGCAGACGTTCGAAGGTAGCGCCTTCAACGATGCGGAACTCTTCGTTCAGGTCCTTGCGGATCTCATCCAGCTGGGTCTTCTCGATCGACAGGGCACGAGCATCACGCTCAACGCCGTCGCGAGTGAAGACCTGCACGTCGATGACAGTACCTTTGGTACCGGTAGGTACACGCAGGGAAGTGTCTTTAACATCGCTGGCTTTTTCACCAAAGATTGCGCGCAACAGCTTCTCTTCTGGAGTCAGCTGAGTCTCACCTTTCGGAGTGACCTTACCAACCAGAATGTCGCCAGCGCCAACTTCAGCACCTACGTAAACAATACCGGCTTCGTCCAGCTTGTTCAGTGCAGCTTCACCCACGTTCGGGATGTCTGCAGTGATCTCTTCAGGCCCAAGCTTGGTATCACGTGCCACACAGGTCAATTCCTGAATGTGGATCGTGGTAAAGCGATCTTCTTGAACAACTCGTTCCGACAGGCAGATGGAGTCTTCGAAGTTGTAACCGTTCCAGGCCATGAACGCGATGCGCATGTTCTGACCCAGTGCCAGTTCACCCATATCGGTGGACGGGCCGTCAGCCATGATGTCGCTACGCTGTACACGATCACCTTTGCGAACCAGCGGGCGCTGGTTAATGCAGGTGTTCTGGTTGGAGCGGGTGTATTTGGTCAGGTTGTAGATGTCGACACCGGCTTCACCAGTTTCAACTTCATCATCAGCAACACGAACCACGATGCGGCTAGCGTCTACAGAGTCGATCACGCCACCACGACGAGCCACGACGCAAACGCCGGAGTCACGAGCTACGTTACGCTCCATGCCGGTACCTACCAGCGGCTTGTCAGCACGCAGGGTCGGTACAGCTTGACGCTGCATGTTGGAACCCATCAACGCACGGTTGGCGTCATCGTGTTCCAGGAACGGGATCAGCGACGCTGCAACCGAAACTACCTGCTTCGGAGAAACGTCCATCAAGGTGACGTCTTCCGGCGCCTTAACGGTGAATTCGTTCAAGTGACGAACAGCTACCAACTCGTCGATCAGCACTTTCTTGTCGTTCATCGTGGCCGAAGCCTGAGCGATCACGTGATCAGCTTCTTCGATAGCGGACAGGAAAACGATCTCGTCGGTCACCAATGCATCTTTCACAACACGGTACGGGCTCTCAAGGAAGCCGTACTGGTTGGTGCGAGCATAAGCAGCCAAGGAGTTGATCAGACCGATGTTCGGACCTTCCGGCGTTTCAATCGGGCATACACGACCGTAGTGAGTCGGGTGTACGTCACGAACTTCAAAGCCTGCACGCTCACGCGTCAGACCGCCCGGGCCAAGTGCAGAAACACGGCGCTTGTGGGTGATCTCGGACAGCGGGTTGTTTTGGTCCATGAACTGGGACAGCTGGCTGGAACCGAAGAACTCTTTCACCGCAGCAGCCACAGGCTTGGCGTTGATCAGGTCTTGCGGCATCAGGCCTTCGCTTTCAGCCATCGACAGACGCTCTTTGACCGCACGCTCAACACGCACAAGGCCAACGCGGAACTGGTTTTCAGCCATTTCGCCTACACAGCGAACACGACGGTTACCCAGGTGGTCGATGTCATCGACGATGCCTTTACCGTTACGGATGTCGACCAGAGTCTTCAGTACCGCGACGATGTCTTCTTTGCACAACACGCCCGAACCTTCGATCTCGGTACGACCGATACGACGGTTGAACTTCATCCGGCCGACCGCAGACAGGTCATAGCGCTCAGGGCTGAAGAACAGGTTGTTGAACAGAGTCTCGGCAGCGTCTTTGGTTGGCGGCTCGCCTGGACGCATCATGCGATAGATTTCGACCAGCGCTTCCAATTGGTTGCTGGTGGAGTCGATCTTCAGCGTGTCGGAAACGAACGGACCACAGTCGATATCGTTGGTGTACAACGTTTCGATACGAACAACTTGGCTCTTGGCAATTTTTGCCAGAATTTCAGTTGTCAGTTCGGTGTTGCACTCTGCAATGATTTCGCCGGTTGCCGGATGCACGATAGCTTTGGCCGTTGTGCGACCCAGGACGTAGTCCAGAGGCATAACGAGCTGCTTGATACCGGCTTTTTCCAGCTGGTTGATATGACGAGCAGTAATACGACGACCTTGCTCGACAATAACCTTGCCTTTGTCATCGGTAATATCGATAGCCGCAATTTCACCGCGCAGACGCTGAGGTACCAGCTCCAGGCTGATAGTTTCGCCTTGAACGTGGAACACGTTGGTGGTGTAGAACGCGTCCAGCACTTGCTCGGTTGTATAGCCCAGCGCGCGCAGCAATACCGATGCAGGCAGCTTGCGACGACGGTCAATACGCACGAACACGCAGTCTTTCGGGTCGAACTCAAAGTCCAACCACGAACCACGGTAAGGAATGATACGCGCGGAATAAAGCAGCTTACCGGAGCTGTGCGTCTTGCCGCGGTCGTGGTCAAAGAACACGCCCGGGGAACGGTGCAGCTGGGAAACAATTACACGCTCGGTACCATTGATTACAAAGGTACCGTTTTCAGTCATCAGGGGGATTTCACCCATGTAGACTTCTTGCTCTTTGATGTCCTTGATCGCTTTGTTCGACGATTCTTTGTCGAAAATGATCAAACGAACTTTTACCCGCAAAGGTACGGCGTACGTTACGCCACGCAACACGCATTCTTTGACATCAAATGCCGGCTCGCCCAAGCGATAACCGACATACTCCAGCGCAGCATTGCCGGAGTAGCTGATGATCGGGAAAACGGATTTGAAGGCCGCATGCAGGCCCACGTCGCGGAACTTATCTTTAGTCGCTCCCGCCTGCAAGAATTCACGATACGAATCCAGCTGGATTGCCAAGAGATACGGCACATCCATGACGTCCGGCAACTTGCTAAAGTCCTTGCGGATACGTTTTTTCTCAGTATATGAGTAAGCCATCAGCGTTCCCCAGCTTGGTCACCTGCTTGTTTGGCCTCTCCCGACGGGAGCAGCCAGAAAATCGTGCAAACCCCTTGGTTTGCTCCACCGCACAGGGTGGTTACAGCACGTTAAAGGCACCAACCTAGTCGGTTGCCAATAACGGAAAAAGGCCGGTGGCAAGAGCCACCAGCCATCAGCCTCAGCTTAACGCCTGGGCTGGAGACGCAAGGTCGATGCTTACTTCAGCTCGACTTTAGCGCCTGCTTCTTCCAAGGTAGCCTTGGCTTTGTCAGCTGCTTCTTTAGCAACAGCTTCCAGAACCATAGCTGGAGCGCCGTCAACTACTGCCTTGGCTTCTTTCAAGCCCAGACCAGTCAGCTCACGAACAGCCTTGATCACGTTAACTTTCTTCTCGCCAGCTTCCAGCAGCATAACGTTGAATTCAGTTTGCTCTTCAACAACAGCAGCGGCAGCAGCAGGACCAGCAGAAGCAGCAGCAGCGGAAACGCCGAACTTCTCTTCCATTGCTTTGATCAGTTCAACGATTTCCAGAACGGATTTTTCGCCGATTGCTTCGATGATTTGGTCGTTAGTCAGAGACATGACTATTAATTCCTGTATTGGGGTGACGGCCTAAGCGGCCATCGAAATAAACAATAAACGCCGAAAGGAGTCGCTCAGCCTTAGGCTGCAGCAGCTTCTTTCTGGTCGCGAAGTGCCGCCAGAGTACGAGCCAATTTGCTGGTAGCGCCTTGAATCACGCTCATCAGCTGAGAAATTGCTTCGTCACGGGTCGGCAGACTTGCCAGTACGTCGATCTGATTAGCTGCGAGGAACTTGCCCTCGAACGCAGCTGCCTTGATCTCGAACTTATCCTGACCTTTTGCGAATTCTTTGAAAATACGAGCAGCAGCGCCCGGATGTTCTTGAGAGAATGCAATCAAGGTCGGGCCAGTGAACACGTCGTTGAGAACACTGTATTCAGTGTCAGCAACAGCGCGCTTGAGCAGGGTGTTACGTACAACACGTACGTAAACGCCAGCTTCACGAGCCTCTTTACGGAGTCCGGTCATAGCGCTCACTGTCACACCGCGGGCATCAGCCACAACAGCGGACAGGGCAACTTTGGCAGCCTCGTTGACTTCAGCGACGATGGCCTTCTTGTCTTCGAGTTTAATTGCCACGGGTTTAACTCCTGCTTGTTACCGTTTCATCCAACCTGAGTCGGATGTCGTTTTGGTGTCTGATTCGGTAAGGAACCGGGAGCACCATCTGCGTAGGCTTGAGGTTTAAGGCTTTCACCGCCTACGGTCTTGGATAGCCCCCGCCAGGCAGGGACCCCAATCTTTCATTGGCGCAGCATGCTGCGCCAATTTGTTTTACGCGTCCAAAGAACCTTGGTCGATGACCAAGCCTGGGCCCATAGTGGTGCTCAGGGTAACGCGCTTAACGTAAATACCTTTCGAGGAAGCTGGCTTGATACGCTTAAGATCAGCGACCAAGGCTTCAACGTTTTCCTTCAGCTTGACAGCGTCGAAACCGACCTTGCCAACGGAAGTGTGGATGATACCGTTTTTGTCGGTGCGATAACGAACCTGACCAGCTTTTGCGTTCTTAACCGCAGTAGCTACGTCTGGAGTTACGGTACCAACCTTCGGGTTAGGCATCAGGCCACGTGGACCCAGGATCTGACCCAACTGACCTACAACACGCATCGCGTCCGGGGAGGCAATAACTACGTCATAGTTCAGGTCGCCGCCTTTCATTTCTGCGGCCAGGTCGTCCATACCAACGCGATCTGCGCCGGCTGCCAGAGCAGCTTCAGCAGCTGGACCCTGAGTGAACACAGCTACACGTACAGTCTTGCCAGTGCCGTGTGGCAGCACGGTAGCGCTACGAACAACCTGGTCAGATTTACGTGGGTCTACGCCCAAGTTGATAGCGATGTCAAAAGACTCGCTGAACTTGACAGTCGACAGCTCGGCCAACAGAGCAGCAGCGTCTACAAAGTTGTAAGACTTGCCAGCTTCAATTTTACCGGCGATAGCCTTTTGGCGCTTAGTCAGCTTAGCCATTACACACCCTCCACGTTAAGGCCCATGCTACGAGCAGAACCGGCGATGGTACGCACGGCTGCATCCATGTCAGCAGCAGTCAGATCCGCGTTTTTGGTTTTCGCGATTTCTTCCAGCTGTGCACGAGTAACAGTGCCAACTTTAACGGTGTTTGGACGAGCGGAACCGCTAGTCAAACCGGCAGCCTTCTTCAGCAGAACCGAAGCCGGAGTCGATTTGGTTTCGAATGTGAAGCTACGGTCGCTGTATACAGTGATGATCACAGGAGTCGGCAGGCCTGGCTCAATACCCTGAGTACGGGCGTTGAAAGCTTTGCAGAATTCCATGATGTTCACACCGTGCTGACCCAGTGCTGGACCAACAGGTGGGCTTGGATTGGCCTGAGCGGCCTTCACTTGCAGCTTGATGTAAGCGGTAATCTTCTTGGCCATGAGGCACTCCAATTACGGGTTCAGACGCCTAAATTAAAAGGCTCCCCGGTTACTTGCGTGTTTATCCCAGTGACGACAAAACCCCACAGCCGAAGCCATGGGGTTGGGATGCGTGCTCAGCTAGACCTTTTCGACCTGACTGAACTCTAGCTCTACCGGAGTAGAGCGTCCGAAAATGAGCACAGCCACTTGGATGCGACTCTTTTCATAGTTTACTTCTTCAACCGTGCCATTGAAATCGGCAAACGGGCCGTCAGTGACTCGAACAACTTCACCCGGCTCGAACAACGTCTTCGGCTTAGGCTTGTCGCTACCATCAGCAACACGACGCAGAATTGCTTCTGCCTCTTTATCTGTAATCGGCGCTGGCTTGTCAGCGGTGCCACCAATAAAGCCCATGACACGAGGGGTATCCTTGACTAAGTGCCAAGTTCCTTCGTTCATGTCCATTTGGACAAGCACATAACCAGGGAAGAATTTCCGCTCGCTTTTGCGCTTCTGGCCATTACGCATTTCGACCACTTCTTCAGTGGGAACCAGAATCTCGCCGAAGCCATCTTCCATGCCTGCCAGCTTAATACGCTCGATCAAAGAGCGCATAACATGCTTTTCGTAACCCGAATAAGCATGCACTACGTACCAACGCTTAGCCACGGGACACCCTTAGCCAACAATCAAGGAAACGAGCCAACCGAGCAGGGAATCTAAACCCCACAACAGCAACGCCATAACAAGAACAACAGCCACCACGATCAACGTGGTCTGCGTAGTTTCTTGGCGAGTTGGCCATACGACTTTACGAATCTCAGCACGAGCTTCCTTTACCAGGACAGCGAACGACTTGCCTTTCGCAGTCTGCAACCCGATGTAAGCAGCAACAGCAGCAATAACAAGGAGAGCGATGACGCGATACAGGATCGGCGAACCAGAATAATACTGATTCCCAACAACGCCAATCACAACAAGGGCAACCACTGCTAGCCACTTGAGTAGATCGAAGCGAGAGCCTTGAACTTCAGCCTTGGGAGTCATCAAAGAGGATCCTGTGAAAAGAAAGCCAGATGCAATGAGAGAATCTGGCAGGTCAGGAGGGAATCGAACCCCCAACCTACGGTTTTGGAGACCGTCGCTCTGCCAATTGAGCTACTGACCTAAAACATTATCGAGCCGCCGATTATGCCGACCCGAGAGAGACTTTTCAACAACCAATGCAATTACTTTTTCCAAAAGACCTATACAGACCCATCAGATACCGCAAGCAACTGTATGCAAGCCACTTACAACAGCAATTACGAACCAGAGCAGCAGCACCAAAATCCAGCACAACCAGCAAACACTCCGGACAAGCTTTGCAGCCTGTTAAAACAAAGGCAGATATTTTCATATCTGCCTTGTTATATGGAGCTCTTGAGCGGATTTGAACCGCTGACCTCACCCTTACCAAGGGTGTGCTCTACCAACTGAGCTACAAGAGCAAAAACTACCTTCAAGCCAGCATAAATGGAGCGGGTGGCGGGAATCGAACCCGCATCATCAGCTTGGAAGGCTGAGGTTCTACCACTAAACTACACCCGCAAATCATGCTGATTTGCGAAAATATGGTGGAGGGGGAAGGATTCGAACCTTCGAAGTCGTAGACGTCAGATTTACAGTCTGATCCCTTTGGCCGCTCGGGAACCCCTCCTGAGCTGAGCGGGATTCTACAGCATCCCAACTCTTTGTCAATCACTTTTCTTAATAAAATCATCAAGTTAGGAAATTGACTCACTCCCCTTGGCAAACATCTTAAGATGTTCACTGTGGAGCGGGCGCCATTCTATGCAAAGAATGGGACAGCCGCAACCCCTAGCATCGGCTTTTTTTGTATATTAAGCCTTTGAATTCATTAACAAGCTTCTGCAATACCTCTTCAGGTGCCTGAAGCTGGTCTTCCTGAACAATACGATAGTGAAATTTTTCCATCTCAGCGGTTAGAGACGTGACTGGTACTAGCTTTATATTCAAGCTTGCAAGCTTCAGCTCAAGGCTCCGTAGCTGCTCACTATCATCAATACCGGCCAGATAAGTACAGAATTCGTTAGAGCTGGACGACTTCTGAACGTCAGGTAAAGGGGGCACTGGCCGCATCTCATTGAGCAACTGAACAGTGCGCCTGCCATCTGTAGACACTGATAACGAGCGCACCTCCTTGACCTTCACTGGCGCTTCTTGCTTATGCCATACATAGTAAAAAAAATTCAGCACGACAAGGAGCAGAAACAGCCAACGCATAGAAACCTCAAGCAATGGGACAAGCGACCGCCAAACCGACAAATACTAGATCCTGAACAAGCTTGGCTTCTGGCACCACATCAGCCACAAGGCCTGCATCCCCGCCAGTAAGGAACACCACTAAGTCATCCCCCCAATATTCATGCGCTAATTGCAACTGGGTCATTACGAACCCTCGCAGCATCAATAAACACCCGCGTTCAACGGCTTCCGCAGTAGACCGACCTGGCGTACAACTGTGTAATGCTTGCTCTGCCAAAACATTGTCGTAACGGATGCGCCGCGTATGGGTGCGCAGCTGGCTGCGCATCAAGGGTAATCCAGGACAAATGAACCCACCTATATGAGCACCATCAGCCGCAACAAAATCAGAGGTTACCGCAGTCCCGAAATCGAGTATTAAACATGCACCTTTTGCCAGCTCAAACCCACCCAGCAGTGCTAGCCAACGGTCCAACCCCAGACGCTCGAAGTCCTCATAGCCATTTCTGACCCCTGCCACAGCTCGAGCGGGCTGGGCGCTGAGCACTTCCACACCAAAGCTGGTCTCTAGTATGGCAATGAGGGCGGCGGTTTCGTCATCACTTCGCACGCTCACCAGGCGACAGTGGCGCACTCTCAATGCCGCGTGCGCCAATACAGCACTAACCAGTGCGGCATTCGTGTCTGCAACACCTCCACAGACCGAGATATTGCCGTTAAGTACACGCCACTTTATAAAACTATTGCCGCAGTCCAGCTCAAGAATCATGGCGCAACCTCAAACTCAATTCGCCACCACTAAATATTTTCTCAGTGCCGGCCACATCTATGCGCAAAGCCCCCTGTCGATCTATGCCAAGAACGGTACCATCAACCTTATGAATACCGGCGATTAACGACACCTCCCTCCCTTGCCATAGATGATTCTCCTCCCACTCAGACTGCATAACAGCAAAGCCCTGCTTCTCATGCTGCTGCAAATACTGATGCAGCCTGTTATTAAGAATGACAATAAGCTCATTACGATTGATAGAGCGACCTGTTTCCAAGCGAATAGAAGTCCATGCCTGGTCAACCTCTTCAGCTGTTTTCATATTAACGTTGATGCCAATGCCTAATACCACATGACATACGTCCGCTGGATCACCGACCAGCTCAAGCAGTATGCCAGCGATTTTTTTGCTACCCACAAGCACATCATTTGGCCACTTAAGTCCGGCATTGGCAGTACCGATGTCGCGCAACGCGTTTAACACTGCCAGACCAACGACTAAACTCAGACCATCTAGTTGGCGCATGCCCCCCTCAATGCGCAGAACGAGACTGTAATAGATATTTTCTGCATACGGACTGACCCACTTACGACCTCGACGACCTCGACCCGCACTTTGCTGCTCTGCCAACACAACAAAGGGCGCTGTCTCACCTCGCCCAACACTACGCAAGGCTTCTGCGTTCGTTGAGTCCAGCGCTTGATGAATGAATGCTGGCCATGGCGTAGAGGGGATCTGTTCGGAATCAAGCAGCTCTAGCGGGGAAGCCAGTTGATAACCACGACCGCGCACTTTGTGAATAGACAAGTTCAATTCTGACTCCAGGTGCTGCAGCTGTTTCCATACAGCACTTCGGCTTATACCGAGAGCTTGACCCAAGGCCTGCCCCGAATGAAATCGACCATCTTTAAGGAGTTTCAACAACGTCAGCATTCACGTATCACCTCACAATGAGGAAGGCATGATAGCCATGAGCTAGACCATTGCATACCCAGCTCCAAAGCATAACTGCTCCATCGCAAATACTGGCAGGCCAGTCCAAAAACATCATTAAGCACACAGCGCAAATTCTGCGAAAAAATGAAGACTCCTGTGCACGGCAAGTTTTCGCGCACAAAAACAAACCCCCTGTCTGCGTGAGCAGACAGGGGGTTTGGAATTTAATCTTGACGATGACCTACTCTCACATGGGGAAACCCCACACTACCATCGGCGATGCATCGTTTCACTA